>JADFKZ010000124.1 GCA_022564665.1 Planctomycetota bacterium | reverse complement strand
CCTCATCCCCGGTCACCGACTGGCGCAACTACGACACGATCTACACCGAGCGGTACATGCGGACGCCGCAGGAAAACCCCGATGGGTACGACGAGGGTTCATGCCTGACCTACGTCGAGCAGTTGTCGGGCAAGCTCCTGCTCATGCACGGCATGGTCGATGACAACGTCCACCCGTCCAACTCATGGCAGCTCGTGCATGCCCTCCAGGTGGCGCAAAAGCCCTTCTCAATGGTCTTCTTCCCCAACTTCGCCCACCGGCTGGGCAAGACCGTCCGTCCGCTTCGGTGGGAGTTTCTGTACGAGCACCTCATCGGGGACGAGGGAGGTTCGGTAATGGCGGGGCGGGGCGATGAAGCGACGGAGCGACGGAGGAGCATCGGTGCGGCATCGGGCGGCGTGCGCCGGCCCTAGCCGCGCTGGCCCACAGCCGCGCCCGGCAGGACGCCAAGCGGCGTGAGAACATGGAAGCCAAGCGGCTGACAGAACAGAGCCCGGCAGGATGCCGGGTATCCCGAGGGGCGGAGCCCAAAGGGCGCAGCCCCGAAGGCCTCAGCCGCGCCGGCACGGATGCCAAGCGGCTGACAGAACAAGCCCGGCAGGATGCCGGGTATCCCGAGGGGCGGAGCCCACAGGGCGCAGCCCCGAAGGCCTCAGCCGCGCAGGCACGGAAGCCAAGCGGCTGACAGAACAGAGCCGATAGCCTGCTACTCAAGAATCGCCCGCAGAAGGCCATCGTGCTCTTTGAGCAGCTCTTGAGCGGTTTCTCGACCCATACCGAGCCGCTCCATGACGATCGCCGTCTTGAGATCGCCGCCGGTCGTTTCGAGCACGGTGGCCGCGGCCTCGCGGGTGAGACCGGAGCACAGCTGGATGAGGATCCTGATCGCGCGGTCGGTGAGCTTGGCGTTGGTCGCGCGAAGATCGACCATCAGGTTGCCGTAGACCTTGCCCAGACGGACGAATGCCGTGGTGGTGATGGTGTTGAGGGCGAGCTTTGTGGCCGAGCCCGCCTTCATACGGGTGGAACCGGTCAGAAGCTCCGGGCCGGTCCCCAGCACGATGAGATGATCGCAGCCGGGTGGAGTGGGATTGACTGGGACACAGCTCAGAAGCGCCGTGGCAGCCCCCGCCGCTTTGGCGATCGTGAGCGACCCGAGCACGTAGGGTGTCGTCCCGCCGGATGCGATGCCGATGACGGTGTCGCGACCGCAGAGCCCGAGCTCCTCCAGTGATTGCCGTGCCCCGGCGGGATCATCCTCCTTGAACTCTGAGCTTCGGCGCAGGGCGGCGTCGCCTCCGGCGATGACGCCGACAACCTGCGCGGGGTCGGTGTGAAAGGTGGGGGGGCACTCTGCGGCATCGAGAACGCCCAGTCGCCCCGAGGTGCCTGCACCCACGTAAATCAGCCGACCGCCGTCACGCATCCTCACCACGAGCCCGTCGATCAATGCGGCCAGGTCCGCCGCCGCCGTCTTCAACGCGTCGGCGACGCCGCGGTGATCCTCGATGATCAGCTCTACACATGCCCGCGTGTCAAGCGCGTCAAGCTCCATCGAGCGGGCGTGGCGGTGCTCGGTCGCGATATGGCCCCGATCGGGAGGTGGTCGCATGGGAGGCGTCAAGAGTCAGGATAGAGATCCGTCAACCAGTGAATCCTGAAAAAGTGCCGCCGGGTCCTTGTCGAACCCGGCGGCAATAGGAAATTCCAGCCATGTCTGGGAAGGGGCTGGCCCAACAGTGCATGTGGGACCGGTGCCCTCTCCCGCTTTGGAGTCTGATTCAGCGCCGTGTGGCGTCAGACCATGTCCTTGAGCCCCTTCAGCGCGCCGACCTTGACGACGTTGCGGGCCGGCTTGGCCTTGAACATCATCTCCACGCCGGTGAAGGGGTTGATGCCGCGTCGTGCCTTTGTGGCGGGCTTGCGGACGACGCGGATCTTCATCAGTCCCGGCACGGTGAAGACGCCGGGTCCACGTCGGCCGAGATCCCTTTTGATCAAGCCGGCCATGGAGTCGAAGACTGACGCAACTTCCTTTCGCGTCAGCCCGGTCTTCTCTGAGATGTCTCCCATAATCTGCGACTTGGTTCTGGACTTGGCTGGCGCTGATCGTGTCATCGTTGGCATCTGCTGAATCCTTTCTAGAGCAGTGAAAACTAGCTTTACCCGGCCGACTTACGGGTGAATGTACCGCTGTGCTATCGACGCGACAAGCCCGTCGGGCCTGTAAAAACAGGGTTTTTTGTCGCTATTCTGCTGCGGCGGTGCGCGTCGGTCCCCGCCCCTGCCCGGAGGGCTGGCGAACAAGAGCACCAAGGACGCCGCACAACCCGACGGGCAGCAAGAAAAATGTGGTCCCCAAGGCCCGGCGGGCCACCCCATAAGGTGGAGCGGAGGCCCACCGGTCCGCGGGTACGACTCGACGACAAGTCAAGGCGGAGACAGGACTTTGTGTGTGCTCGACGGGTCCCACCCGGCTGTTGGGTGGGACATATCGGCCGTTGGCGATATAGCCGGCGGCGCCCCTGATGACCGCCGGCCGGATCCGGCTCCCCGGCGGGCCGGTAACGGACAGGGCGGGATTCGAACCCGCGGTACCCCTAACGAGGTACGCCGGTTTAGCAAACCGGTGCCTTCAGCCACTCGGCCACCTGTCCGGCTACCCCACAATTCTCCGGGCGGCAAGGGGGGGTGTCAACGGCCCGGGGCCCGGAGCGTGCCGGACCTCGACCCGGCGAGGTCGGCGGGGCCCCGCGACGCGGCGAATGCGGCCGTGGGTGGTTCCCTTGGCCGGGGGGGCCCTGGTCTTGCCCATCCTTCATTACCTGGACCGGCGGAGGTTGACACTCCCAAAAAGGGGGATTCCGGCTCGTTGGGCGACAAGAATGAGCCCGGGGCGCATCACGTATGCTGCGGAAGCAATGCATGAATGCCGGTGATGGTCTTGAATCTCGCAATGGGACGGTTGTCGGTGCCGCAATGGGCGGTGATCGGGCGGCGATGGAGACACTGTGGTGTCAGCACCGTCGTTGGATAGCCGCGGTGCTCCTTGTACACAAGTCCGCCGGTGATCAGGTGGAGGACCTCTTGCAGGACGTGGCCATGACGTTCGTCAAAAAGATCGGGAGCGTTCGCGACCCGAGCAAGATTCGAGCATGGCTCCGAACGGTGGCGATCAACGCCGCTCGGGCCTCGGTCCGTTCCGCGAAGGCCCGGCCCTGGCTGCGGACCTCCGATGCGGCCCATGCCGTGCCCGCCACCGGCGCCATCCGTTCCCAGGACATAATCCTCGACGACGAAGCGGCTCGGTTGCTCTCGCTGGTGTCGCAGCTGCCCGACGCCTACCGCGAACCCCTTACGCTGAGGGCGGTGCACGGTCTGCGCGGCAAGCACATCGCCTCGATTCTGGGGTTGGCGGAGGCGACTGTCGAGACGCGGATCGCGCGAGCCCGGCGAATGCTCCGGGAGCGGATGGAGTCGCGCCATCGCGTGGGCCCGCAGGCATCCGTCGCCACGACACTGGATCAGAAAGGTCAGCGATGAACGACGACCGTGACGAGCTGCTGATTTCACTTGCAGTCGACGGCGGCGCCACCGCCCGCGATTGGGAGGAGCTGGCCTCCTCCGCCGGCGCCGATCCGGATCTTTGGCGGCGGTTGGGTGAGACTCTTCGTGACCAGGCGGGTTTCGCCCGTGCGATCAACTGCTCGGTCGCGGTCGCCGACACAGTCGACCCGCCCCTTGATCATGCCACCGCACCGGCCGCGCCGGACGATGCTGAAGCCGGCGGCGGCCTTCGAATCCTGCCCTGGCTTGGGTGGGCGGTAGCGGCAACGTTGACGATCACCTGGGCCGTCGATTGGGGTGGATCTCCGCCCACCGGCGGGGATGTCTGGAAAACGCAGGTGGTTCCGCTCACCGCGGGGGACCTCTTTCAGGCCTATCTAAAGAAGGGGCGCCAGGAGCAAATGGTCATCGGGGAGGTCCCTGAGAAGATCCTGATCGACTCGCGATCAATGCCCTCGGGGGAGGGCTACGAGTTGTTGTATCTGCGGCAGATTCTGGAGCGGGCGATTGTTCCCGATCTCTACCAGTTCACCGCCCAGGACGAGCTGGGCCGACCGACTCTGGTCCGGTTCGAGCAGCCTGCGGGACCGTCGATGTAGGGGCGCGTCACGGATACGAGCAATCGCACACCACCGATAACTTCTAACTGCGAGGATGGCAACATGTACGGCATGACACACAATGCGACCTGGTTCGGATGTATCGTGACCGGTCTCGCCGCGGTAACCATGCTCTGTCTGCCGGCGACCGCCGGTTCCGGCGGCAACGCGACAATCATCTCCGAAGGACACAAGATCGAGGTGCGCGTCGACGATGGCGAGATCTCGGTCACCGTGGACGGCAAGGAGATTCCGACGGATCGCATCCTCAGCAGGAACGGGCGGATCGTGCTCCTGGACGAGGACGGCAACGAGCAGCCATTGTTCGGGATCCTCATGGGCGACGATGATCAGGGATTCGGCTTCCGATTCCAACGGTTTGGCGATTTCGCGGCACCCCGATTTGATGAGGTCATGGGACCCCGGCCGAAGGTGATGCTCGGTATCCACATGGCAGAACCGAGCAAGGCCCTCCAGCGGCACCTGAACCTCGAGCCTGGGAGCACCACGATGATCACGGGCCTCTATAGAGATCTCGCTGCCCACGCCGCCGGGCTCGATGAGTTCGACATCATCGTCGCCGTTGACGGCGAGACGCCTGCCGACCCAGCCGGCGTTCGCGATGCCCTGGCCGAGAAGGAGCCGGGAGATTCCATCCGGCTCACCGTCATCCATGAGGGCGTGACAAAGAGAGTGCGTGTCACACTTGATGAGTTCGACGCCGAGCGGATGCGCGATGCTGAGCTGATCGGAGGCGGTCCGCGAATGCGGGTTTTCGGTGGGCCCGTGTTAAGGCAGATCGCTCCTTTTAATTGGCGGGAACTTCTGGTGGACCCCGACACTTCGCAGTTCTTCAGGCAGTGGGATTGGCCCGGCCGCGATAGCCTCAGGGGACTTGAAGAGGTGCTGCGACAGCGTGCCCCCGAGGCGCTGGCGGATCGCCTCGAAGGGCTCAGTGACGGTATCGCCGAGCTTCAGGAGATGCTCGATCAGCTCATCGAGCAGGCTCAGGATGCAGGGCGATCGGCCCGGGAACGTGGCTCACGGTGAACCGGAAGGGTCGACAGCCGACAGGTGAAAGCTGACCGCCTTCTCGGCGAGAGGCAATTGGGGTTCGGGGTTCAGAAAAGCGGCGAGCCCCCACTCCCGAACTCTCCTCTTGTCGCCGTGGCCCTCGGCGGCCTCCTCGGTGAATCTGCGCCCTACGCCGTCGACTCCCGGTAGAGGTCGAAATAGAAATCGAGCATCTTGCGGTTGTCGATCTCGCGTGTCCGGGAATGCTGGAACCCGAACTTCTCGAACAGCGCGATCGCCGGTCCGCGCTCAATCCGGACATCGAGGATCACTTTCAGAAAGCCGTGGCGGCGGCAGAAGCCCAGCGCCTGCTCCATGAGCTTGGCGCCCACTCCGCGGCGGCGGAAATCCTCGCGGACGCGCAACCGGCGGATCTCCGCTTCGCCTTCAGAGGTGTTCTGGACGCCGATCATGCCGATGACCTGGTTGTCGAATTCCGCGACCCACAGGCCGCTCTTGCCGTCATCGGCGAAATAGGCCTCCTGGAGGTTCTCGATGTCCGCCCCGGTATCGTTGTCGGGTACCAGCCCCTCAATGAGCCCAGCCTCAAAAAGCTCCCGTACCGCGTTGTGCTCAGCGTCGCCGGCCAGACGCAGGGTCACCGCGTCGAGATCGAAGTTGTCGGTGGCGGACCTGGTCATAAGGCTCGCGGGCAGCGGCGGTGTCAGGCAATCCAAAGAGTATACCGCAGTCGTCAACAGATACCGCTAGAAGGGCCTGCGGCCCTCGACGATGCGACCGCGCCCGCCGGCCCTGCTGATTTGCCGGACAAAGTGCAGGTACTGGGTCTCGAAGGCCCCCAGGTCGTGGTTGAAGTAGGCCTGCACAACCGCGGGTCCCAGGCGGCTGCGGGCGCGGTGCCGCCTGTCCCGGAGGTGACCGGATGCCGCGGTCCGGACCCCCGCGGCCTCGAGCAGAAGTTGCTGGAGATCCCCCCGGTAACGGCCCTGTTCGCCTTCCATAAGAAAGTGAGTCAAGGCCCACACCTGCCCATAGTAGATGAGCAGCCTGTTCTTGCCGCTCGAAAGAAAGGATTCCGGGCGCCGCAGAAACAGCTCCCCCAGCGGGATCAAGCGGCCATGACCGACGGCATCGCGAAGCGTGTGATAGCGCTCCAGGTTGGCCCAGGAGCGGAACTTCGGCAGACCGTACGGATCGCTGACGTATCCCTCCATGTAGGTGGCGAGTCCCTCCTCGAGCCACACCGGGAGCGGGTACTTGAAGGTCCGCTGGGTGTACTGGTGCCAGCCCTCGTGGGCGGCGATGGAGAGCGTGTCGCTGCGGCCGATGTAATACAGAACCGATGTTGCCCTCGTGGTGTAGCCGCCGCGGCCCAGGGTGAGGAAATCCGGCGCCCGGCTCAAGAGCAACTGGCGGGTTTTGGCCTCCCACTGATTGCGGGTGGAAAACAGGTAGGTTTTCAGGTGCTTCCGCGGCTTGGGGAGACGGACGATCGCTGTGGAATAATGCTCGAGGCCGCGCTCCATGAACAGGCCGAGCCGGTCGAGCCACCTGCACCGGTCGAGCGTGGTGTATACGCGGTAGTGGGGGGTGGTGATGATCTGGCCCTCATACCCTGCGAACCGCCAGGGCTCGCGGGTCAGCCGCACCTCGGTGATCTCGTCGGTCAATAGGGATGCGGCAACGACGGTCCGTCTTTCAGCGGCGTCGGTGCCGGAGGCCCGCTCCGCGACGCGACTGTGTGCCGGCGCTTCAGTCGGGGTGGTCGTGCAGCCGCCTCCGGTTGATGCACACACGGCAAGAAGCGCCGCCGCGGCGCGCGGTCCCTTCACGGATGAGGTCAAGCCGGTGGAGCCGGAAGGCCGGACCGGGTCGAAACGGCACGAATTCGTCTATTTTCAAATAAATTTAACCGTAGAATAGGAGCGAATTTGGCTACCTGTCCCAAAAGCGTCATTTTCCCTACGGTCCGAAACTGATAAAGTCATTGGTTATGAAAGGCGTAGTCGGAAAGACGCGGGGATTCATGGGATACAGGATCGCAGCCGTAGGCTTTGCAGCATGCGCGGGCGCCGTTTTAGCGGTCGCACCGGCTTGGGCCGGGTGGAATTCGCCTGTGGCCGACGCGGAACTTCGAGCGAGACTCGCCGCCTCCGGTCCTGCGGCGCAGGACGAGAGCGGACACATCGTCAATCTCGACATCGCCGGAACAGCGGCGCGCGAATTCTTTTTCCTTTCGTTTCTCGGCGACACGGCGCCGGGCGCAACGCGGTTCTCGTTCGACGCCGACGGCATTTTACTGAACGGCCAATATGCCAACCAGCCGTCACTGTCGCTGACGGCGCCCGCACGGCAGACCGCTTATTTCCTTCGCGGGCTGTCGCTAAGGGCCACTTTGGCGCCCGGCCTCGACCTCGAACTTGCACGCTGGCAAACGCCGCTTGGCGCGAACCAATGGGATTGGCGCCCAGCGAACGCTTACGGCCTGCCACTACTGGCGGCGCCTGGATTGCATTCGCACTATGCAGGCTTTGGCAATAGCGGAAATTATATCGGCGCAAGCGTTACGTTGTTGGGCGATTTGCGGTTGCATTTCGGCCGCGCCTCGTCGTCCATCGAACTGATTTCGAATGCGCCGGGGGCCTTACCCTACGATTTTGCCGCCAGCCTCGGCGGGTTGCATACGGCGCAGACCAACACTGCCGGGCTCGATTGGAATTTCGCCGATTGGGGCGGCATCGGGCTCAGCGCTTCGCAAGGGCGCGAAATGGGTTCTTTGCTGAGTTCGGCCGTATCGGGTCCGATACGCGCGGCGACCGCCGCGGAAACCACCGCGCTCGGCATTTCGGCGCGCGTCGGTTTCGGCGGGGGGTGGGTGACCACCTTTGCCTATAATGAGGGCGTGACGCAGCTCAATCTCAGCAGCAACGGGATCGTCACCAATTTCGACCCGGTGCGCTCGCAGGCGTTTGGCTTCGCCGTCGCCAAGCGCGGACTGTTCGGCAACGATGTGCTGGGCATGACCGTGTCGCGGCCGCTGCAGAATTTTGCCGCCGGCAATCTCAGCGTGATGCTCACGCCCAGCCCCGATAGCGTGCTTGGCGTGCCCACGCCGACTTTCGCACCGGTGGGAACGGATGCGAAAGAGGCCGATTTCGAACTCGGCTATGTGACGACCTTCATGGACGGCGCGCTGGCATTGCAAGCGAATGCGGCCTACCAGCTCAATGCCAATGGCGATCAGGGCCAGGACGCGGTCTCGGTGCTCTCGCGGGCCAGGATTCAGTTCTAAATTCGGCTTTTCTCTCATCTCCCGGCGCGTTCGCGCGGCACTTTGCCGTGCGCGGCGTTTGCGCTACAACGCCGTCTTTCCAAACGCGCACCACGGGAGCACGCCAATGGCCGGGCCGCAATATGTTTATGTGATGAAGGGCCTGTCCAAGACCTATGCCGGCGGGCGTCAGGTCCTGAAGGACATCTGGTTGAGCTTTCTGCCCGGCGCCAAAATCGGCGTCATTGGTCTCAACGGCGCGGGCAAATCCACGCTTCTGCGCATCATGGGCGGGGTCGACAAGGAGTTTTCCGGCGAAGCCTGGGCCGCCGACGGCGTGCGTAGGGGCTATCTTCCGCAAGAACCTCAACTAGATCCCGCGCTCGATGTGCTCGGCAATGTGATGGCGGCGGTATCGGACAAGAAGGCCCTGCTCGACCGCTATAACGAGATTGCGGCCAATTACACGGACGAGACGGCGGACGAGATGGCCGAATTGCAGGACCAGATCGATTCCCAGAATCTCTGGGATCTCGATTCACGGGTCGAGATGGCGATGGACGCGCTTCGCTGCCCCGAGGGCCAGATGCAAGTGGAGGATCTCTCCGGCGGCGAAAAGCGCCGGGTGGCGCTGTGCAAATTGTTGCTCGAAGCGCCCGATATACTGCTACTCGACGAACCGACCAACCATCTCGACGCGGAATCGGTCGCGTGGCTGGAACGGCATCTGTGCGAATTCACCGGTACGGTCGTGCTTGTCACCCATGACCGCTATTTTCTCGACAATGTTACGGGATGGATCCTCGAACTCGACCGCGGGCAGGGGATTCCGCATAAGGGAAACTATTCCTCTTGGCTCGAGGGGCAGGAGAA
>JADFKZ010000123.1 GCA_022564665.1 Planctomycetota bacterium | reverse complement strand
ACCCCGGATTCCTCGGAAACCGAGGACCAGATCGACGAGGAGACCGCCCGCCGGATCGCGCAGGACCTCCAGCGACTGCGCGATGAGCGAGCGCGCAACCAGCAGGCCGAGCGCCTTGTGCGTCGCGCCGCCGAGGCGCTCGACGACGCCGCTGACTTGATCCAGGAGTCCCCCGACACCCGAGTCGCGCCCACCGGCGAAGAGGCCGCGAATCCTCCGGGCGATCGGCCCGGGACCCCACCTCCGGCCTCCGGTAGGCCCCCGTCTGAGGTGGCCGGCCGACCGCCCGGCGAGGTCCCACCGGACGCGGCCACGGAACGTCGCGCTGAATCCGACCGACCCCAGAGCCCGGATGCCAACGGCCGGGATCGGGACAGGTCGCGTCGCTCTGTAAGCCGGATGCTCAGGGATCTTCAAAAGAGCCGCGAGGACCAACTCCAGCGGCTGCGAGCAAGCAAACGGTTGCGTGAGGCGGCCCACCGGCTCGCCGACAGCCTCAGCCCCGAGGAGCAGGAGCGTTTGGTCAGGCAGTGGCTGGGCGACACCCCCATCCCCCCCACCACCACCACCCCCACCCCCACCCCGATCCACGGCGCAACCGATCTCGGCCTCAGGCGGCAGGGCGACGCCGGGGAGACGCTCGCCGCCGCTACGGAGGACCTCGACCTCCGCGGCGGCGAGGAGCCCGACACGCTGATCGCGCGGTGGCTGGCCGACAAGCCCGGCTCGGGGCAACCGCCGGCAACCCAGCGGCGGCAGAGGATCGTCCGGCGAGCGCAGGCCACCGCCAGGCAGGCGGTCGAGAGGTCAATCGTCCCCTCGAGGTATCACCCACTGATCCAGCGTTACTTCGGCACGCTGCCGGAGACCGTCGACCGCGCCGCATCTGCCGCGGAAAACGACCCCCCGTGAACCTGCACTTCGACCAGCCCCTCATGCTGCTTGTGGCGTTGGCGATCGTTCCGATGGTCGGCCTGGGGTGGCGGTGGCTGAGGGTGATGGATCCACTACGCCGGGTCACCGTGCTTGGCATTCGATCGGCTTTGCTTGCGATCCTGGCGGTGGCGCTGGCGGGGCCGCGGACGGTGCGCGAGCACGACCACCTGACCGTGATCGGCATCCTCGATATCAGCGGCTCCGTGAAGCGATTGGCGCAGCTGCCACAGCTCGCAGAGCTTGCTGACGGCACGATGCACTCCAACGTCGCGTACCTGCGGGAGTGGTTCCGTCGGGCGACGCACACCAGGACGGACGATGACCGATTCGGGCTGATCGTCTTCGACGGCAAGGCGAGCGTCGTCTCGGTGCCGGAGAAGGGGCCCTACATCGACGACAACCTGGATGTCACACTGCTCCAGGGAACCAACATCGCTGAGGCGATCGAGCTTGCGCTGGCGATGTTCCCCGCCGATACCTCGCGCCGCATCGTGCTGCTCACCGACGGGAGCGAGACAGCAGGCGATGCGATCGCCGCCGCCAGACAGGCCGCGGCGGGCGGGCGCCCCCAGCGCGCGACTGGGGGGTCGGGCCCCACCAGCGCCGCCTTCCGCCAGGCGGCGGTGCCCATCGACGTGATACCGATCACCTACTCGGTCCGCGGTGACGTGCAGGTTCTGAGAGTTGAGGCGCCGCCGAGGGCGCAGGCGGGACAGACGATCACCGTCCGGATCGTGCTCGAGGCCACCAGACCAACCCACGGCCGGCTCCTGCTCCAGCGGGAGGGCCAGGCGGTGGATCTCAACGGCCAGCTGCCCGGAACCTCGCGTCGCGTTGAGGTGCCCGCGGGCCAATCCGTCCACCTGGCGCAGATACGACTGGGCGAGACCCCGATCAACAGGTTCGTGGCCCTCTTCGAGCCCGACGATCCCGCCGACGACGCGCTGGTGGAGAACAACCGGGCGGAGACGTTCACCGCTACACCGAGCCGGGGGATCGTCCTGGTCCTGGACACTCACGCCGGCGAGCGGCCCAACGAGCTGGCCCGCGTGCTTCAGGCAGACGAGATCCCCACACACGTCCGGCCGCCCGGAAGCCTGCCTGAAGATGTGTTGTCGCTGCAGCTCTACGACCTGATCGTGCTGGACAATGTTGCCGCATCCGAGCTGGATGCAACTCAGCACGAGCTGCTTGGGAGCTGGGTGCGCGACCTCGGCGGCGGGCTGATCATGATCGGCGGCGAGCATGGCTTCGGGGCCGGCGGGTGGAACGGGACGGCCCTGGAGGAAGTGCTGCCTCTGGAGCTGGATCCTCCCAAGGAGCTGCGGCTGGCCACCGCCGCCCTCGTCCTGGTCCTCGACAAGTCGGGGTCCATGAACCAGCACGTGGCGGGGACACGGTCGAGTCAGCAGCAGATCGCAAATGAAGCGGCGGCGATGGCGATCGAGTCGCTGCGCCGGGAGAGCCTCGTCGGGGTCGTGACCTTCGATCTGGCTGCCCACATTCGCGTGCCCCTTCAACCCAACGAGGACCCCGGGCGGATTGCCCGGGAGGTCCGCGGCATCTCAGCGGACGGGGGAACCAACCTGGCGCCGGCGCTGCGGTTGGCACACCACATGCTCGCCGGCGTCGAAACCAAGAAGAAGCTTGTCGTCTGTCTCAGCGACGGCCGCTCCCCTGCGCGAGATCTCGAGGCGATCGTCAAGAAGATGGCCGCCGACGACATCAAGCTCACCACGATCGCGGTGGGCGACGGCGCCGATCACGCGACGCTCAAGAAGCTGGCCGAAATCGGCGGAGGCCAGTTCTATCCCGTCCGGAATCCGCGAACGCTGCCCCGGATGCTCGTGGACGCAGTGCAAGTGATCAACAAGCCGCTCCTGAAGGAGGTCCCCTTCCAACCCGTCATCCTGCCGACCGGCTCGACACTCGCCGCACCTCTCTTGGAGGCGCCGATCCTCGAAGGCCTGGTGATCACAACCCGTCGCCTCAATCCCAAGGTCACCGTGGAGGCGACGCATCCCGAGGGCGAGCCGTTGCTCGCCCACTGGCAGGTGGGGCTGGGCCGGGTGGCGGCGTTCACCTCCGATGCCGACGGCGGCTGGTCGCACCGGTGGATTGACTGGCCGGGGTATGCGACCTTCTGGACCAACCTGGCGCGGACGATCAGTCGCCCCGCCACCAACCCCGAGACCGAGCTCCTCACCCGAATCACCGACGGCCGGCTCCATATCACGCTGGAGGCGACCGACGAGGAGCAGGGTTTCCTGGACTACCTTCATGTCGACGGCGTGGTCTATGGCCCCGACGGATCAAGTCGCAAGATCAGGCTCACCCAGACCGCCCCCGGCCTCTATGAGGCATCGATGGAGGCAACCACGGCGGGCAACTACATCGTTGCCCTGAGCCCGCGACGGGGCTCGCGGCGTCTGGCGCCGGTCATCGGGGGGGCGAACCAGCCGCAGAATCCGGAGTTTCGGCAGCTGGAGTCGAACCCGCGTCTGCTCGAGCGGCTGGTCGATATCACGGGGGGGCGGTTGCTGACGGACATGATCGGGGACCCCGATGGCGCGAACCTCTTTGACCGAACCGGTCTGCCCAAGAGCCGTTCGGCGCTCCCTGTCTGGCCGATCCTGCTGTGGCTCGCCCTGGGGCTGGCGGTTGTCGACGTGGCGAGCCGACGGCTGGCGTGGGATTACGGTCTCCTTCGAGGCTTACTCGCACGGGCTTTGGCCCGGGTGGCGCCGCGTGAGCGTCTGGGCCGCCGGGCCACCGCGACCCTGGCCTCCTTGAGGCGAGCGACCGTCCCCTCCCCACGCCCCGAAGGGCCGCAAGAACCGGACGGTCACGGAAGCCCGCCACCCGGCCGGGAGCCCGAACCAGCGGCCGAGCCGGCGGCGTCCAGCGTGTCGGATGCCCTCGACGCGTTCCTGGGCAAGACCCAGCCCGCCTCAACGGCGGCGGGCGACACCGACCGTGACGATACGCCGCCAGCCGGCGAAACCCTCGCCGCGCCTACCACCGAAAGCCTGCTTGCTGCAAAACGCCGCGCGCGCAAACAAATGGACAGGTAGCCCGCCTTCTTCCCCGGCCGGCACAGCCGGCCCTACGAGTAGGCCTTGACGAGCTTCGCGCCCGGGTAATACCACGCCAGGATCTCTCGGTAGTCCTTCCCGGATTCGGCCAGCGTCTGCGCTCCATACTGGCAAAGGCCCACGCCATGCCCGAATCCGTTGCCGTTGAACGTTGCGGTCTCACCATCGATGGTCACGGTGAAATAGCTCGACAGAAGCGACTCGGCGGGGGGGTCGAAACCCGGGGACGAGGCGTTGGCAGCTGACCGCAATCTGTCCGCTGAAAGCTCCACACGTTGCCCGGCGGTATCCGTGACGGCGTAGCGGACTGGCCGGCCGTGGGCGTTGGATTCAGCGGGCTCGATGGACGCGATCGCGCCCAGCTTCGCAAGCGTGAGTCGGCGCCCTTTCCCGTAGACCCTCAGGCGCCTGCTCAGCACCGCCACCGGCCTCTTGATCGTCCACCGCGCGATCTTGACCCCGGTGCACACGTCGATCCCGCTGCGGCCGCGCAGCGGCGCAACGTCGTTGGCCGGGTGCGGGCCGATCGCGTCCACCGCGGAGGCGGCGCGCCCGCCGCAGCAGCTGGAGTAGTACCCCGGTACCAGAAGACCACCCGACGCCAGCACCACGCCACGGGTCATGGCGACCGCCTTGACCGAGTCGCGGTGAAGTACGCGGCCCAGATAGACCTGGCTGGCGGCCGTGTTCGAAACGTCATAGGGCCGGCGGCCATCGTAGTGAAAATGCTCGCTGGCGGCATAGCTCCTGGCCGCGATCGCCTGAGCGGCGCGTGTCTGAAGCTGCCACTGATCAAACAGCTCACCTGCCACAACGCCGGGCAGGTAGTCTTCCATCAGGACCAGGTTGATGATGTCAAACGCCCCCGGCTCGATATCGCTGCGGGCAACGAACCGAAACGACCCCGGATAGGTCCGGTCAACCAGCGCCAGGTCCGGCTCCTCCTGCCCGAGGCGAGTGCCGATATCCAGCGGCTCAACTCCTTGAACGAGATTCTCCCGACCGGCGACGTCGACAACCGACCAGCGATCGTGACCGAGGCTGACCTTCAGCGGACCGCGAAGAAACGCTTCACCGGCCCCCCTGGAAAGACCCACCACAAGCTGCTGTCCTTCGGCGCCGACACCCACCGACGGTCTTGGCCCTCGAACTTTGACGACCCTCACGCGGACCACGGGTTCCTGCGCTGGCAGCGGCGGCCGGCCCGGGGTGCGGAAACCGGTTTCAGCTTCCCCAGCTGAATCCGTTGGGAGCGGCTCGGCGCGCGGTGTGGACTTGGATTCGCATGCGGCAAGCCCCGCCACGACAAGGGCCGCCTGCGCCATGAACGCCCGGCGAGATGTGACATCGAGGCAAGCGACGAACCTCTCCGGGTCCACCGGCGGCAGCCTCGTGGGGTGCATGACCGTGTAGCGGTCTCCTTCCACCGCTAGTCGAGCGTCCGCAGACTCAAGCCAAAGTCGCTCAGCTTGGACTGGATCTCCTGGAGACTGGTGGCCCCGAAGTTCTTGACCCCCATCAGCTCGGCCTCGGTTCGTGTGGCCAGATCGCCCAGGGTCTGGATGCCAAGGAACTGCAGCGCCTTGCGGGCACGGACTGACAGGTCGAGGACCGACATCGGCTTGTTGAGGACGGCGTCGGGGGCCTTGCCGCGAAGCTGATCGTAGATCTGCCGTCTGACCCAGGTGTACTGGCCGTCCAGGCCCTGGCCGAGCCTCAATCCCTTGCTGGCCAGCATCGTCTTGATCTCGGTGAGCGAGGTCTCACCGAAGTTCTTATAGCTCAACAACTCGACCTCGCCGATCCTGAGCAGATCGCCGAGGGTGCGAATCTGCATCTTCTTCAGACAGTTTCGAGCGCGAACCGAAAGCTCGAAGTCGGTCACCGGGGTGTCGAGCAGTGCGTTGCGCTTGGCCAGGTCCCTGGCATGCTCCTCGTCATAGTACATGTCACGGGAGGCCTGGACATCCCGCATGAACGCCCGAGCCCGCTCGTGGTTGGGATCAGTTTCGAGGATCTGCTTGAGGCACTTTTCCGCCTCGTTGATCTGGCCCCGGTCCTCATAGATGACGGCGAGGTTTAAAAGCGAGCTCATGTGCGGGCGCTCATTCGCGCAGAGCTGCTCGTAGAGCACGACCGCCTCATCCTCTTCTCCCACAAGGTCGAGCAGGTAGGCAAGCCTGAAGTAATACTCCGGCTGATCGTCCTTCTGAACGGCCCGGCGAAGCTCTTCAATGGCGGTTTCCCGTTCGGCGTTCGCCTCCGCATCCATCGCCGCCCGGTAATGCGCCTCCGCTGCCTTCGGGTCAGCGACCGCTTCACGGGACCCGATCATCGTGTCCAGGACGTGCTGGCTCATCACCGGTCTCCGGAGTTCTTCATAAAAGTGCGGGGCACTGTATCGGTGACATCCCGGCCGGACAAGTTCCCGATTCAGCAGGCAGGGCTGACACCCCGTGCACCCTCGTCGGCGGCGCCCTGGCCGGGCTCTCCGGCGGCAGATCGGGGTGCTGGGGCCTCGCTGTCATCGAGAAGTCGAATCGACCGCCACCGGCCGCCCTCGAACCGCCACGACATCGTCAGGCCGTAGAGGATGATGTACACCGCTGCCGAGATCCACGGCCCCACCGACTCCTGCTGCGGCCAGAGGACGGCCACCGACCAGCCGCCGGCCACGAGGAAGACCCAGCTGTAGAGGATGGTCACCATTCCCGGCCAGACGGTGTCGCCGGCGCCGCGCAGGGCGCCGGTGTAGGTAATGCCGACAGCGTCGAGAGTCTGAAAGAGGGCCGCGCAGATCATGAGCTTGCCGCCGATCTCGATGATCTCGGCCGCCACCGCCGGCTCAAGATTCCTGCTGGCGACAAAGAAGCCGATCAGCCCGTGGCGGAACAGAAAAAAGATCAACGCGCAGCAGGTCATGTAGCCCACGGCCAGCGCCAGACCCAGGCGTGCGCGTGCCACGGCGGTATCGGGTTGGCCGGCACCGACGTACTTGCCCACCAACGTACTGACCGCGACGGAAAACCCGATCGCGGGCATGAAGCTCAGGTGCATGTAGCCCAGCGCCGCCCAGCCGGCGGTCATATGATTCTCGCCGAACCTCCCCACGAGAACGGACATGAAGATCGACCAGCAAGCGATCTCATTGCCCCATTGCACCGCCGCCGGCCAACCGATCCTGATGAGATCTCTGATCGGTGAGATCCTGAACCGCCAGGCGCCGCGCGAGCCCAGCTCGGAATTCATCTTCGGGCCCAGGAAGACCACGGCGGGGATCACAAACTCCACCGCGGTCCCGATGATGGTCCCCAGCGCCGCTCCGTAAAGGCCCATCGGCCTGACCCCGGGAACCCCTGGCAGACCCCAGCCGGCGATCCCCTCCTCGCCGAAGATCAGGACATAGTTGGCCAGGCCGTTGACGATGTTTCCCACGATCGCCGAAACGGTCACGATCCGCGGACGGTGCATACCGAAGAAGAAGTGGTGCAGGCCGCGGTTCACCAGGAGGATGACCGCCCCCACGAGAAGGACCTGCCCGTAGCCGGCCTCAAGGCGGACCAGCTCCTTCCCGTGCCCCATGACCGAAAAGAGTGCCGGGAGGCACAGGGCAAAGGGCAGCAGGATAAAGATCCACGCACACACGCTCATCCACATCGCCGCCCAGGCGTACTGCGGGCCCTTCCGTGGCGTCCCGGCCCCGAGGTTCTGGCTGACGTAGGTGCTGACGACGGTGATCGCGCCCAGAGCGAAGCCGATCGGGATAAACGCCCAGATCCCGCCGTTGCCTTGGGCGGCCACGTGCAGCGGGCTGACCTGGGCCACCATCAGCTTGTCCACGAACTGCATGAACGTGTAGCTGGTCATGGTCAGGACGGTGGGCCACGCCAAAGACCAAACCTCCCAGAGGGGCGTGACGCCTGACACGGGCTCTTGAGTTGGGGCGGCCATTGCGCTCAACTTCAGTTCCCTGCGGACAAGGCCCGATCGTAGGCCCTGGAGCCGGTGGCCGTCAGTAGGAGCAGGGGTTCGTGGATCGGAATCAGAGTCGCCTCTATCCCGAACCCTGAACCTTGAACCCCAACTCTTATCTTCTTCAGCTACCCCCAATGCGCCAGCAGGATGAGCAGATCGGGCACCGCCACCGCGCAGTCACCGTCGATGTCGCCGGCGCACGACGGGGGGCAGGGAACGGGGCACGGCCCCCACGCCGCCAGCAGGATCAGCAGATCGGGGACGTTGACGGCGCCGTCGCCGTTGAGGTCGCCGACGTTGTCGGGGGTGCTGACGGGGTCGGCGGGATCACTGAAGGCATCCAGCTCATCGCGGTCGAAAAACCCGTCCTCGTCGCGATCCACACCGATCCGGGCCTGGCTGCCGGCGGGGACGAGGGTAAAGGTGATCTGGGCTCCCGGTGCCGCCAGCGCCATGAGCGCCGCCGTCGAGATCGTCTCCGTGGCCCGGTCCGACTGGAAGGTCACCGCGTCGGCGAGGTAGTAGCCGCGTTGCTCACCGCCCACGAGGCCCTTGGCAACCAGACCCACCGCACCACCGGCGGCGAGACCGATCTGGTCGGCCACGGTGGCGGGCTGTGCCGCCGGCGCCGCATCGGGCAGCGTCGCCTGTACGCCGACGCCAGCGTGGGTGTCGGTTGAGAAGCACATCAGGAACGCCTCGACGTGGCGTCGCTCCAGGTCGTCGGCAAACTGGAATGCTGGGAATTTGAGAAACTCAAACAGCGTATCGATGCTGCCGTCGTGGATGAAGCCGAAGCCGCGGTTGTTGTTCGAGGACATCTGCGAAAAGCCCGTCTTTTCATACATGTTGCGGAGTTGGGGCACCTTGATGCTCTGGGTTTCCTGCAACGCACTCGCCTGAATCACGGTACCGTTTGTGCCCGTCGGCACGGAGTGACAGGCGTTGCAGGTTACGGTGCCCACGACCAGAAGCGCATTGAGGAAGAGGGTTTCTCCGCCGGCGGGATCGCCGCCGTTGGGGAACGAATTCGCCGTGGACCCGTCCATGTTCCTGAACGGATTAGGCGGCGGCGTCAATGTGGCGACAAAGGCCTCGAAATCGTCCATTTCCCCGGCGGAGAGCGGCTCGTCGTCGCCCATGAGCGATTGAAAATCGATCACTTGATCGGGCCGAATCCCCCAATCATTCATGACATCGTCGGTATCGTAGAATTGATCTTTGCGAATGTTATACATTCGCACACGCTCGGTGATTAACTGCCGGCAATCTTTATCGCCGGTCACTAAGACGCACTCGCCTCCTTTTTCTTCAACCAGTAGAGCCAGCGTGGCAAGAATATCGTCAGCTTCGTAGTTTTCACAAGTCAAGACAGGAATTTTCAACGCCTCAAGCATGCGACGTATGTCGGCAATTTGC
>JADFKZ010000122.1 GCA_022564665.1 Planctomycetota bacterium | reverse complement strand
GACCGAGCCCATGCGGCAGAGCACGCTCAGGAGATTTCACGAGCTGCTCCCGAAAGTCCAATTGCAACAGACCTACGGGCTGACAGAGACCGGGGTACTCCGCTCGAAATCCAAGAGTTCCGACTCCCTTTGGGTGAGAATTGGAGGGAAGGGCTTTGAGACGCGCGTCGTGGAGGGCATTCTCCAGATAAAAGCAGAATCGGCAATGTTGGGCTACCTCAACGCTCCCAATCCGTTCACTGAAGACGGCTGGATGGACACCGGCGATCTGGTTGAAGTCGATGGCGAGTTCATCAGATTCCTTGGGCGCGAGTCGGAGATCATCAACGTCGGGGGCGAGAAGGTCTACCCGGCCGAGGTGGAAAACGTGATTCAACAAATGGAAGGCGTGGAGGACGTCGCGGTGACCGGCGTGCCGCCATCCGGCAGGTAGGTGACGTTGACGTTGACCGGCCGGTCGGTCATCGGCACGTCGTTGATGTCGCGCACGAAGTCCTCCGGCGCAATCAGGATCGCCAGGCCCACGTGCTGGCCGGTGGCCAGCGTATGGACGGGCACGGTTAGTGTCGTGACGTCCTCGCCGCCGCCCACCGATCGCAGACCGCCCACGCCGACTGAGCCGCCCGCACCGTCGGTCAGCTCGTAGGTCACGGTGCCGGAGCCGAGCAGTCCCCTGGCCCGCAGCACCAGACGGGTCACGCCGTCGGTGGCGAGCCCGACGATCTCGCGCCCCTGAGCGTTTGCAACGACGACCGGGTCGTCCAGGTCGAAGGGGTCACGGCTCGGGTCGAGCAGCGGATCGACGATCTGAAAGACGAGCCGGGTCATGAAGAAGCCGCGTGTCACGCCGTTGAGCAGCCCCTCGCCGACGATCTGGCCGACGTTGTTGATCGCCTCGGCTCGCTGGAGCACCCAGCCGGAGCCCGGCGGAAGCAGGTCGTTGAGGTCCGTGACCACGCTGCTCTCCCACATCACGGCGCGGCCGCCGTCGCTGCCCACGACCTGGTTGAGGTTGTTGATGTCGCGAGCGAAATCGATCCCGAGAAAGAGCGGTCCGCCGCCCGGGTTCCACCGGGCCGAGCTGAGGAACCCCGGATGCCGGCCGACGATGAAGCCCGCCTCGTTGATCGAATACTTCTCGTGGGGTCGCGTGCTGGGCGGCCCAATGTGCTCTCCCACGCCGTTGGTCCACCTGGCGGGCGTCCAGTTGAAGAAGGGGAAGCCGTCGACCGCGCCGCCCGCGATCACGCCGTCGGAGTTGATCGAGTAGCCGTAGGCGCCCAGCGGTCCGAACCCCGGCGGGTTGTCCGACAGATCGACCGGAATGAAGTTGTCCCACCGTGTGATGTCCGGACCGATCACCCCCACGATCTGACCGAGGTTATTGACGCCGAAGGCGATGCCGGCCCCTCTGAACGTCGGCAGCTCGAACATAATGCCGTTGTGCCGGGCGAACGGGTGGCGGTCGGCAAAGGCGGTTCCGGTGAACACCTCGCTCACGATCAAGCCTGCGTCGTTGATGGCGTAGGCGGCGCTCTCGGACTCGCTGAGCGTTCCGAGGTCCGTGAAAACGCCGTTTGTCCAGGTGAACGCGTGGATGTCGCCGACACCGGTGGTGTAACAGCCGACCACCTGCCCCAGGTTGTTCACGTCCGTGGCCGACGTGGGTGTCGCCGACGGCGCCTGGATGGGGACGATGTCGTACGTCTGGCCGGGGGCCGCCGCCGCGACCACCGCCGCGACGATAACGGGGACGGCCAGACGGCGCGGGCTGGGGTGGATGTCGTGACGGGCCATTTCTTCTCCTCTACCTACCTCCAGCTGGTGTCACCCAAGATAGCACTGAGAGGTGTCATATCTACTGATTTCTTAGATGTTTTCGCGCCGCTGGCATCGTTGCGAGCCCGAGCTCTGCGACCGGTACTAGCGCCGGATGGCGCCTTGGGCCCGGATGAAGCTGATGATCTCCAGGCGAGCGTGGCAGCGAGGACATTCAAGCGGGTTGACGTGCCAGACCCGTTTGATCAGCGGCGCAACCGGGCAAGGTGGGGCCGCAGCGTGCGGTGGTCGTCGATCTCCACGACTTTGCCCTGCGCGTCGTTGGCTTGGGGATGACACCGAAGCCCCCGCAGACGGTCCCGGTCATCACGACGGGCGATAACCTCACCGACGACGCCGAGAAGACCTCAACCAGTGTCTATGATGGATCTGCGGAGGTGAGCCGGTATGGCACGAACACGCTTGATACGGGCACTTGGTCTTGCGTTGCTGCTGGCGGCGCCGGCAGCCGCTCAGAACACGGCCGCCGACGCCCTGCGGCGGGACGTCGACTTCGCTCGGTCGAAGGTCTACCCGGCGCTGGTCAACATCGCGGTGGTCGGCCGGATCTACTCCGGGGGCCGGGCGCGCCGGTTCCCGGCGGCGGGCAGCGGCGTCATCATCAGCGCCGCCGGCCACATCCTGACGAACTTCCACGTCGCGGGCAACACCACCCGGATCACCTGCACGCTGCCCAGCGGCGAACGAGTCGACGCCGACGTGTTGGCGCACGACGCACTGACCGACCTGAGCGTGCTCAAGCTGCGGCTCGACGAACGCGCGGATCCGTTCAAGCCGGTGCCGTTCGCGACCCTCGGCGACTCGGACGCGTTGCAGGTCGGCGACTACGTGCTGGCGATGGGCAACCCGCTGACGCTGTCGTCATCATTGACGCTGGGCGTGGTGTCGAACACCAAGCGGGTCTTCACCGACTTCACCGGAACCGAGATGTTTGACCTGGACCTCGGGCAGGGGCAGAAGACCGGCATCTTCACGCGCTGGATCCAGCACGACGCGCTGATCCTGCCGGGCAACTCCGGCGGCCCGCTGGTCAACCTCCGCGGCGAGGTCGTCGGCATCAACGAGCTCGGCGTCGGCGGCGTCGGCTTCGCGATCCCTTCGAACCTGGCCGCCAAGGTGCTCAACCAGGTTCTGACCTTCGGGGAGGTGCGTCGCGGCTGGCTCGGCCTGGCGGTGCTGCCGGTCGAAAAGCTCGGGCTCGTTGACGGCGCGCTGGTGTCGTCGGTCGTGCCGGGGTCGCCCGCCGATGCGGCAGGCCTGCAGCCCGGCGACGTGATCAACGCGATCGACGGCGAGCGGGTCATCGTCCGCTTTTTCGAGCAGGTGCCACTGTTCTACCTGCGGGTGGCGGAGATCAAGGCGGGCCGGCAGATCTCGATCCTCTATACCCGGGACGGCGAGCAGCACAACGCGGCGGCCACGATCGAATCCATGGAGAAGTTCCTCGGCGACGAGCACGAGTTCCGCACGATCGGTCTCACCATCCGCCAGATCACGGCCCCGATGGCGCTGGCCCGCAGGCTGCCCACGACCGACGGCGTCCTGGTCACCGGGGTCCGGCCCGGTTACCTCTTCGAGGAGGCGCGGCCAGCGCTGCGAAGCAGGGACATCATCGTCGCCTTCGGCGGCCACGAAACCCCGGACGTCGAGGCGTTCCGCACGGTGTACGACACCTTGAGGGCAGACGCCGATCCCGATGAAGAGTTCTCCCTGGAGTTCCGCCGCGGCGACGAGAGCGTGCTCACCCTGGTCAAAATCGTCCCGGACGACGAGTCGCCACGCGGCGGCGAGCTGCCCAAGGCGTGGCTCG
The DNA here is from genome assembly GCA_022564665.1 of Planctomycetota bacterium. Classification (GTDB taxonomy): domain Bacteria; phylum Planctomycetota; class Phycisphaerae; order Phycisphaerales; family SM1A02; genus JADFKZ01. The sequence continues at coordinate 5,796 of JADFKZ010000122.1, read as the reverse complement.
GCGTCAAGACGCAAGTGATGATCCCCGGCGTTGCCAAGGCGCTCGGCCTCGAAGGCACACGCGGCTTTCGCGTGACCGAGGTTTTTCCGTGGACGCAGGCCCAGAAGGCGGGCCTGCGCGCCGGTGACGTCATCGTCGCCCTCGACGGCGACGAGCTGGGCGCCTACCGGCGCCAGGACGCCCAGGACCTGCGCCTGGCGATCGAGGACCTCTTCATCGGCGACGATGTCGAGTTCGTGATCCTCCGTGACGGCGACCGGCGGACGCTCAGCATCGAGATGGAGCACACACCGAAACCGTCGTTCACGGCCAAGAAGAGCAAGCAGGAGGAGTTCGAGTTCACGGTCCGCGAGATTACCTTCATGGACCGTGTCAAGCACAAGTTCACCAAGGACCAGCGCGGCCTGCTCGTCGTCGAGGCGATCAACGGCGGCTGGGCTCACATCGCGGGCCTGCGCCGGAAGGACCTGGTCATGCGGATCAACGACCGCGAGGTCGGCACCGTCAAGGAGTTCGAGGCCGTCATCGAGGATCTGCTCCAACGACGCCCGAAGATCGTCAAAATCTTCGTGCAACGCGGACCGCGCACGCACTTCATCTTCATCGAACCCGTCTGGTCGGAAATCGACCAGTCACCCGAGTGAAAGGCTTCAGACACATGATCAGCAAGAGCATCGCACTGTGTAGCGCCGGGGTCGTCATGCTGACGCTGCCCCGGGCCGGCCTTGGCCAGAGCGTCGACTTGGCCGGCCTGCTCGACAAGGCCGCACCCTCCATCGTCACGGTCAAGGTTGTCATCAAGACTGAGTTCAGCATGATGGGCCAGGCGCAGAACGACGAGTCACGCTCTGAGCTGCAGGGCGTCGTCGTCGACGACAGCGGCCTGGTCATGATCTCCAACGCCGGGATCTCCGCCGATCGCGTCAAGGAGGCGTTCTCCGGCAACCCCATGATGGCCAACGTCGATATCACCATGACGCCGACCGACTTCAAGGTGATCTTCGGCAACGAGGAGAACGAGTACGACGCATTCCTGGTCGCCAAGGACACGAAGCTCGACCTGGCGTTCCTGCAGGTGCAGGGCGTCACCGATCGCACGCTGACCGCCGTCAGCTTCGCTCAGGGCACCAAGCCCGTCGTCGGCGACACCGTCGTGGCGGTCAGCCGGCTCAAGAAGGGCTTCGACTACGCGCCGTTCGTCTCGACCGCCTTGGTCAGCGGGACGATCAGAAAGCCCCGCAAGGCGTGGATCATCGACGGCAACATCAACAGCTACGGCCTCCCGGTCTTCTCGTCATCGGGCGATGTCGTCGGCGTGCTGATCACGCTGACACCGACCACGATCGACGACAGCGGCGGCTCGGGTTTCGGAAGCATAATGCGCATGTTCCGCAGCGGCGGCGTGGACTCGAGCGTCGGCACTTTCGTCCTCCCGGCCAAGGTCGTCAACCGCCTCATCAAGCAGTCGCGCTCCAAGGTCCAGGAGCTGCTCGATGAGCAGGAGGCGGACGGCTAGGCGAAGCGTCGCCTACCATTGCCCGACGAACTCGACGTACGACTCCGTCTCGGGCTTGTGCATGTTGATGACGCCGTGGGGCGACCACACGCAGTTGTCCTCGGCGACGCCCTCCGGCTCACAGACCTCGCGCACGATGCCGAGGGCTGCATGCAGGTCCGTGGCCGCCGCGTCGGGGCTCTGATATTTCAGCAGCACCGCGTGCGGGGAGAGTTTCTTGATCCGAACCGGAACATGGTTTACGGGCGGATCGGACCTCACTGGATCTCCACGATCTTGAACCGCCTGGAGCCCCGGGGCAGGTCCACTCGGACCGTCTCTCCCACCCGGGCCTTCATGAGGGCCATACCCATTGGCGAGTTGGGGGTCACCTGGATGTGGTCGCCGTCGAGGTCTTCGGTAGGCTCGCCGACCAGGCTGTACAGCTCCTCGTCACCCGAGTTCACGTCACGAAGACGAACGATGGCGCCGACGAACACCATCCCTTCGGGCACCTCTTCATCGCCGACGACGACGGCTGAGGCGAGCTTCTCCTCGATATCGCGGATCTTTCGCTCGTTGTGTCCCTGGTCGTCCTTGGCCGTGTGGTACTCGGCGTTCTCGCGCAGATCTCCCAGCTCACGCGCCCTGCCAATCCGGTCCGAGAGGACCTTTCTCTGCTTCTTGAACTCCCGGAGCTTCTCTTCCAGGAGGTCTTTGTCCTCGGGCCTCAGGTAGTGCATGGCAACTCCGGAAGAAACAGGCCCGTCCCTCCCGAAAACTCCGTACTCGCGATTGTACAAAGGCTTCCGTTTGGTCGCCAGTGCGACCGGCGTTCCCAGCCTGAGTGCCCGCTCAAACTGCTCGTACGCCTTGTAGGACTGCTCTTGGGTTCCCACACCGCCGCTCCTGGCCGAGAACATGGCTCATCGCCACCAGCTAAGTGTTCTACAGCGAACAGCAAAGTGTTCCACAGCAAACAGCAAGACGACCGCAGTTCAAGACGCGCCAGCTCACCGAGTTGGTGTCTCAGCGCGAGATTCTCGACGGCGAGCCGATTCCCCGCTGACGGACGTATGATCCGTCATGTGGGATGGCGGAACGTGCGTGCACATTGAGCTCAGCCAGCGCGGCAGCAACCGACTCAGTAGGAAACAGCCACAGCACGGACGCCACGGCTAGGAGACCACGTCATGAACCGGACCACCGCAGTCCTCACCAGAACCGCCGTCTTTGCCGCATTGGGGGTTCTGATCTTCCTCAGCGGCTGCGACAGAGATTCAGAGCACGGCGATGGAAGGGCCGTAGCCACGCCCGTCGTTGTCAGCCCGCCCCCGGCGACGCAGGAACAGGTTGACCAGGCCGCCACCTCTCCGGGCTCCCGCCAGAGTACCGGCCACGTGCCACATCTCGTGGACGCAACCAGCGGGCAGTACAAGCACACCAATCGGCTGATCAACGAGACCAGCCCCTACCTGCTCCAACACGCTCACAACCCAGTCAACTGGTACGCGTGGGGGCCGGCCGCATTCGAAGCCGCACGGCAACAGGACAAGCCGATCTTCATGAGCGTCGGCTACTCCACCTGTTATTGGTGTCACGTGATGGAGCGCGAGAGCTTCGAGGATGAAGAGATCGCGGCGTACATGAACCAGCACTTCATCTCGATCAAGGTGGATCGCGAGGAACGGCCGGACGTGGATGATATTTACATGGCAGGGCTGAACTCGATGGGTCTGCGCGGCGGCTGGCCGATGACGGCGTTCCTGGAGCCGAATGCGCTGAAACCGTTCTTCGGCGGCACCTACTTCCCCAAACAGGATCGCGGCGGACGGCAGGGTTTCGGCACACTCCTCCGGCAGATCGCCGGCCAGTGGGCAAATCAGCGCTCGCAGCTGATCCAACGGGCCGACCAGGTGGCGGCCAGGGTTCGTCGAACTCTTGCGTCGTCGTCGCTGCCGCAAGCGGTCGGGCGTCAGGAGGTGGCCAACGCCGTGGCCAGTTTCATGTCCGGGTATGACCAGGTGAACGGAGGCTTCCGCCGCGGCGCGCCAAAGTTCCCGCTCCCGACGAATCTCCAGTTGTTAATGGGCGCAGGCTGGGACAACCCGGCGGTGCGCCAAGCCGTACTGCATACGCTCGATCGCATGGCAATGGGCGGCATCTATGACCAGATCGGAGGTGGGTTCCATCGCTACAGCACCGATAGGCGTTGGCTCGTACCGCACTTCGAAAAGATGCTCTACGACAACGGCCAGCTCGCCTCGGTCTACGCCGACGCCTATGAGCGCACCCGTGACCCCTACTACGCCCAGGTCCTGCGCGAAACACTGGATTACATCTTGCGCGAGATGATGGGCCCACAGGGCCGGTTGTACAGCGCCCAGGACGCCGAAGCCGCCGAGCGCGAAGGGGCCAGCTACGTCTGGACCAACGATCAAGTTCGCTCGGCGCTGCGAGAGGCCGCCCTCGACGGTGAGGCCGACTTCGCGCTGCAGGTCTATGGGCTCAGTTCGGGTACCAACTTCCAGGACCCGCACCACCTCCGGGACGGGCGCAAGAACGTGCTGTATCTGTCCAGCAAGCCGGCTGCTCAGGCCCAGGCGCTGGGCATATCGAACCCCGAGTTCAAGGTCCGTTTGGAGAAGGTGGATGAAGCGCTGATGGCGGCGCGCAATGGTCGTGAGCAACCGATCACCGATGACAAGACCCTGGTGGGATGGAACGGGTTGATGATCGCGGGCCTGGCCGAGGGGGGGCGTGTGCTCAATGAGCAGCGCTATGTCGATGCGGCCAGGAACGCCGTTGGGTTCATTCTCGCGAAGATGCGCACTGAGGACGGCGGGCTGTTTCGCACCTACCGATCGGGGACGGCGAAGATCGACGCCTTCGTGGAGGACTATGCGTTCTTTATCCGTGGGCTGCTGGCCCTGCATTGGGCGACGGGTGACGATCAGTTCGTCCAACACGCGGGCGAACTTGCACAAGCGGCGCGGCAGCGCTTCTGGGACGATCAGTACGGTGGGTTCTTCGACACTCTCGACGGCCAGGCGGATTTGTTCGTGCGTACAAAGTCCACTCGCGACGGCGTCATACCCAGCGGTAACTCCGTCATGGTGCATAACCTACTCGATTTGCACCGGTTCACGGGCGATCCCCGCTATCTCAGCGACGCGGCGGCAACGCTTGGATTCCTCAGCAGCAAGATCAAGACCCGTCCGACGAGCACGTCGATGGCTGTCCTGGCGCTGAAACGTTTCGTTGACACCTATCCTGGGTCCCTTCCGGGGCGGGCCGCCGGGCGCCAGTGAGATCCGCGCCTGCGAGGCGCTTCAGGGGGACACGTCCAGTGACTCAAAGATCTTGCGGTGCTGCAGGTCGCCGGCTGGCGCGTCCGGGTCGATCACGACCGGCAGGCGCAGCGTGTTCGTCCGTGGCAGCAGGCACCGGGAATCGTCACACGCCTGGGTGCGTACATCGAATTCCAGCGTGGTGGCGCCGGCGCCGGCATCCCTGGACACCGTCAGCGGCACCAGATACCAGATGCGTCCGGTGTAGGTGTTGAGCGTCTCCTTGAGGATCGGATCTCTCATTCGGTGCGGTTGGGGCGCCACGATCTCACCGGCCACCACCAGGTTGTTGCGCCGAAGCGATACCGTGCTCGGTACGAGGAAGTCAATCTTCGGATTCTCGGCGTACAGGTGCCAGCCCTCGTCGATGTCCAGAGCCACCGCCACGTGGAAACTCTGGCCGGGCTTGACGGTCCGGTGAGAGAGAAACCCCTCGACGGCCACCGGAGCTTCAAACTCACGCGCGTCCGGGGACATCTCAGCAACCGGCGCCGATTGCGTCGCGGGTGAAGTGGCGGGGGGCACGACTTTGCCTGATCCGGTGGGTTCGAGGCTGATGGCCGTGGCGAGGATCAGGCTGTCGGCTCCGCCCGGCGACTGCCACATCAGGCCCGAAAGCGATTCCAGTGTGCGCTCGGCGGCGTCTGTGTAATCCGGTTCGCCGGTGATTCGGCCCAGACGCAGGAGGACCCGGGCCGCCACGCCGTTGCCCGACGGCACGTTCCCGCCGCCCGACAGGCTCTTGGACCGCAGCAGCATGTCCTCATGGCTGGCAGTCGTGAAGAAGAACGCGCCATCCTTTTCATCCTCGAACTCATCGAGCATCGTATCCGCCAGCCGCCGAGCCCAGTCGAGCCAATGCGGTTCGCCGGTCGCCTCGTGCAACTCCACGAGGGCCCCGGCGAAATAGGCGTAATCGTCGAGGTAACCCGGCAGCTTGTCCTGACCGGC
>JADFKZ010000121.1 GCA_022564665.1 Planctomycetota bacterium | reverse complement strand
ATGCTTCAGAGTATTGAATCCGTGTATCGGTATAAGGACGGAGTGCGGCGAAAGGCCGCCGCCTCTCTCTACGGGGTGCTGGAAGAAGGTCCCGTCCCTGGTGTTGATCTGCAAGGGAATCCCCAGGGCGGCACTACCCCCGGCCCCGATCACGGCGGCGGCGTCGCCAGGCGTAAACTCCGCATAGACGTTGACCACCAGCAGGCTGGTGATGCCCGTCCCCACGAGGAAGACGTCCGCAGCGATGTCAGCCGGATCCACAAACTTCGTCACCGCCTTGAGGCCGACAAACTCACCAGACGCAGAGGCGGCGAAGATCAGCGGCACGCTGGCCCCCGCCAGAAGCGACACAGTCTTCATTTTCATGACAGAGTCTCCAACGAAAAAGAGTCCGTTGCAGGGTCTCTCTTCAGGGACGGTCGTTGTCGCCCCGGCCGTAGCCACAGGATACGCGGCCGCGAGCCCGGCACAATTGTTTTCTCGCCAGATTCGCAACCCTCGTGGCCCGTCTTAGGTGCCGCAGCCCTCTAGAGCTGACCCATCCCACATGGGGCCAGGACCACGCCCGAACCCCCTCTCCGCTCAGTCAAGGGTTTTCTGTGCGATCTGCGGCCCAGGGGCGACAGCGGCGGGGTCACCGACTTGCGCCCACGTCAACCGGGCGCCACCGGGTGTCACCTCGCCACCTCGCCGGCGACTCAATTCTTGCGATAGCGAGCGAGCTGGGCCTCGAGCGTTCGCCGTAGCTGGTCATCTGGTGCCTCGGCCGCCGGCTCATCGGAAAGCAGGCCCAGCGCCCGCTTAACCGCCTCGACAGCGCCGGCTGGGTCACCGGCGGCATGGCGTGCTTCAGCCATCGCCTGCAGGAACGCGGGGCGGGGCTCGCCCGCCCTTCTCAGCGCTTCGTCGGCAAGCTCCACCGCGGCGGCACCGTCCTGAAGCGCGACCATGAGCCTTGAGAGCTCCAGAAGCGTTTCGGCAAGGCCATCCCGAAGCGAGGCGTTCTCGGGTTGGGCGGACCACAGCGACTTGAAGATCCGCCGCGCCGACTCCAGCCGCTGCTTGGCCTCGGTCAGCTCGTTGGCTACTCTCAACACGCCGCCGAGACCGGCCAGCAGCCGCGCCCGTTCCTCCCTCAGCTCGAAGTGATCGGGGTCGGCTTCAGCCAGCGGCTCGATGATCGCCAGCGCCCTGCGGTAGCGCTCGGCGGCCAGCGTCGGGTCATTGCCGGACGCGGCCAGCTCGCCCAGACGCTCGTGGGACTGGGCGACCAGCCTGCGGTAATGCGTGTTGGCGGGATGGGACGACGAGAGCGGAATGATGATCGACTGGAACTTCAGATAGTTCTTCCGCGCGCGGGCAGGATCGCCCAGCATGGAAAAGGCCCGTCCGACCGCTTCATGCGCGGCCGCGAGATCGCGCTTGGCCCGCGCGTCGTCGGGGTTCGCCTCGACCCGCTGCCGGGTTTGATCGAGGAAGAAACCTACATGCTCCATCGCTCGGGACGGCTCGCCGTCATCAAGATGCGCGAGGCCGCTGAAATAATGAGCGATGGCAATATCGCGTTTGAACCGAGCGCTCTTCGGATCGTCCTCCAGCAGACGCTCTCGAATCTTCAGCATCTTCTCATAGTGGCCAAGAGCGGCTTCATATTCTCCCGTTTCAACCAAGACGCCGCCGATCCGCCCGTGCGCCACTGAAACGTCGCGCCGGAGAGAGTCTTCGTCAGGTTTTTCAGCGGCGAGTGCCTCTCCAATACCAAGTGCACGCTCGTAGTGCGCTTTGGCCTCCACGATCCTCCCCATGCGAGCCAGGGCGGCGCCGGTCGTATTCAGTGAAAAGGCCAGCTCCCGGCGGTACTTGGGGTCAGCCTCGGCCAGATCCTCGAGGATTTCCAGCGCCAGGCGGTACTCATCCCGCATGCCCGCGACATCGCCCTTGTTCTTGAGTATGTCACCGATCCACCTGTGGCTCTCGGCAAGCTCCTTGAGGATTTCGTGATCGGTCGGCGCCGCTTCGCCAAGAGCCTTGCGGAGTGCCAACGCGGTGCGATAGCTCTCCAGCGCTCCGACGGTGTCGCCCAGACTCGGGTTCCGGGTTCCGCCGCGAATGTCGCCGACGCGCTGGTACGCAGAGGCCAGCTCGCGTTGCAGCTCGATGTTGTCGCCTCCCTCTTCGGCAAGCCCGTCAAGGTACTTCAGGGCGGTCGTGACCAGCAGCTTGCGTGCCGGGATCGACCCGTCGAGGGTCTGGATCTCGTCATGGAAGTCGAACATGAAGGTGTGCGCAAGCTCGCGCACCTGACCGAACATCCGCTCCGCACGGTCACGCTGGGTGTTGGCGACCCTCCACTGCCATGTGGTGGCCACGATCCCCAGGACCAGGGCCACGAAGACCGCCACGATGCCGCCCACCAGGACCTTGTTCCGCCTGGTGAACGTGGCGCAGTAATAAAGAAGGGTCGGCGGCCGGGCCGTGATCGTCCGGTTGTCCAGGTAGCGACGGATGTCGTGGGCCAGCTCGACCGCGGATTGGTATCGCCGATCGCGGTCCTTCTCCATGGCGTGCAGGACGATCGTCTCCACGTCGCCCCGAAGTGTGCTGTTAATTGCACCGATTCGCTTCGGCTGGTGCTCGCGGATGATCCGTGTGGCCTCGTAGATCACCGTGCCGGTAATGTCATAGGGCAGCGTGTTGCTGAGCAGTTGATAGAGCAAGACGCCGAGGGAGTAGACATCGGAGCGCGTGTCGATGTCGTGCGGGTCGGCATCGATCTGCTCGGGGCTCATGTACTGCAGGGTGCCCACGAGCTGGCCCACATCAGTCTGAAGGGTTGTGACTGCCAGGTCCGAATCGGTCGCTCGGGCCACGCCGAAGTCGATGATCTTGGGCTGGCCGGAGGAGTCCACAAGGATGTTGGCGGGCTTCAGATCGCGGTGGATGATGCCCTTCTGGTGGCCGTGGTGGACGGCGTCGCAGACCTTGATGAACAGCTCAAGACGCTGCTTGGTGTTCAGCTGCTTGGCCCGGGCGTGCTCGAGGATGTCCCGGGCACCGGCGATGTACTCCATGGCGAAAAAGGGCACGCCGCCGGAGCCGTCATCGTGCATTCCGGCCTCGAAGATCTGGGCGATCCCCGGGTGCCGCAGCCGGGCCAGGATCTGCGATTCATATTCGAACCGCCGCAGGGCCGATCGCGAGGCGATGCCCTGCTTCATCACCTTCACCGCCGCCGGTCGACGCGGGTGATCCTGGGTTGCCTCGTAGACCGTTCCCATCCCCCCGCTGGCGATTATCCTCTTGATGCGGTACCGGCCGATCCGCCTGGGGCTCGAGGGGCCCAACTCGGGACCCCTCCTGAGGCGGGTGCTGTCCGCGGCCGGCGAATCGCTGGTCTCGGCCTCAGAGTTGCTGTGGGGGGGATCCTGCTCGGCCATGCCGTCACGCGTGCGGCCCTTCGGCTGGTCCCGGAGCGCCAAAAACCCGGTGCAGTCCACTATTTAGCCTACCATATCGGCGTTGCCCCATCGCCCCCCAGTGCCCCCCATTGTGTTGATTGTGGGCCGCCGGCGAAGGGCCGGGAGAGCCATGGCCATTGGAGGTCAGCACGAAGCGCTTCGGCTGGAGCCCCTCGGTTCGGCTCGCGATGTTGAAACCGCATCGACGGTGCTCTCGGGCAACGGGCCGGTCGTCATCGGGCGAGGCAGGGGTTGTGAGGTGTGTCTACCGGACCCCACGGTCTCGCGAAGACACGCCTCGCTCGTGCACCGTGACGGGCAGTGGTTCGTCATTGACCTCGGGGGTCGGCAGGGCACTTTTCTCAACGGGGTCAAGCTGGAGCCGGACTGCCCCACCGCGGCGGCGCCGGGGGATTTCGTCCGCATCGGTCCCTACTCGTTTCGGTTGGAGTGCGGCGAACCCGGGGGTGGCACGCTTGCCAGGATGGACCAGATGGTCGCCCCCGGCACAATCGTCGAGCGCGTCCCCGATCGCGATATCGGGACATTGGCGCAACGGCGGCTCGAGCTTCTCATCGACGGTGCCGCTGCCATGCACCAGGCGTCGGATGAAGAAGGTCTTGGGCGGTCGGTCGTCGCGCTGGCACTGGCCGGGACCGGGTTTTCCCGGGCAGCGGTGCTTCGGTCAATGGGATCGGATGATCGCGCCCAGATCGTCGCGTCTCGCGAGGTCGGGGATCACCCCGACGAGTCGTTCAGCTTCAGCCGGTCGTTGCTCCGGGAAGCGTCGTCCGGCCACATCGCCCGCCTCTCGCGACAGAGCGCTCATGCGATGGGCCAGAGCATTGAGCGGCTCGGGATAACGTCCGCCCTGTGTGCCCCGATCATCGTGGACACTGTGGTGGGCTACATCTACCTGGATTCACGGGAAGCTGAGCGATCCGCGTACCCCGATGCCGCCGGATTCTGTCAGGCGGTCTCGCGGCTGGCCGGACTGGCCCTGGCCAACCTCAAACGCGCCGAGCTGCAGAAGAGGCAGGACCGGCTCGAAGAGGATCTCAAGGGCGCACGCGAGGCGCAGGCCATTCTTTGCCCGCCGGCCAGTGGGGTGCTCGGCGGACTTCAGTATGCGATGCGGATCTCGCCGGGGCGGGTCGTGGCCGGTGACCTGTTCGACATCTTTGAGCTTGACGATCACCGCGTCGGGGTGTGCTTCGGAGACGTCTCGGGTCAGGGGATGAGGGCGGCGATCCATATGACCGCGGTGGTCTCTCATCTGCGGGCGGCCCTGGCTCGCCACGGTGACCCGGCCGGTGCCGCCAACGACGTCAACCGGTACATCGCCGAGCACTCGCCGGCGGACGTCTTTGTCTCGCTTTGGGTGGGTCTCTTTGTCGAGGATGGTCGCGTCTTGCGTTATGTGGATGCCGGTCACGGGCACTGGATGACCAAGCGGCATGACCAGCCGCCGACCCTCGCGGACAGGCCCACGGGGCTGCTCATCGGAATCGATCCCAGTTTTCAGTATGCCACCAGGTCGCTGACGCTCCAGCCGCGGGACCGAGTCATCCTCTTCAGCGACGGTGTATGTGAGCGGACTTCTGCAGAGGGGGAGCAGTTCGGGTCCTCCCGGGTCAGGGAGTCTCTCGCGAAATCGACCTCGCCGGCAGAGGACGTCCGCCGGCTCTTCGAGTCGATCGAGGAGTTTGCGGGGACGGGGGGCGTGTCCGACGACACAACGGTGGCCTCGATCGAGCTTTGCTAGCGCAGTTTGCGTCCAAGCGTAGCGGCCGATTGAATCGGCCGCGTAGCCGCCAGAGCGAGTGTGCGGCCGGAGGCCGCTACGGAGCGCTCGAGACAGTCCCTGAGCCGCTGACAACCGTCAGCGGGCTTGCATAACCGGCATGCCTTCGCGGCCCTCCCCCACGGGGCCAGGTTGACCAGGGCGATCGATCGACTCCCATCGGAGGTGAATCGGTGAATCGGCGCTTGGCTGCCGCGGCGCGAATCGTACGCTCAACTGCAGTTCCGAGAACGACAACCAAAGAAAAGGAATCCGTGCTGACCGCTGTCCCTGTCATCACCACTGGGGTAAACCGTCCGGTGCTCGTGGCTTGGGGCGTTGTCTGGGTGCTCCTGGCGGCCGGCAGCGCCGCAGCCCAGGAGGTTTCTCCGCAACGCTACCAGCTCACCGGCGTGGTGCGTGACTTTTCCTCGAGCCACGCTGATTTCGCTTCCATCGAGGCATCCAGCTTTGGCGTCCATGCCGGCAATATCGCTCTGATCCTGGGACCGGACGGCAGGCCGGTCTTTGCCGGCGGAGGCTCCGGCGTGTGGTTCCCATGGATCGACTCGGCGGGTCATCCGATCGCCCCGCACATGTTCAATTTCTCCTGCTCGCTGGACCCGTCGCCCGGGTCCGGCCGCACCAGCCTCTTCCTGACGGTCAGGGAGGGGATCGAAGTGAAGGACTTCAGTGTTGTCGACAGCTTTGACTCCAACCTCGGGCCGTACGGGGGCGCCAATGTCGGCACCGACGCGCTGCTGTTGATTGGTGGCACGAAGAAAGATTCGGTCAAGATCAAGAAACATTCGACGGTCAACGGGCACGTTCTGATTGCGCCCGGCGCGGACGCCGGCAAAGTCATCCGTGTCGACGGGAGCAGCAACATTACGGGGACGATCGGCGAGATGGACCAGCCGGCGGAGTTTCCGGTCATCGAGATGGCGGATCCGGGGCCGAATGTCGGGGAGCTTGAGTACGAGGGCGGCGAGCACACGATCAGCAGCAATCTGCGTTGTGATGAGCTGGAGCTCGAGGACGGCGCCATCGTCTGGATCGACGGCGAAGTCGTCATTCAATGCGACACGCTGGAGATGGAGGATGGCGCGGAGATCCGGCTCTTGCCGGACGCGACCTTGACGCTTTTTGTATCGAAGGAATTGAAGCTTAAGGAGCATTCCAAGCTCAACATGGATCCCGGCAATCCGCAACTGGTTTCAATTTACATGACTCCGAGGGTGCACGAGGGGGATGCTGAAGACGATGATGACGAAGGGGACGATGAGAACGATAAAAACGATGACGACGACGATCATGGCGGTGGCAAGATCGAGCTCAAGAAGCAATCACAGCTTGCGGCCTGGGTCCAGGGTGATTCAGCGGAGCTGAAGATCAAGGACGGTTCTGAGTTCTTTGGCAGCTTCGCCGGCCGGCAAGTGAAGGTGGAGAAGCGCGCCAGCTTCCACGTTGACCTGGCCGCGGGGGCGGAGACGACCGATCCCGGGCCAGTCGATCTCGGTGACGTCGCGGGTATCTGGGGCCTACCGACGGACAGCGGTATCCACTCGGCCGGGACTTTCGATGAGTGGTTCCGCGACATTCCGGGGGTCAACATGTCGCAGCACCACACCATCACGCTCACCCAGGACGCCGCCGGGGTCTACGAGTTCCAGAGCAGTGATTTCAACCCCATCGACAACGTCCTGATGGGAAACGATGGTGAGGCCCACAATTACTTCTTCACCTACGAGATTGATGCCACGTTCACCTATGAACAGGACGCCCGCCAGTACCTCCTGGTCCACGGAATCGGCGACGCATACGTGTTCGTCAATGGAGCTCTGGCGATCGATCTCGGTGGCCTTGGCTATAACGGGGGCAAGACGCAGTATGTGTTTCTTGACCGTTTCTGTCTGGAGGACGGGCAGACGGCTCGAATCCAGATCTTTCATGCACAGCGATCACGGTCACTGGCGATCTGGCGTCTGCGGACGAACATGGTCCTGTCGACGCAAGACAGCGCGGCGACCACGATTCTTACGTTTTCCGATTGACCAGCTGGACCTTCCTTCCTTTCTCCTTCTCAGCGCCGTGGCCTGGGCTTACAAGCCCAGGCCATGTTTTCTATGAAGCCACGGCGACTTGCCGGATCCTGTTGATCTCGATCCGCACCCAGTTCAGAAGGTTCCAGTACAGGACAAGCGCGATGATCGGGCCGACGAAGCAGAACAACGTGCCGACCGTCACCAGCAAGGGGCAGAGCCACATCAGCAGACGGGCCCGGGCGTCGAAGACGACATTGGAGAAACGGTGGGCGAGCCAGCGGAGGTACAGCATGGCGGCGAAGAACTTGACGGTCAGCACGACCCCAAGCAGTATCTTGGCCGCGGAGTCGACACTGGTCGCGATGCTCGTAGCCAGCATCTCCACCACGGTCACCATCGCGGTGAGCACCGCCGCCGCCGCCACCGTGGTCCTGACCACCTTCCGCGCCGTCGTGCCACCGCCGGCGCCGACGAAGGCCGGATCCGGCGCGCTGAAAAGCCACCAGCCGATGAGCGATAGGACTGAGAGGCCGGTGGATGCGGTCCAGAGCAGCAACTCCGAGACACGGGCAAGATCGGTCAAGCCTCTTCCCGTCAGCAAGCCGATCAGGATTATTCCCCCGACGACGCAGATCACCTTGGCCGCGATCGCGGCCAGGATCAGGAAGACGCCTCGATTCAGTGTCGCGAGGTAGGCCGGCGAGCTGTACCGCAGGAGGTTGCCCTGCAGCGACCTCTTGATCGGTGTGCCACATTCCGGACAGCGACCCTCGTGCGGCAGCCCGCGGATGCTGTAGCCGCACTGGAGGCAGATGACATCGTCACCGACGGTATCCGAGGTGAGGGTCGCACGCGCAGGATGTGCGACCGGCGGCGGTGACGGCTGCTCGGCCTCAAGCCGATAGCCCTGCTGGTCCTCGACCGGGGGTTCGTCTTGCACGGCCACACGATAGTCTCAAGACGTCCCTTTCGGTCGACGGCACGCGGGCTTTGTCTGACAACCCCACTTCACGTACGGAGCGCTCGTTGGGAGCCCGCTCAAACTCGGCAGATGAATTCGCCGCCGCGTACCAGAGCGAGTGTCGGCCGGAGGCCGAACGGAGCGCTCAAAAAGTGGCGCCCGATCAGCGGCGGCGGATGAATTCGCCGCCGCGTACCAGAGCGAGTGTCGGCCGGAGGCCGAACGGAGCGCTATAGATTATGACAAACCTCGGCGCTGTGGTGCAACGCGGAGATGACCTCGCGCCGGATGGGTTGCTCGAAGCGTCGCCTGACCTCGTCGGTATATTCAATGGAGCCGATCGAGTCACTGAGGCTTTCATGGTAAAGCTGCATGAGGTCGCAAAACCCCTGCGTTTCACCATTGGATTTCGGGGAAGCGTGTTTCAGTTCGTCGCTGATGGAAGCGAGTACCTTCTTGATAATGACGGCGGCAATCTCCCGGGCTTGCTCGGCCGTGATCGAGGAGTCGCCGTGCGCCGCAAGTTGCTCGTCGGCGGCGACGCAGCCTGCAAGCTCCGCCATCTCGACCGCGTCCCGTTCCCGCCCGGGCCAGGCGCGGATGAAAGCGTGGACCAGGAAGACGCATGCGTGCAGCTTCGCCTTGAGAAGGCCGCTCCCGGCGATGGTCGCGGGGCCGAACTCCTCGGTATAGATCGTGAGAAAGTTTCTGTAGGTCTCTGCGGCTTCCGCGGCCGCGGTCTCCATGTGCTTGCAGAGGCGGACCTTTGCCTCATCGAGATGCTGTTCCTCGCGGCCCATGGTCGTCATGCCCCCAACTGGTGTCCTGGGGTGCGGGTATGTGCCAACCATCGGCCGGATACCGCCGGGACATTATCAGCGTCGGGTGCAGGGAGAGCGACGCGGGCCCGTGGGATCGTCGGGACCATGGCATTCGGCTCTTCCCTGTTGGCGGGCCGTGCCTCGAAAGGAAAGCCCCCGCGTTTGTGGGGGTTTGTTCATATGGCGAGACCCGGACTTGAACCGGGGACACCCGCATTTTCAATGCGAAAGGTATCAAAGCTGCTGAGCCAGAAACGGCGTTTGTGATAGTGCCATCCCGGTTCTTACCCCCCCGGTACCCGGCTCCGATTCGGCTCCTACCCGGTCAAACTGACAAGCAAACTGACAAGCAAATCAGAGCGATCTGGTTTTGCCTACTAACA
>JADFKZ010000120.1 GCA_022564665.1 Planctomycetota bacterium | reverse complement strand
GTCATCAATGCACCCCCCACCTCCCACAGCTGTCGCCAGTCACCGTGAAGCGGCCAATCGCCAAGGACGTTGATGGTGCCGGCGACGGCCTGGGCCTCTTGCTCCCGGCGGCGTTAGACCACGGCAGGCCCGGTCCGGTCAATGGGAAAAAGGGGTGTGAACAGCCCCGCCATTGTCAATCTCCGGGCATTCTTCCGCTGAGGGCTGTACCTCAGCGGCCGCGGCCCGGTATCCTCGAGTCGACCAACGCACAGGGGGGCATCCTCAAGGGAGCTGACGATGAAGAGCGCGCTGTGGATTCTCGGGCTGCTGATCGGGGTTGCAGCAACTGGTTGTTACGATTCGGCGATCGCGGTCGATGACACCCGGCCCGTTGTCGCCATGGCGGCGGTTGACGCCGACAGCGATGACGGCGAGGAGAAGATCCCTCTCGACCAGGTGCCCGCCAACGTCATGAGCGCCGCCCAGGCTGCCATCCCCGGGCTCGTCCTGGAAGAAGCCGAGCGGGAGACCGAGGATGGAACGGTGGTCTACTCGCTCCAGGGAACGGCGGACGGCGAGGAGTACGAGGTCGAGGTATCCGCTGCCGGGAAGGTGCTGGAGATCGAGAAAGAGGACGACGACGAAGACGACGATAACGACGACGAGGATGACGACTAGCAGTCGTCACCCCTGACCGGCGCGGGAGCGTGACGAAAAAAAGGCGCGTTCTTGACCATCCGCGGAGGGACTCGAACCCACAACCTTCGGCTCCGGAGGCCGACGCTCTATCCAATTGAGCTACGCGGACAACGAGGCGTATCGTACTTCGGGATTCTCTACTCGTCCACGTCCGGACCACTTTGGGGTGACGTCGCTTGGCGAAGACCCAGCCGGTCGAGGTAGCGCTCGTCGCCGTTGTCGTTGAGCTGCCAGTACTTCAGCCGCGCGGTGCCGGTGAGCTGGCCGGTCTCGCTGGCCTCGCGCCCGCGTCTGGACCCGGAGCTGCCGGCCTCCCAGGTCCACCTGACGATGCGGTGGGGATAGTCGTCCTCGATGAAGAAACGCCCCTCGCGTCCATCGTCGGTCCGCACGACATAGACAATCGTCAAGAACTCGCCCGCGGGAACCTCCACGGTCTGAAGCTCGGCGAGTCGCTCGATCTCGGCACTACGCCAGCGGATCGGTGAGTGGGTGAGCCTGCGGTGGAACGCACCCGGCAGGAAGGGAACCGACCGGGTCTGCCCGGGCCGCAGATAGTCCCCGCGAAGGCCGCGGAGAAGGATGAACAGGTTGTCCTCGCTGATGCCGGCCGGCTTGCCGTCGAGGGTGATAGTTGATGACTCGCCTTGGAAATAGCTGAACAGCTGCCCGCTGCCGCGACGCGGATCCAAGCGAAGCTCCTCGTACACGTGGCCGCACCACTCGGCGCTGGAGAAGGAGATCTTGACCGCGGCGAAGTCTTCGCTCCGGCAGAAGACCGACGTCATCGTGTTGTAGTCGTAGATCCCGGTCTGAAAGTCCCGGACCAGGTTCAGCTTCAGCGCATCGAAGGTGTCGGCGGGGTCGCGGGCGGCATCGTCGACCTTGACTCGCTTGGACTCGCTGAAGGGCTCGGTGACGTAGATCATCACGCACTCGCCCGACCGCCGCTGGCCGTAGCGGGAGACGCTCCAGAGGTAGCCGTCAAGCTCGGCGCGACCGTCATGCCAGAACGACGAGAAATCAGGCTCCGCGCCGCGGCCGGTAGAGGTGACGGCCGCAACCGCCAGCACGCCAAAACAAAGAGCCGAGAGGGGTATGAGAGAGATCTTCATCGCTCTGTCCTTTGCCGTCGCCGGCGGGTCCACATGCGTTCTTCAAACAGCGTTATCGCATCCTATGCGCCCTGTGGTCTTTGCAGCGACCTTCCACACTGGAATCGGCGGTGGGGTATGCTGCGGCCCGGCGCATAAAGACCGCAGAACACTTTGCGTTTGCTGGCCGCCACCTCGGCGCTCCGGTCCTTGTCGGGACCCTCATGGCCACCTGGATCGGCACGGGCTCGCTCTTGGGCTCCAGCGAGTTCGCCTACGAGCACGGAAAGGTCGCCTTCCTGTGGCCGTTCTCAAGCGCGCTGGGCATCGTGGCCCTGGCGTTCCTCGCCCGGCGGGCGCGGGCGGTGCCCGCGGGCACCCTCCCGCAGATCTTCGGCCTGTGGTTCGGTCGCGCCGCGAGGATCATCGGGGCGCTGGCGTTGATCGGCGCTTCCCTGATCATCGTCTCCTACCAGTACCGCGCCGGGGTGGCGGTCGTCTGCGCGCTTCTACGTCCGCAGACGTCGGGGGCTGCGGTGGTTGCAGGGATGTGAGCGGGGCTCGGTGTAGCGCTCGCGTGGAAGCTTCTCGACACGCTGGCGTGGCTCCCGGAAGTCTTGGAGCCCTGGGAACCGGTCCTGCCTGCCCTGGGTGTGAACCTGCTTGTGCTGGTGGTCGTGTCGGCAATCCGGTGCTCCAGGGAACCGGCCACCTCGCCCTGAGGCGGTCCGCTACCAGCGCTCAAGCTCCTGCGGCACCAACTCCCAGAAGCCGCGGATGCGTTGCAGCGAGGACTCGATGCGAGCCGACTTGAGCGTGCCGGAGTAGACCAGGCACACGCGCCCCTGTGATATTCTCCATTTGACCGTGGTCTTGGTCAGCAGGAACTCCTGCATCTGGGGCGAGAGCAGCGCGATGGCGAAGTCCTCATCGTCGCTTGTGACCTTGAACCGGATGTTGAACTCGGGGCTGTCGAGCTTCAGACCCTTCGCACGGCCCAGACGTGCCAGGAGACGATCGAAGAAGTTGCGAGAGGTGATGTTCGTCCGCGGCCACGCCGGGGCGTGGACGATGTAGAAGGTGTAGGCGACCTGCAGCATCGTCTGGCCGGTGAAGACCATGTAGCTGGCCTCGAAGATCATCAGCTCGCGGCCATCGAGCTCGCCGGTGATGACGCGTCTGATCTTCGCCCCACCGGGAATCTCCGGCAGATCGCTCACAGCTGCCCGAAAGGACTTGGTGGCTTTGTCCTGGTAGGAGAAGCCGAGCCGCTCGGCCACCTGTGCGGCCTTTGGCATTCGTGCGGTGGGGAGCGTCCGCGACATCTTCGAATGCTATTCGTCAGCACCCACTCCTGACGTGTCGCGAACCCGATTGTTGCCGACATGTGAGAAGAGACTGACAGCCCATTTCCGGGTGGCTGTGACGGAGTCCCGATGGAATCGGGACGACGCCACGGTTGGTCCGACGTCAAGGAAGACCGGGGCTTCGCTTCGCTCAGCCCCAGCCACCCGACCAACTCCTCTGGGACTGACAGCCGACAGCTCCTTCCTTCGGGGGTAGAATCCCCCGATGCGCGCGGGTCTGCAAAGTCTTCTCTCGGAGAGCGGGGCCGTGGCACGGCGGCTCGAGGGCTTCGAAGTCCGCCCACAGCAGATCGAGATGGCGGCGGCGGTTGAGCGGACGCTCCAGGAGCGGGGCAAGCTGCTCGTGGAGGCAGGCACGGGCATCGGCAAGTCGTTTGCGTACCTGATCCCGGCCATCGACAGGATCGTGACAAAGGGCGAGCGCGTCGTCGTGTCCACCAATACCATCAACCTCCAGGAGCAGCTCATCGACAAGGACATCCCGCTCCTGCGAGCGGTGATCCCCGACGAGTTCAGCGCGGTCCTGGTCAAGGGCCGAAACAACTATCTGTCGATCCGCCGACTTCAGCTGGCCAGCGCCCGCCAGGAAAAACTCTTTTCGGACGACGACACCCGCCACTCGCTGCACCTCATTGAGGACTGGGCGTACCAGACGCGGGACGGGACGCTGGCCACCCTGCCTCGGCTGCCCCGGACCGACGTGTGGGACTACGCCCAATCCGACACCCACAACTGCATGGGCCGCCGCTGCCCGACCTACAGCAAATGCTTCTACCAGACCGCCCGCCGGCGGATGGAAAACGGCGACCTGCTGATCTGCAATCACGCTCTGTTCTTTGCGGATTTGGCGCTGCGCGGTCAGGGGGCGGGGTTTCTCGGGCCCTATGACCACGTCATTCTCGACGAGGCGCACGCGGTGGAGGACGTCGCCGCCCAGCACTTCGGGCTGAGCCTTTCCGAAGCGAGGATCGGCCATCTGTTGAACCTGCTGTATCAGCCTCGAACCGGGCGGGGCTTTCTGGCGACGCTCGACTTCAAGGCCGGCTCGACCCGTTCATTGGATGAGGCTGTTGCCCTGTCGCTTCGCTGCCGCGAGAACGCCCAGGAGGTCTTCGGGGCGTTGTGGCAGTGGTTTGAAAACGAGGGGCCCTCCAACGGGCGCATCCGCTCCGGGGGCGTGGTGCCCGACGAGCTGAGCGGGCCGATGAAAGAGCTCGCATCGATGTTGAAGCTTCTTCGGGAGCGGGCGGGCAGCGAGCCGGACGCCTTCGAGCTCAACAGCTACGCCCAGCGGGCCCATCAGATCGCCGACGAGATGAAAATGCTGCTCGAGCAGCGGCTCGATGACTGTGTCTACTGGCTTGAGGTGAGAAGGCGGCGGGAAGATTCCAGGAGCCGGCCGCGGCTTGCCATTTGCTGCATGCCGATCGAGGTGGGCTCGATTCTTCGGGAGCAGCTCTTTGGCAGGGAGGTCTCCGTGGTCCTCACCTCCGCCACTCTGGCCACCGGTCGCGGGGACTTCAGCCATATCGCCGGGCGTCTCGGCGGCGAAGAGGCTGAGACACTCCAGTTGGGAAGCCCCTTTGATCTTCCATCGCAAATGCAGGTGATCATCGATCGGACGATGCCGCCGCCTGCCGACGCGATGTATGTCCGGGAGCTGTGTCCACGAATCCTCAACCATGTTCGCCAGACCCAGGGCGGCGCGTTTGTCCTCTTTACGAGCTTCTCGTTGCTCAACCAGGTCGCCCGGGAGCTGCGGCCGACGCTGGAGGCGGAAGGCCATCCTGTCCTCGTGCAAGGGGCCGACGGCCCCCGCAGTCTCCTGCTGCGGCGGTTTCGAGACGACGAGCGGTCCGTGCTCCTGGGAACAGCGAGCTTCTGGCAGGGGGTGGACGTGCGCGGGCGGGGGCTTCGCAACGTCATTATCACCCGGCTTCCATTTGATGTGCCCGACCGGCCGCTGCTCGAGGCCAGGCACGAGCGGATCATTGAGCGCGACGGCAATCCCTTTCTCGAGGACCAGGTCCCCAGGGCGGTGATCCGCTTCAAGCAGGGGATCGGTCGCCTCATCCGCTCGACCACCGACACCGGGCGCGTGGTCGTGCTGGACCCGAGGATCGTGACTCGCTGGTATGGACGAAAGTTCCTCGAGGCTCTGCCCGAGGGAGTCCAGATCCGGGAAGCGGGCGACTGAGAAGAGGGCTGTCAGCTGTCGGCCGGAAAATGCAGACGCCGCAGCCGGTCGACAGCCGAAAGTCTTTTTCCGGGTGGCTGTGGCGGAGTCCCGATCGCATCGGGACGACGCCACGGTTGGTCCGTCAACAAGAAGACCGGGGCTTCGCTACGCTCAGCCCCAGCCACCCGAGCTCAGCCCCAGCCCCCCGGAGCTTGCCGATAGCCGGTAGCCCGCTCGTCCCGAACCCCGAACCCCGAACCCCGAACCCCGAACCCATACACACGAACGCGTATGATGGCGTCACAGGGAGTCCATTCGTCCCTCTGACGCGGACACTACACCGCAACCGACGGAGGTCGGTGGAATCGATTCCGCTTCTGCTGAATCACGAGTTCGATAGCCGGATGCGAGGCGGGCGTGCGCGAGCGGCCCGCCCGACGACGATCCTCATGCGCGGTATCATTCATAGCGCGGCCCGGCTCGCGGACTCCCGGAGAAGTCCTTACCGCCGGGGTTCGACAAGGACGCCACCCATGCTCGGCAAGGTTTTCAAGGCGTACGACGTTCGTGCGATCTATCCCAAGCCGCTCAACGAGAAGCTGGCGTGGCAGATCGGGTACGCCGTTGGTCAATACCTCACGGGTGAGGCGGCTGACGCAGGCTTTGACGATCCAATGATGCGGCACATCATCGTGGGCCGGGACATGCGCAAGAGCTCGCCGGCGCTCGCGGCGTCGCTGAAGCAGGGCATTCGAGGTTTCGGCGCCCACGCCATCGATGTCGGCATGGTCGATACGCCATTCGTCTCCTTTGCCATCAACCACGCCGCCTGCTGCGGCGGCGTCCAGGTCACCGCCAGCCACAATCCGGCCAACTACAACGGGTTCAAGATCTCCAAGATCGCGGCCAGACCGGTGGGCAGGTCAACCGGCCTCGACGAGATCCGACGCTTCGCTGCACTCGTGGACCCTGACAAGATCGAGCCTGCCGACGGGCGGGAGGAGTTGCGGGATCTTTGGGAGGCGTACCGCAGCCACGTGCTCCGGTTCCTCGATCCTGCGCTCACGGACGGCACGAGGCAGCTGAGGGTGGTGATCGATGCCTCCAACGGCATGGCGGGCACGATGGTGCCCAAGGTCTTCGGCGAGGTTGGTGGCCTGAGCATCACCCGCGTCAACTTTGATAACACGTCGGGAGAGTTCGTCCACGAGCCCAACCCCCTCGTTGTGGCCAACCTCCAGCAGGTCAGGGAGAAGGTTCTCGCCGTCAAGGCGGATCTCGGGATTTGTTTCGACGGGGACGCCGATCGGTGCATGGTTGTTGATGAGAAAGCCCGCATCGTCGGCTGTGATCTGCTGACGGCGTGGCTGGCGCAGGACATACTCCGAAGGCATCCGGGGTCGACGATCGCCTACGACCTGCGGTCAAGCAAAGCGGTGCCCGAGATGATCGCCGCCGCCGGAGGCACACCCCTCAGGTCGAGGGTCGGCCACGTCTTCATGAAGCAGAACATGGCCGAGCACGACGCGATCTTCGGCGGTGAGCTTTCGGGGCACTTCTACTTCCGCGACAACTTCTATGCGGACTCGGGGGCGATCGCCTTGGCGGTCATCGCCAGCGCTCTGGCCCGGGCAGACGGGCCGTTGAGCGCACAGATCCGGCCGGCGCGGCGGTATGTTCAGTCGGGGGAGATCAACTTCGAGACCGAGGACAAGGACGCGGCTCTCAGCCAGCTCAGGAACGTCTACACCGGCGCCTGCGTCGATGAGTTTGACGGTGTCACGCTCGACCTCGGTCAGTGGTGGTGCAATGTTCGGCCGAGCAACACGGAGCCGCTTCTTCGTCTCAACCTGGAGGGGCCGGACGCCGAATGCGTGGACGCGAAGGTGGCGGAGGTATCACAATACCTCGGGCGTCGTGTGGCGCGTTAGTTTGAGCGCTCCGTACGGCCTCGCGGCGTCCGTGCCGCTCTTGTTTGTCAGCCCGCTGGGCTGAGGGGCCGACACTTGCTCTGGTACGCGGCGGCGAATTCGATCCGCCGCCGCTGATCGGGCGCCTTGCCTGAGCGCTCCGTAGCGGCCTCCGGCTGACAGACAGTGCGTACAAGACCGGGGCTTCGCTTCGCTCAGCCCCAGCCACCCGAGCTCAGCCCCAGCCCCCCGGAGCTTGCCGACAGCTCTTCTCACTCCCCAGCGATCGTTCCCTCCCAGGGGCTGGATGCGGTGGCGTAGAGCTTCTTGGGTATCCGCCCGCAGCGGTGCCCGAGGTAGCCCGCTTCACAGGCGGCCTTCATCGCCGCTGCCATCCCGAGTGGGTCGGCGGCGTGGGCGATCCCGGTGTTGAGCAGGACGCCGTCGGCGCCCAACTCCATTGCCCGGGTGACGTCGCTGGGGGTGCCGACTCCGGCATCGACGATGACCGGGTAGTCAGGCTGCCCGCCTTGGGCGGGATCCTTGAGCAATTGAAGGATGATCGCGATCGCGGCCGGGTTGGCGATGCCGCGGCCGCTGCCGATGGGGCTGCCGGCGGGCATGACGCTGGTCGCTCCCGCCTCTCGAATCCTGACGGCCATCACCGGGTCATCGCTGGTGTAGCACAGGACGCTAAAGCCGTCCGCCACCAGCTCCCGGCAGGCCTGGAGTGTTCCCACTGGATCGGGCAGGAGCGTCTTGGGGTCGCCGAGCACCTCCAGCTTCACCCACTCCTTGCCGGGGTTGTCCAGCTGTTCCAGAAGCTCCCGACCCAGCCGGGCCACACGCACCGCGTCGGCGGCGTTGAAACAGCCGGCGGTGTTGGGCAGGATCGTGTACCGGTCGGTGTCGATGAAATCCAACAGCGAGCGGCCCTCGCTGTCGCGCAGCCGTTCGCGGCGGACCGCCACCGTGACCACTTCGGCCCCCGACGCATCCAGCGCCGCGGCCATGATCTCGTACGTCGAGTACTTGCCCGTCCCGACGATCAGGCGGCTGTTGATGGTGACCGCGCCAAGCCTCAACGGCTCGATCAGGTGCTCCTGGAGTTGCTGGGGTCCGTCGAGCTTCATACACCTAGCCACCACCGACGAGGGTGACGATCTCCACCGTGTCTCCGTCGGACAGCGTCCGGTCGGCGTGCCGGGGCTTCGGAATAACCTCAGCGTTGACCTCGACCGCGCAAGGCTGTTGTGCCATATCCAATTGCTCCAGCAGCCCGTGGACACTGCACGGTGACGCAAGGGTCATGTCCTCGCCGTTGACCGAGATCCGCATGCCTGTACATCATAGGAGGATGGCGACAGGATGGGGCGGAGCCTGCCCTCCGGACAAAGCAGCAGGGGCCCTCCTGCAACGCTGCCAGCTCGGCAGTCGCCGGTCGTCTCATGGGCTGTATATAGGCGGTTTGCGCGGCACGCCTGATGCATCGGGAAAGACAGCAACTCATTCATTATTGTCACTGCCTGCTGAAAGGAGAGCCACCATGTTTGATATCACGCTCCGAAATCCCTTTGATCCGGTCGGAGACCTGATGGGAACCCTTACGTCTGACCTGTTCTTCACACGCATGGCCGCATGTCCGGTTCCCGAGGATGGGACACTGGCCGTGGACGTCGCCGAAGGTGACGGCGAAGTCATTGTGCGGGCGTCGCTGCCCGGCTTCAAGAAAGAGGATATCGACGTCCAGATTCACAATGGCGTGCTGTCCATCAAGGCCGAGCGGTCTGAGGAGGAGGAGACCGAGGTCGAGCACTTCTACCGCAAGGAGCGGCGGGTCGGCTCGCTGAGCCGCCGTATCGCGCTGCCCGATGTTGTCTCAGGCGCCGATGCGCACGCCGAGGTCCGCGACGGCGTTCTGACGGTCCGCATCCCACAGGCGGAGGCCGCGCGTTCCAGACAGATCCACGTCAACTGAGCCGCGGCCACGCCGCGGCAACCGATGATGAGATTCCAGGTCGGGTCCGGAGACCCGGCCTGGAGTCCTTTTGTCCGGTGCGCAACCCTCACGGCGCCGCCGCGCCTGGTGACGAGTCGATCGCCTGCGACTCTTTACATCGTGGCTGGCGCTGTTAAAATGCCGCGGCGGGGAAACATCCTGGAGGTAGAGAATGCGTATAGGGCGATTCCTCTTCACGAGAACCGTCGCCGGCCTGCTGGTTGTGGCCGCGCTGGCCATCGCCCCGCGAGCATTCGCCCAGCCCGCCTCGACCGGTGCGACCGGTGTCT
>JADFKZ010000119.1 GCA_022564665.1 Planctomycetota bacterium | reverse complement strand
CAACCTGGCGCCTCCGACACACACGACTGCAGCTGACCCGCGCGCCGTTGCGAGGCGCCACTGGCGGCCGATAGGCACCATATCAATCTCAGAGGTGAATACCCCGTAATGGTTTCGAACCCCTGTCACGCAGGGCATGCGCAAAAAGTTCGGAGATCGACGGCGATCGGCACCTATCGATCTCCAAACCTGACAATCCGTCCGCTCCCCCTTCTCCATCACTCGAATTGTGCGCTGACGGATGCGATCGCCCCCTCCAGGGATCCGCCGTCGAAGGTCGAGGTGTAGAGCCTGACGGTGCCGCTATAGCCGCGGGAGCACGGGCCCCAGGCAGCGAGCAGGATCAGCAGATCGGGGACCGCGACGACGCCGTCCCCGTCGAGGTCGGCCTGGTGCCCGGGGTTCGGCCCCCACGCCGCCAGCAAGGCCAGAAGATCGGGGACCGCCACCGTGCCGTCCCCGTCGAGATCGGGCGGGCACACGAGCGTGATCTGCGCGATGAGCACACCCGCCTCTCCGGGATTGCCTGTGATGCCGCTGATGTCCACGGCGTGGCGCTGGTTGCCCGGGTCGGGAACGGCAAACCAGCCGCCGCCGACAGTCCTCGTGTCCATGGAGAAGTCGGGGTCGGTTGACGTAGCGGCGTCATCAGCCAGCGTGTTCATCGTGACGAACGAGTCGTGGCGGAGCGTGGGGAAGGAGGGGAAGAGGACGCTCAGCGGCGGCAGGTCATCGCCGGCGGGGTGCTGGAAGATCGTCGCGTTGTCCGTCGTGATGTCGGCCGACCCGACCAGGAGCAGGGCGTTGCCGACTGTGACGGCGGGGCCCGTCGCGTAGAGGTGGGTGACCAGGAGGTGCTCGGCGGCCGAGTCCTGGTCGGTCGCGTCGACCGCGACCGTCTCGGTAAAGAGCTCCGTGTCGCCGGGGACGGGCGCCTGCGGGCAGGGACCCCAGCTCTCAACCAGGAACGCCAGGTCGAGGGAGCCGACCTGGTCGTCGCCGTTGAAGTCCGCGGGACAACCCGGGCAGACACCCCAGCTGTTGAGCAGCGTGATCAGGTCCATCCAATCGACGGCGCCGTTGCCATCCAGATCGGCAAGGCAGGGGCCGCCGGCGGCTGCCGTCGTGCAGGACACGCCCATGGCGGCGGCCAGCACGGCGACGCGCCAACAACGGGAATCCATCGGGCGTGTCATCGCGCAATCCTCCTCTGGGCGTAGGCCGACATTTCCCATTTCCCCAGCTCGTGACCTACACGCACGTCCCCCAGTGGGCCAGGAGCGAGAGCAAGTCGGCCACGGTCACAGTGCCGCAGCCGTCGAAGTCGCAAGAGCCCGGCGTGCCCCACTGCGACAGCAACGTGAGCAGATCGGGCACGTCAACGGAACCGTTGGGAGCCGGCTGGCAATCCCAGGGGCAGACGCCCGCGCCGGCCACACCTACAAACAGAGCCAGAACACCAGCCCCCAACAGAGCGATCCTTGTGGACCTGGAAAACGATTTCATGGGAGACTCCTATCGTGTGGCGGCCCCGTGGTACCAACGGCCGCCTCTATTAGTTTGTGAGGGTTCTCCCTGTGGTCCGGCCCGGCCATCGGCCGCGCCTCTACCTCCAGAGTCGCCACGGCGCCGACCGCGCAACGCCTCAAGATCGTCAGGAAAAAGCCGACACGGGGCGTTGCGCCCGACGGCTTCATGCGACTCCCGGCCTGGGGCATGGCTACAGTTACAAGCGGCCATGTTCGGCACCGCCCAGCTCACCGACGACCTCGTCGCCGCGGCCATCCGAGGCTGCCCCGCCGACGCCTCGCGCATCATGGAGATGATCTCGCCCCAGGTTCGGTTGATGGTGACGGCCCGCCTGAGCCCGAACCCCGGCCAGTTCCACGCGGTCGAGGAGCTCGGACAGCTCTCGATGGTAGCGCTCGCCGATGGGCTGGCCCGGATCCGAACGCCCACGGTAGCCGGGTTGAAGTCCTACTTGCGCGGGATCGTCTCCCGCAAGGTGGCCGACTACCTCAACCGCCGCGGCGAGGGCGGCCGCGCGGCGGCGGATACCGAGTCGCTGGACGCCCCGATCGCCGATCCCGATGGGGCGACGGGGGCCGGCCCGCTGTGGCAGCTCCTTTCTGCCAGCGGCGCGTCGCCAGCCAGTGCCGCCGCGCAGGCCGAGCAGATCAACAACGTCATGTCGGAGATCGGTCGCCTGAAGGCGGAGCACCGGCAGGTGATCACGATGGCGTTCTTCGATCAGATGCCGACCCGCCAGATCGCCGAGGAGCTCGAGGTCTCCCGACCAGCGGCCTCCATGCTCCTGATCCGTGCCGTGAAGGCGCTTCGCCGCAACCTCACCGGCTCGAGCCGCATCGTGACGCCGTGACCGACCAGCCGGAACAGATTGCCGACGAGGGGTTCGCCGATCGCGTGGACAGCGCGCTGGAATCGCTCTGGCGGGGATCGAGCGCCGACTTCGACCGCCTCGTGGGCGAGGACGCTCCCGAAGGGGGCGTCGGTGCCATGGTGCGCGACGCGGTCGTGCAATCGATGTCTCCGGTCATCGGCCTGGGAACGAGCAGGCAGGTCGGCAAGTATCAGATCCTCCGCGAGATCGGGTCCGGTGGGATGGGAGTGGTCTACGAGGCGGTCGACGGTGACCGCCACCTCGCCCTCAAGGTGATGCGCACCGGACGGCTTGCCGACGACTATCACCACAAGCTCTTTCGCCGCGAGATCGGAACGCTCTCCCGGCTCAAGCACTCCGGCATCGCGTCGATCTACGAAGCCAGCCGCACCGAGGACGGCCAGGACTACTTCGTCATGGAGCTCGTGTCCGGCCGCACGCTGACGGCCTATGTGGCAGGTGACGGCGAGCGCGACGCTCTTCCGCGCCGACGCCGCCTCGAGCTGCTTCTCGAGATCTGCGAAGCAATCAACTACGCCCATCAACGCGGGGTGATCCACCGCGACCTGAAACCCGCCAACATCGTCATCGACGACGAGGGCCGATCCAGGATCCTTGATTTCGGCCTGGCTCGTATCACCGACGCCGACATGACCCGCGTGAGCTCGGTGACCGAGGCCGGACGGATGATGGGGACGTTGGCTTACATGAGCCCGGAGCAAGCGCGAGGCGATCCAAATCAAATTGATCTGAGAAGCGACGTCTACTCGCTGGGAGTCATCGCGTACGAACTGGTCACTGACCGGTTGCCCTACAGCCTGGCCGGCCTCCCGCTGCCCGAGGCGGCGCGTTTGATCTGCGAAGAACCACCGGTTCGGCTCCGCGCCGTCGACCGCTCGGTCGACGGCGACCTGGAACGCATCATCCTCAAGTCGCTCGAGAAGGACGCCGCGCGGCGGTACCCGAGCGCGGCCTCCCTGGCCGAGGACGTGCAGCGGTACCTCAATGACCAACCCATCCTGGCTCGACCGCCCAGCGCCGCCTATCAGATGTCAAAGCTCATCCGCCGCCACAAGGTGCCATTCGCGCTGGCGGCAATCTTCGTGGTCAGCGCGATCGGCTTCGGCATCTGGATGGGCGTGCTCTACACCCGCGCCACCGCGGCGGAGCAAACGGCAGAGGCCGAGGCCACACGCTCACGGACCGAGGCGATTAAGTCCCAGCAGGTCACGCGCTTTCTCCAGCAGATGATCGCCTCGGCGGACCCGATGCTCATCGGCGCCTCAGACGTGACCGTGCGGAGCGTGCTCGATGCCGCTTCGGCCCGGATCGCCGAGGAGCTGACCGACCAGCCCGAGGTCGAGGCCGCGGTGCGGCACACGATCGGGCGGACGTACACCGGCCTCGGTTTGTACGACGAGGCGGAGACGCATCTGAGAAGGGCGCTGGCGATCCGCCGGGCCCTGTGGGACGACGAGCACCCCGATGTGACGGCGACGCGTTCGGACCTGGGTGTGGTGCTCGTCGACAAGGGTCTTTATGACGAGGCGGAGTTGCTGCAACGGGAGGCCCTCGCCAACGCGCATCGCGACGATCCGGTCCTGAGGGCGCAGGTCATGCACAACCTGGCCGAGTGCCTGCACGCCCGAGGCAACGACAAAGAAGCGATCGAGCTTTTGATCGAGACAATCGAGCTTCGCCGAGCGCTGGGGTCCCAACCTGCAGCGTTGGCCGAGAGCCTCAAGGTCCTGGGCCGTGTGCAGCAGACCAAGGCGGACCTGGCCGCGGCGGAGGCCGCGCTGCAAGAGGCAGAGACGATCGAGCTCGCGGTCTACGGGCCCGCGCATCCAAACCTCGCCGACACCCGCGACCTGCTTGCCGGTGTCTTGCAGGCGCGCGGCGATCTCGACGGGGCCGAAGCCGTCACGCGGGCGGCACTCGCCGTGCGGCGTGCCGCTCTCGGTGATGCCCACCCGTACGTGATCGATTCGATGAGCCACCTCGTGGCCATACTCCATCTCAAGGGCGACTTCGACACCGCCGAGCCGCTGGCCCTCCAGGTGGTTGAGCGGCGGCGGGCCCAGGCCGCCGGGCAGGATCACCCCGACCTCGCCGAGGCGACCTCGAACCTGGGTGAGATCCGATTTCGTCTCGGCGACTACGCAGGCGCGGCCGACGCCTTTCGCGAGTCGCTGGCGATGCTGCGGCGGAGCTACCCGACCAAGAGCCACGAGATCGCCGTTCAGGTGTACAACCTCGCCTCGGTCCTGCGTGCCCAGGGGCAGTACCTCGAGGCTCGCGCGTCGTTCGAAAACGCGCTCGAGATCTGGCGCCGTATGCACGGGGAGACCCATCCCTACGTCATCCACACCCGCAACGCCATCGCTTTGCTCATGGCCGATCTCGGCGACTACCCGGCGGCGGAACGCGAGTACCGGGCGATTCTCGACATGAGCATCCAAAACGCGGGTCCGGATCATCCCGACACACAGATGATCCGCACGAACTTCGCCGCAACGATGGGGGCACTTGGGCGCTTCGAAGAGGGCGAGACGCTCTGCCGGCAGTCGCTGGAGGCCTACCGCGCGGTTCACGGAGCCGTCCACCCGGCGATCGCGGCGACGCTGATCAACCTCGCCGAGCTGCTTCGCCAGACTGGCCAGCTCGATGAAGCTCTCGAGGCTCTCGACGAGGCCCTGGACATCCATGACCAGACCGTGGGCCAGCGGCATCCCAACGTAGCCAAGACCCTCCATCGCAGGGGGAAGGTCCTGATCGACGCGCAACGGTACGAGGAGGCGGAGCAGGCCATCGAGCAGGCGTTGGCCATTGCCAAGGAGATGCTCGGCCCCGACCATCCGAGCACGGCCGCCTACAAGCAGACCAGGGATGATCTCGACCGACGTCGCGGGCGTGCTCCGGGCCCGGATCGCGAGTAGCCCGTCGCGGCTTCGTCTTGCGCTTGCAAAGTCGCTGGTTGGACTTCATTGGTGTAGATTCTGAACATGATCGTTGTGCCGGCCCTCTACGTCCGCGCCGGTTGTGTGAGAAACGACTCAGCGGGTGCTCGTGAGCTTTGAAGGTCCTGACTCGCGCAGAGTCGGGCGGCCGCATACGAGGCGCCACTGGCACCCGATAGGCACCATATCCATCTCAGAGGTGAATACCCCGTACCGCATAGGGTGACGAGGATATGCCCAAATGGGTGGCGGATCTGTCAGGGGCCGAAGGGCCGCAAATCTCGTAAGTATGGGACTGAACAAAGCTTACGAGTGTCTAGTCCGCCTGACCCTGACACGCCCCTGTTTGCCCTGCAGGACAGGGCAAACAGGCGGATGGGCCGCCACGTTGGTGGCCTGACACAGGCCGCCTCAGGAGGGTCATATCGAACTCTCAGCATCGGCTGCCGAGGCGGGTGGGCCTGGATGTCCCAGGTGGCGCCGTCTGTGGTGTGGAACATCCGAGCCGCGGTTCCCGCGATCCAACTCTCATTCTCGCCGGTGAAGCTCACCTTGACAGTTTCCGGCGTAGGCCGAGTTTGGGAACAGGACGAGCTCACCGGACAGAGGTCGAGCCGTTGGGGAAAACGCCTTTAAGACGCCAGGCCAGACTCCTGAGGCGTCGCTGGCCCCTAGCAGACTGGTATGGCGTAGTGGTGTCGAGCTTCATCCGGCCACACATGAAGGGACCATGCACATCGGCTGCGCTTTGTGCGATTCGTACTTGGAATCGTTTAGGTCGGAGGTCAGTCGCGTTGCGTCGGCAGGGCGGGATGCCAAGGGTGCATCAGTCCACGGGTCGCTTGAACCAGTAGTTGTCTCCGCCTCGCGGATCCGTTGAGTAGCTCACGCTCTCCAACTCCCAGCCACGACTCCCGATCAGGTTCACTATCCCTATTGAAGTGATGTGCCCCTGAGGTTCACGATCAGCGATGTATCTGTAAAGATCATCTGGTTCCTCTGCGACATAATGATCGTCAGGCGTTGACCAAGTGACGTCAGCCCGTCCGAAGGTAAAGCGAGCGTATTCCCATCTGTGAGCCGTCTCCCGTGACTCCGCGATGACGGTTCCCAAGCCGGACGACAAAAAGAGTCCAAACACGACTCCGACGATCAACGCCCCGATGACGCGGACACGAGTTGGGGCGACCAAGGACCGTATACGCTGCGGACGACTTCCGGCGCGTTGGGTGTTTTGACGGGCCGCTCCGCGTTTGGGTCGATTCGTTGCGATCTGCTTAGACATGGATCCATCCTCCAATGTGGTCACCAAAAGGCCGCGCCTAGGTTGTCGGCCACATCGTCGCTCACATCGAGATGGGTCCGACTGTTGTTATGATCGATGGGTCTCCGGAGCACCTGCTCGTCGCGTGCTTCGCCATGCACGTCCAATAAGATCGCCTCAGGCCCTGGATCACGTCTCCGCGTCGCTCAACTTTCACGGGCGCATCTGGTGGTCGGCCGCCGATCCGGCAGCCGTACGCGCTCCGCCGACGCGATCGGGGCTTCCGGACCGGGCTGTCAAGGGCCAAGGCTCTGGAGCCGATGGCGCAAAGCCCTCGTGATCGTCGAGCCCGGCAGGATCGTCGAAACGGGAACTTGACAGAATCTATTCAGAACCACCCCCTGAAAACCGATGAGGGGCGCAATTCGGAGGAACGGTCGTACGTTCCTCAAACCAGGCATTCTCGCTAGCCTGGGTTCCACCGCTGTGCGAGGACGGAGGCAATGCCATGACAGGAATCGGAAAAAGCATCAACACCGCTGCCTTGTTTCTGGGAATTGCAGCGGTCTCCGCTGGGTGTACCCAGACACGCACCGGGCAAAGCATGCTCGGCAGGACAGTATCCAACAACCCAATTATCGTTCCGGAAAAGTACGGGTTGGTTGAGCAGCACGACATTGAGGTTGACCTGAGTCATCGGCAACAGATCTATTTGAACCGGCGCTATACCCTGGCCTCAGTCGATGCGATTGAGAATAGCACCAATCTGAAGAACGTAAGCCGCATAACGGACTACAAGGGTGCTTATGAAGCCGATTGTCCAGACGTCAGTCCCGATGGGAACTCCGTCGTTTACCAGCTTCTGGGAGAGAATGGGAACATCGACCTTTGGACCATGTCCGCCAAGACCGGGTTGAGAGCCGTTCGCAAGACGAAAGGCAACAATCTCAATTTCTCTCCGACCTATGCGTCCGGCGGCGCACGAATTATCTTCTGTTCGAACCGCAGCGACCCCAGCGGCAACGTCTGGGCGCTGGGGAAGGGCGGCGGGCTTCGGCGCGTGACTGACTCGCCGGAAACCGACATGTGGGCACATGAAGATCCGGTCGGACAGTCCCATGTGGCTTTCACCCGGTTCCAGCAGGGCGATCCCCGCGGAGAGATCTGGATCTTTGATCGCAACTCCTACCTGGCCACGCAGCTTCGCGAGGGGCGCCAGCCTCGAATATCCGCCGACGGCAAGATGATCGCGTTTTCGGCATTTGACCAGCAGGAGGGGCACTGGAACATCTGGGTGATGAACGTTGACGGCTCGCATCCTACGCAGCTTACGAGCAACGATGCGGACAACATTACGCCCTCGTGGCATCCGTCTGGCCGGTGGATAATCTTTGCTTCCAACAGGGGGGTCGCCAGCGCCAATCTTCGCAACATGGATGCGGAGATCAAGCTGCACAACTTCGACATTTGGATGACGGACTTCCGTGGAAAGCAGCTAACCCAGTTGACCGTCAATGGTTCCGATGATCGAAATCCCGTGTTTTCTCCAGATGGAAAGACGATCTACTTCTCGAGCAACCGCGGGCAGGCCGTCGACGTCACCGCTGAAGATCTTCAGACCTATCGCGCGCTGGGTCGCACGATGAACATCGGCGGCGTTGAGTTCCCGGTCGCCTCGGGTCGTGACATCTGGCGTGCGGAATTGTCAGGCGATCTCGCGAGCAAGACGAACAGGAGCAGATCCCGTCAAGCATTGGCCCGTTGAAGAAAATCAGCTTCGCCCTCGTCGACTGCCATGTTCCTCCGCGCATGCGGGAACATGGCAGTCGTTGCTACAAATTCGATCCGGGGCCGTCGAGGCCAGGGGCCAACGACGCCCCGTGCGATTCAGCGTCGAGCCCCAGCGTTCGCAGGAGCGCCAGGCGATGAGATCATGGATGCTGGCGCGGGCATCGCCGGCGACGGGTCCCCTTGGCGAGATCACCAGAGGCCGGGAGAAGTTCACACAGCGCGTCGGTATCGATGGTGAAGGCCGCCGACCTGCGGCTCGGCGACCACCCGTCCCAGCGCCGGCGGCGGAGCGCGGCTCGGCTGGGATCCGTACAGGCGCTCTATCAGATCGAGGTTACCGGCGCCGGCGCCGAGGACACGATCGAGGAATTCGTCCGCTACCGGTTGGGCGCCGAGGCGGTGGACGGTGGGGCCGTGGCCGCGCCGGATTCCGAGCTGTTCGCCGACATCGTCGATGGCGCGTGCGAACGCCGGGCCGAAATCGACGCCTTGATCGGCGGCGCCTTGAACGAGCCTTGGCGGCTGGAGCGCCTGGAGCGCGTCGTGCGCGCGATACTGCGGGCCGGCGTCTACGAGCTCCTGGCTCGCCCCCAAGTGCCCGCCCGCGTCGTGATCAACGAGTACGTGGATGTGGCCCACGCGTTCTTCGGCGGCGGCGAGCCCGGTTTCATAAACGGCGTCCTCGATCGCCTCGCGCGCGACCTGAGGCGGCCGGAGATCGAGGGTGGCGATTGTGACCGAGCGACCCTCACGGGGTGAGTTCGAACTCATCGACGAGGTTCTCGCGCCGCTGGCGCGCGCGCAACCGGGCGCCTTTGGGCTGCGCGACGATGCTGCGGTACTGAGCCCTCGCCCCGGCCGCGAGCTCGTCATTACGACCGACGCCATGATCGCCGGCGTTCACTTCGCGGCCGATGACCCGCCGGCCCTGGTCGCGCGCAAGCTCTTGCGCGTCAACCTATCGGACCTCGCGGCGATGGGCGCGAGCGCCGTGGGTTACGTCCTTGTCGTCAGCCTGGACGAGGCCCACCGCGACGAATGGATGGACGAATTCGGCCGCGGCCTGGCGGAGGACCAAGAGGCCTTTGGCGTGAGCCTTCTCGGTGG
>JADFKZ010000015.1 GCA_022564665.1 Planctomycetota bacterium | reverse complement strand
GCCGCTCCTCTGCCATCCCGGGGGCTTCGGGCCTTGGCCGGCCGGTCTTCCTGCTCGGCGCCTGCACACCGTGGCTGGATCGCGCCCGCTGGGGACTCGAGGCGTGGCCGTACGTGGCGACGATTGGTGAGCTGGAGGGCGAGCTCACGCGGACCTTCGCCGACGCAATCGTGTGGAGCGCACGGTGGGAGCAGACGCGCCGCGCGGCGGAGGGGCTACTGGCCGGGGCGGGCGATGCGGTGGCCGCCAGCGCGAGGGTGATCCAAGAGATGGCGGCCGGCGCGACGATCCTGGATACGGTGAAGTGTTGACATGAGCACGGTGACGACGAGGTTGCGGGAAAACGAGATCCGGCCCGATCACTTGCGGGCCGGTCAAGCGGAGGCGCTGCGCCGCGACGTCAAGCGCCTGCAGGCCACCCGCGACGCCTTCGTGGCTTGCTCCTGCCCGGCCTGCGAGCAGGATCGGCCGCGGCCTCGTTTCCACAAGCACGGCTTCGATTGGACCGAGTGTGGATCGTGCGGGACCTGCTACATGAACCCGCGGCCGACCGAGACGATCCTCGCCGACTACTACGCAGGATCTGAGCTCTACGCGTATTGGGCTGAGCACGTTTTCCCGGCCTCGGACGCGGCGCGGCGCGAGAAGATCCACGCTCCCCGCCTCGATCGCATCGTGGCCGAGTGTGACCGGCTGGGTATCGCGCGAGGCACGCTGCTGGAGGTCGGCGCTGGCTACGGAACGTTCTGCTCGCTGGCGGCCCAGCGCGGGGCGTTCAGTCGCATAATCGCAATCGAGCCGACCGTTGATCACGACGGTTGCCGCTGCGGCCCCCGAGTGCAATGGATCGCTCGGCGCATTGAGGAGGTGAGCGACGACGAGCTGCCGCCGGTCGACGTCGCCTGCTCGTTTGAGACGATCGAGCACCTGCTCAATCCACGCGCGTTCGTGGAGGATTGCGGGCGGCGGCTTCGCGGTGGGGGTCTGCTGGTCCTCACCTGCCCAAACGTGCGCGGTTTCGAGGTCGAGGTCCTCGGTGCTGCCGCGCCGGCCGTGCAGCCGGAGCACATCAATCTGTTTCACCCAGACTCGCTGCGGGGCCTGGTGGAGCGCTGCGGCCTCGACGTGATCGAGGTAACGACGCCGGGGCGCCTCGACGCCGAGCTCGTGCGCAAGGCAGTGCTTGCCGGCGACTTCGACCTCTCAGGGCAATGCTTCCTGCGCCGCGTACTGCGCGACGAGTGGGAGCGGCTCGGCGGGCCGTTCCAGGAGTTCCTGGCCCAGAACGGCCTCTCCTCACATATGTGGTTGATGGCGCGGAAGCCGTAGGGGAGATCAGCACACGCCAAGGCGCCACAGGAACTCGTTTTTCGGCGTCCTGACATTGAAGGCGACGACCAGCAGGAGGCGCTCGCCTTCGATGCGGCGGGTGCCGGAATGGATGCCCAGCGTGTCCATCAAAAGGCAGTCGCCCTCGCGGTGGAGGTCATCAAGAGCCCGCCGCGCCGCCTTGCCGAGGCCGCAGGCGTCGAGCGTCTCAAAGTCGAGGGGGGCGTGCGAGCCCGGCCTTGCGATCGTAGACGCGGATGAACAGTCGCTCGTTGCGGCTCAGGATGTAGCGCGTGATCCGGTCCGACGCCGAGCGGAGCGATCGGGCAATCGGCAGCGCCATGGACTTCTCATCGGCCAGCGCCGGCGAATCTCATTATCTCTTGCGACCCCTACCCCGTTGCTCGCCTGGTGTCTGTTTTCTCCCCGCCAGGGGATGCCCCGGACAAAAAGTGCGCCGAGGGGGCGGGCTGTGGACGATGCGGTGGGCATGGGCGGCGTCTTTGTGAACCGGGCTGGCGAGGAACTCCAGCTGAGTCCCCGGGCCTCGTGGGCCGGACCTGATCGCTACGGCGAGCGGCGCGGGGAGGGGATTGACCAGGAGACGATCGTCCAACAGATCCTGGGGGCGCTGGCACGGGTGGAGCTCGGACAGCGGGCGCTGGAGCTCTTCGGCGGTCGTATCGCCGGGCGCGTGCTCAACCTTGGGGCAAACCTTGGGCACGAGGCGATCTGTCTGGCGGGCCTCGGCGCCGACGAGGTGGTCGGCACCGACCACGGCGACCTCTTCACGGGTGATCTCGGCCGCCTCCAGGCGCGGACGCTGGGCATGTTGCGGAATCGGATCGGAGAACTGGGCTTCCCGGCCCGGGCCGCGGACGTGCCAGTTCGGTTCCTGCGCGACGACATCACGCGGACCACGCTCGAACCGGGCAGGTTCGACCTCATCGTGAGCTGGCAGACGCTCGAGCACCTCATCGACCTTCAGCGCGCGTTTTCGTGCATGCACGCACTGCTCGCCCCGGGCGGGATGTGCTTCCACGAGTACCACGCTTTCTTCGGCCTCGACGGTGGCCACAGCCTTTGCACGATCGACATCGCGTGGGGGCATGTGCGCCTCGACCGCGACGAGCTGGCCGAGTACCTCGTCACCCGCGCCCCGGGGCGCCGCGAGGCCGCGCTGGACTTCTACGACCGTGTGCTGAACCGGCGCACGCAGCGGCAGGTCGCCCGCGCCGCCGAGGCCGCCGGGTTCGAGGTGCTGCTGCTGCTGCCGCGAACGCGCACGGACGACCTGATGCTGCTCACCCAAGACATGCTCCGGCAAGCACGCCGCCACGAGCCCCAGGTTGAGGTCGTCGATCTCGTGAGCCGGATGGTCAGGCTCGTCCTGCGGAAACCGCAGCGCCCTGCCCAAGGCCCTGCCGGACGAGTTCGATGATGGGCGGAATCACCGTCGCGTAGGTGAAATGCTCGAGCACAGGCTCGCGCAGCTCGGTGACGAGGGCGCGGCGCCAGGGCTCGTCGGTCACGGCTCTTTCGAGACGCTCTTCGAGTGGGCCCGGTCCGTCGAAGACGATGCGGTCGAGACTTCGGAACCCCTTCCGGTAGAGCAGAAAGTCGAACCCGGCGCCGTCGCCGTGCGCGGTGCGAAACGCCGACGGGGTGAGGCCGCCGAAGTCGACGGGGCACCAGCGGCCAAGGACGAGCGATCGACTCAGCAGCGCCTCGAACGTGCGCTGGTGGGTGAGACCGCTGGGTATGCTCTGGATGGTTACCTTCGCGCCGCGGTAGGCGCGGCGGGCCTCCTCGCCGTGCTCCACGGGCCCGCCGGCGAAGCGGCGCAAACGCGGATGCCGATCCCATCCCGTGCCGTGGATCCGGAACCGGCGGCCGGTCCGCTGCGCCCAGTCGGCAACCCATTCGAGGGTCTGGAGCCGAAACCGGATGTCGAAGAGGCGATAGGCGAGAAAGCTGGCGAGGTTTGTCCGCACCCCGTCAGGCACCTGCCGGCCGGCCTCGGCGAGCGCTTCGTCGACAACGCGGCCCGCCTCGTCGAGGTCGATGTGATCGCCCGCCTCCGCGGCGGCGGTGATACGCCTGTGAATGGCGTCGATGATCGGATGGAGCTTCTCCGGATAGGCCCGTCGCGCGGTGTGCGCGTACTCCTTCGGCGTCCCGTGGTAGTGGCCGACGTACGCGACGTCGCACTCGAATCGGTCCCGCTGATCCTCGGGGATCGGTCCGTCGTGGAACACGGTGTCGGAGATGGGGAAGAAGCCGACGGCGAAGTACCGATCGGCTGGATACCCAAACTCGCTCAGGCAGCGGTCGCGGTAAAAGCCGCACAGGAAGTCGTGGGTGCCGATGGACGCGCCGGCCTCCGCGCTCAGAATCGTTTCGACGGGGTCCTGGAC
This sequence comes from Planctomycetota bacterium, assembly GCA_022564665.1. Classification (GTDB taxonomy): domain Bacteria; phylum Planctomycetota; class Phycisphaerae; order Phycisphaerales; family SM1A02; genus JADFKZ01. Next base: position 27,546 of record JADFKZ010000015.1, on the reverse strand, counting down.
CCAGGTGAGGATGGGTGTGCCCAACAGGCAATGGGACTGCTCTCGGCGCAGATGATTGATCAGGACCACCAGGGCGGGGTCGACTCGGTCGATGGCGCGGGCAATAACCAGAGTGTTCAGCTGTCGATGGTCAGCGGCCTCGATGAGCTGGTGAAACTCGAACCCCGCCTCTTGTAGGGCATTCCCAATGTCGCGCATCGAGTACTGAAGCATCGTCGTGTGCCGGGAGGTCACACCCAGCACGGAGGCACCACGGCGAAGACGCTGGGCGCACTCCGAGAGGCTGCGGGCGGATGCCCGCTTCTGCAATCGTGAGACGATCTGTCGGCAGGCTTGGTTGCGTTTCTCGGTCACCCGCACCACCGCCTGATCAAACTCGCGGGCGACGTCAGCAGTCCCCTGGCAGGCGAGGCGCAGTCGAGGGGATGCCAGGTCGTCGTTGGCTGTCAGCAGCTCTACGAACGTCTCCAAGGCTTCAGGTCCCACGAAGATGTAGACGCGTTCATCCCGCAGGATCGCGCGCCGGTCGGTGGTGTGCAGCCAGGCCGAGAACCGCTGGATCGTCGGGTCCACAAGGTACAGAGGCGGCATTCCTGCTGGCGTCGCCTCTGCGGTCGCCTGGAAGATCCCTTCAATCAGGTCAAACATTGGAAACCCGAGGATGGCCACCGCCGGGGCGAGGTCTTCCCGGCGAAGCTGGAGCTCCCGTAGTTCGGCGCCGTCGGTGAGCGCGGGAATCCAAATGCGCTGGCCCCCAACCGGTCGGCAGGAGAGGTGAAACCATCCGTGCCGGTCACGGAACAGCTGGGTCTGCTGTGGCACGGCGCGGAGCTGCTGCTCGTAGCGTCCCAACCCCGGTTTCATTTCGAGAAGCGTCGCGAGGTTGCCCTCAAACGTCGCCGAAAGATCTCGCCAGTCAACCCGTCCGGTCGGAATCGGGGCCACGGCTTTGCGGAGTTGCGCCACGTCAAGCTGCGCTGAAGCGAGATCACGGCGCTGATGGAGCAGTTCCCGGGCGGGAGCCCCCAAACCGATCTCCACCAGGGCCTTCAAGACCTCCAGGGTGATCTGTGGATCGCTTTCAACAGCGGCCAGATAGCGATATCCGAGATCGAGAAACCGATAGATCTGTCCGCTTTGCCGCAGCGCACGCAATACGCTGCGGTCGTCGGGGGTGGGGTGGGCTCCCGGCGGGCCGGGATTGGCCCGTGCTCCCGTCGCCCGGCCCGCCTCCGGCGACGCATGCGGGCCGACGCCGACGTTGGGGATTGCCATCGAAACTGGCTATCGGCACGCCGCCGGCCGTTCCTGCCGAAAACAACAGACCATGCGCAATTTGCCGCGGGAAGGGGAGGCACCACCGTCGTTCATGCCCCCTTAACGCGTGTGTCGATCGCTCGGGGGAGTGGCGTGGGCTCTGTCGATGGCGGATTCGATCCTCCGCGGATCGGCCTCAGATCCAGCTGGTCCACCCTCTCGTGCCGACACTATCCCCGGATCTACACCTAGCTGGATCCGACGGGCCGGTTGGTGAACGACAGCGACGAGATCCGCCAGTGGCCGTCGGTCTTGAGGAAGCCGAAGACGTCGGTACCGGTGGCCCACAAGCCGGCACTTTTCAGAAGAAAGGGAGCCCAGACCACGGCGATCGCGCCGTCCACCAGCACCGTCGGCTTGCCGGAAATCCACTCGCGGAAGCTCGAATCGGGTCCATATTGTCCGCGGGCCCGCTCCAGGAACTGCTCGACGCCTATCGAAATCTGCTGGTCGGTTGCGCGCAGCTCAAAGGTCACCACGGCCTCCGGAAGGAACAGCTCTTTCAGGTCATCGATTCGGCCCTCGGCGAGTGTCTCGAAAACGCGCTGACACACCGCCAGCAGCTCGGCCCTCGTCTCCTGGGCAGGTATCGCGCGGCGGTCGACGACGACAAGGCCGTGCTTGATGACGACGATCGGCCGGCTGAGGGCGGTGATGTCCAGGAGTGGGTCCCCGCTGACAGCCACCAGATCGGCGGTGAACCCCGGCGCGATACGGCCGAGATTCTCTTCCTTGCCGATGACCTCGGCCGCCACGGCGGTCGCAGACTTGAGGGCTTCGGTGGCGGTCATGCCGGCTGCGACCATGAGCTTCAGCTCCCTGGCGTTGTCGCCGTGGGCGAAGACGCCGGCATCGCTCCCGCAGGCGATTCCGACGCCTGCGGCCAGCGCCCGCTGAAACATCGCCATCGCCCGGCGGAGCCGTTCGGGCTGCGGGTCCGGCGGCGCCCACCCTTGATAGCGGGCGATTGCCTCGGCGGCGGCCAGCGTCGGACACAGGGTGACACCCCGATTTCGCATCAAGGCCAGCGTCTCGGCGGAAGCGTCCGTGCCGTGCTCGATGGTCCTGACGCCTGCTTCGACCGCACGGCGGATCCCTTCATCGGTCGTGGCGTGGGCCGAGACCCCGAGCCCGGCGCTCCGCGCTTCGTCCACGGCCGCCTCCAGCTCGGCAGGTGAGAAGGTCGGCGTCGCCGGAACACCCGGTCTGCGGCTGTAGTCGGCGTAGACCTTGATCCAGTCGGCGCCGGCGGCGATCTGTTGACGGACCGCCCGGCGAACGGCATCGGGTCCGTCCACCACCTGGGCGCCCTTGGGGATCGCCCACCTCGGATCGAACCCGGCTGGCCCATACGCGCCGGAGGCGACCAGCGCCCGGGTTGCGGTGAGGATCGTCGGCCCGGGAACAATCCCACCTGCCACCGCGTCACGCAGCCCGACATCGGCATAGCCAGCGCCCTCGGTGCCCAGCTCCCGGATCGTCGTGAAGCCCGCTTCGAGCGTCCTCTTTGCCGCGGCCACCGCCCGCGCCGTCCTGAGCCCCAGAGCCTCCTTGAGTACCTGCTCGTCCCAGCTCGCCTCGTCATAAGGATGCAGCATGAGGTGGGTGTGCAGGTCGATGAGCCCGGGCACGAGGTAGCCGCCATCGAGGTCGATGTGGAGGAGCTCCGGGTGCACATCGATCGTCTTCAGGGACGCGACCTTTTCGATGCGGCCATCGGCAATGAGGACCGCATGGCCCTCGAGCCAGCGGTCACCCTCAGCTGCCAGCACGCGCCCCCCGGTGATGAGCAATGTGTCGGCCGCCCACGGCCCGGCAGCGGTGGACGCGATGGTCGTAACAGCCGCCGCAGCCGCCGCGACTCCGAGGTGCGATCGCTGAAACATCGTGCTCCTCCAAGCTAAAACCTTACTCCCTAAGAACAACGGATTCTCACGCTCCAGCCTTCAGAAGACCCGGCACGGCGAATCGGTTGTCGCGAACTTCTCCGTTGAGCGCCTCCAACAGACGGCCGCAGCACTGGGGACCGATCTGGCCGGCCCACTCAAAGGGCCCCTTGGGGTAGTTGGTACCGTGTTTGAGGGCCGTGTCGATATCCTTCTTGGGGGCCACGCCCCGCTCATAGGCCAGCGCCGCCTGGGCGATGATCGCGACGAGGATCCGGCCGAATATGTATCGCTGAAGATCGCTGCCTGTGGCATCCGTGGCGCGGGCGACGAAGTCATCCATTGCGGCGCTGAGGCCCGCACCGATCGCCAACGGCTTCGGCTCGACCTCGATCGCGGGGGGCGCGGCATCCGTCTCGTATGCGTAGACCCCGCGTCCCGTCTTGCGGCCGAAGTGACCGTCGGCGGCGAGCTTCTCCTGGAGCGGGCTCGGGGCAAGAAGCGGCGGACGGCCCAGGGCTTCGAAGACCTGACGCGTGGTCACGGTGTTGATGTCCTGGCCGATGAGGTCCGTCAGCGTAAGCGGCCCCATCCGGAAGCCGCCGAGATCGCATAGCGCAGCGTCGATTGCGTCTGCGGGCGCCAGGCCCTCCTCGAGGATGCGGAACGCCTCGAGGTAGTAGGGCCGGGCGACGTGGTTTACGATGAACCCAGGCATATCGGCGGCGCGGGCGACGATCTTGCCCCAACTTTCAGCGATGGCCACCGCGCGATCGGTGATGGCGGGGTCGGTGTCGCTTCCCGCGATTACCTCCACGAGCTTCATGAGGGGGGCCGGGTTGAAAAAGTGCATGCCGACTGTGCAGCCTGGCCGGCCAATTCCCTCACCGATGCGGCCGATGGAGAGCGACGAGGTGTTGGAGGCGATGATGGCATCGGAAGGCAGCGCGGACACGATCGGCGCCAGCGCCTCGACCTTGGTCTGGAAGTCCTCAAACACGGCCTCGATGACCATCTCGCATTCGGTAAAAGATCCCGGCCATGCCGCGACGCGGAGCCGTCGGGCGGCGTCGTCGCGCTGGGCAGCGGTGAGCCGTCCCTTTTCGACGAGGCGATTCAGTTTCTTCAGGATGCCGGCGATCGCGGCGCCGACCGTCGCTTCGTTGATATCCGAAAGCTCAACCTCCCACCCCGCTGTGACCGCGACCTGAGCAATGCCGGCGCCCATCGTGCCGGAGCCGAGGATGGTGACGGTGTGAGAGCCGTGAGTCATTAATCCCCTTTGAACTGGGGCTTCCGCTTCTCGATGAACGCGACCACCCCTTCATAGTGGTCCTGAGTGAGCGCCGCCGTCTCCTGGGCGAACGCCTCCGCCTCGAGCTGTGCGTCAAAATCATTGTCATAGGACTGGTTGATCAGGCGCTTGGTGAGCGCGATCCCGCGGGGGGGGAGCGCCGCAAGTTTCCCGGCGAGCTTTCTGGTCTCCTCGATGAGGTCGTCGGCAGGCACGACCTTGTTGACCAGGCCGATCCGAAGGGCTTCCTCGGCGGAGACCTTGTCGCCCGTGAAGCACAGCTCCATCGCCTTGGCCATCCCCACCAGCCGCGGCAGGGTGAAGGTGCTTCCGGAATCGGGGATCAGGCCGACGTTGATGAAGACCTCGATGAACGACGCGCGCTGGGAGGCGATCCGGATGTCACAGGCCAGGGCGAAGCTCAGCCCCGCGCCCGCCGCCACGCCGTTGACGGCGGCGATAACCGGCTTGGGCATCTGGCGGATCCGCTTGACGACCGGGTTGTAGCGTTTTCGAAGATCCTCGCCGAGGTGCGGGACGTAGCCGGGAACGTACTTGTGCTTGAGGTCGCCGAGATCCTGGCCCGAGCAGAACGCCTTGCCTGCGCCGGTGAGTATCACCACGCGGACGTCGTTGTCGCGCCCGGCGCGCTTCATCGCGTCCTGGAGCTCGTAGGTCAGCTTGTCGTTGAGTGCGTTGTAGACCTCGGGCCGATTCATGGTGATGGTGCGGACGCGGTCTACCGTCTGAACCTCAATCGTCTCATAGTCCGTCATGGTCGCGGTTCCCGTCATTGAGCTTCTCCTTGTCCGTTCGCCGACAGCCGATAGCCTACTCCCCCTTGAAGTGCGGCTTCCGCTTCTCGACAAACGCCCGCATTCCTTCTTTTTGGTCCTGGGTTCCAAAGAGCATGTAGAAGAGCTTCCGCTCGTGCTCGAGCCCCTGGGCGAGTGTCGTTTCGAAGGCCTTCAGGACCGCTTCCTTGGCGAGCCTCAGGGCGATCGGGCCCTTGGCGGCCAACGCCTGCGCTATGTTGAGGGCCTCGCTGAAAAAGTGCTCGGGCGGGACAACACGGCTGACCAGGCCAGCCGCCAGGGCCTCGGCGGCGGTGAGAAAGCGGCCGGTGAGGATCACGTCCATCGCGGTCGCCTTTCCCACGGCCCGCGTCAGCCGCTGCGTGCCGCCCGCGCCGGGCATGACGCCGATATTGATCTCCGGCTGGCCGATCTGGGTGGTCTCCGAGGCGATCACCACGTCGCACATCATCATCAGCTCGCAGCCGCCGCCGAGGGCGTACCCGCTGACCGCGGCCACGATGGGTTTTTTGATTCGCCGTATGCGGTCCCATGTGGCGAACTGGTCGCGTTCATACATCTGGAGCATGGAGCGCTCCGCCATGTCGCCGATGTCGGCACCGGCCGCAAACGCCCTCTCACTTCCGGCAAGGAGGATGACGTGGATCTCCTTCTCGGCGTCGAAGGCTTCCATCTGCTCGGCGAGCTGGGTCATGAGCTGGGGGTTGAGTGCGTTGAGCACCTTGGGGCGGTTCAGCCGAACGATGCCGACGTGGCCGTCGGTTTCCCAGAGAATGAGAGGTTCGGTGGACATGGGCTTTGTCTCGATGGATCCGGTGGTCATTGGCCGGCTCTCTGAATCAACGCGTGGAGTTTTTTTCTTGGCAACACCCGCTGAACCTGTTTTCCCCGCCCCACCACACGATCGCCGTCATAGGTGATGACGTCGCAGACCACCGTGCTGGCGCTGACCTCCGTGGCTGTCGCCACGACCCGCACGGTGTGCCCGACGGGGGTGGGGGCGATGTGGTCAATTGTCAGATGCGAGCCGATGCCCTCCTCGTCCTCGTGAAGGTGGGGGGCCAGGACCATTCGGGCCGCGAGCTCCATGTGGTGGGCCATCGACCAGGTCGAGTAGAGCCGGTGCACGATGACGCCTTCGAACGCCGGGCACATGTCCTCAGTGACCAGCTTGACGACCTCGGCCGTGGTGCCGATCGTGAGCGAGGGCTTCATGGTCGGCAGTGTAGCCTTGGAGCCGTCAGCCATCAGCCGTCGTCTCTCAGCCTAAGCTTCCGGCGATGGGCGAGCTTGTCGGCCTTGGGATCCTGCTCCTGGTTGGGCTTGTCCTGGCCGTGGCTCTTCTTTCGCTGGTGGTCGTGCACGATGCGATCCGGCCACCCCGTCATACGGCTGGCTATGCCGTGGCCCGGGGCCTGGCGGTCGACCCTGGTGAGCTTGGTCTGGAGTTTCAGGAGTGGTCGCTTCATCTGTCCGACGGCGCGCAGCTGCCGGTGTGGGAAGTGACCGGGGCGTCCGAAGCGGGACGGGAGCCGGGAGCCGACAGCCGACAGCCTGCGCTCACCGCCGTCTTCATCCACGGTTGGGGCAGCTCCCGGATCGATATGCTCGGGCAGCTCCAGCCGTGGCGGCGGTTGTGCACACGGCTTGTCCTTTACGACCTCCGCGGCCACGGGGAGGCGAGCGGTTCCAAGAGCCCTCTCGGCCACGGTGAGGAGAAGGACCTGCGTGAATTGCTTGACCGGCTGGGCGAGGGACCGTTCGTCCTGGTGGGTCATGACCTGGGGGCGGTGATCGCGCTGAAGGCGGTGGCAAGAACCGTGCAGGATCAAATCAGTGGGGTCGTGGCCTATCAACCCTACTGCTCGATCCGCGGGCCACTCCGACGCCGGCTCCGCGCCCGTCAATGTCCGGACCGGCCGCTGGTGGACCTCGCCCTTGGCTGGCTGTGGTTGCGGGGCATTCGGCCCGGGCGTCTGGAGAGGCGCGATCTGATGCGGGTCTCCACGCCGTTGCTGGTCGTCGGCCCCGCCGTCGGGTCAAACGGAGCCGATTGCAAATTGATTGCGGACGCTGTCCCCGGCGCGACGCTCATCGCGGCGGGCCCCGGGTCCTCCGGGCATGACGATGCCGTGCGAGAGCTCATTGGGCGCCGCCACGTACCGTAGTGCGACCGCCGAAGAAGGTGAAGATTCACCGCGGAGGGCCGCAGAGAAGAAAGGCTATCAGCTGTCAGCCGGAGAGGGACGCATCTACCTTCTGCTGGGTGGCTGGGGCTGAGCGAAGCGAAGCCCAGGTCTTCTCGTCGACGGGCCAACCGTGGCGTCGTCCGCCTGAGGCGGACTCCGTCACAGCCACCCAGAAAAAGGCGAAGATTCACCGCGGAGGAACGCGGAGGGCCGCGGAGAAAGAGGCTGTCGGCTGTCAGCTATCAGCTGTCAGCCAGAGAAGAGAGGGACGTCTCTTCTTGCCGACAGCCGAGAGCCGTTAGCCCGCAATGGTAGGGGCGTCGCGCTCGTGTCCGCCCAGCGCCTTTCGGAGCGGCGCGAGGTGATTCTCGTACTGCTTGTGCCGGCCGACCGAGGAGCGGTAGATCGGCTGCCGGACCTGGTCGTAGCTCAGCGTGAGCACCGCTCGCCCTGACCTGTGAAACTCCAGGCACCGCTCATCAAAGTCAAGCCCGCAGAACTCCAGAAGCCGCCGTGTCCAGCCCTGGGGTTCCTGGATGACCGCCTCGTAGCGCACCTCGAGCATCTGAAGATCCAAAACCCGGCCCCAATAATCCATCAGCCGCTCATACTGACGGTAGGCCAGCCCGATGTCCGCCAGATCGGAGATCCAGGGGTGGGCGGTGGGCAGAATGTCGCTCATGTAGCAGGAGAGGCACGTGTCCAGCGGGTCGCGCCGGCAGTGGATGATCCGGGCCGCCGGGAACAGCAGCGCGATGAGCCCCAAATGCCTGTAGTTCTCCAGGTGCTTGTTCACGATCAACCTGCTCTTGCGGGCGCGCTGCGGCAAACCGGCGAGGTAGCGCTCGGCCAGTCGCTTGATGTCGGCTTCCCTCAGATCGCCCACGCACTCGGGATAGGGATCGTAGCTGTCGAGCTCAACCTGGAGGCGCCCGGCAATCTCCTGGATCCCGACCTCTTCGCCGACGCCACAGGCCTCGGGGTGGGCGTCGATGATCTGCTCAATGAGGGTGGTGCCGGAGCGGGGCATGCCCGCGATGAACGCCAGACCCTTCCCCCGCCTGGTCGCCCGCGGCAGGTCGGTGAGTTGCGGTTGTGAATACGAGTCGGTCAGACGGTCGGTCGACTTGACGTAGGCGTCCGCGTCAAAGGGACGGGCCACCGCCCGGTTCGCCTCGGTGTGGGCGCGAAAGGCGTCGTCAAACTCGCCGAGCTTCTCGTGCGCCCGTCCCGCGATGTGCGCTATCCGGTGGCGGTCCGGGCCCGAAAGATCGCTGCGGTCAAGGTGGCGCCGCGTCATGGCGACCGCCTCGGCGTACCGACCGGCGTGCATGTCGAGCTTGGCCTGCACTCCGGCCATCGAGGTGGTCTCGTTTCCCGCCGTGACAAATGCCGCCAGCACGCTCCGCGCCCGGTCGTAGTCGCCTGCCCACTCCAGGACCTTGGCCTTCCATTCCGCCGCTTGTGGGTCGCCGGGTTTGAGCCCAATCGCGGTGTCGAACCTCCGTACGGCCGCCTCGAACCGTCCCTGGAGGGCGTCGACCTTGCCCGCCTGGAGGTGAAAAAGCGGCTCGCGAGGGCGGAGTGACAGACACTTCTGGTAATACGATCGAGCCTCTTCATAGGCCTGCCGTGCCAGCGCGATCGCCCCACGAAGCTGCATCGCATCGACGTCGCGATTGTTTCGCTTCAGAAGCTGCCCGCAGATCGACTCCGCCAGGCCAAGATCTCCCGCCTCAAAGGCGCGGGCGGCGCGGGCGTAGGAAGCGCTGAGACGGCCGGAGGACATTGTTGGTTTGTGAACACTCGCTCAGGTGCCCTTCGGCTCCGTCATCGACGCGGCGTCAAGCAACTTGTCCAGCTGCTCGGGGTCGAGCAGCTTGTGCTTAAGCACATACTGGCGCACCGTCTTGCCGCTCAAAAAGGCGCCCTTGACGACCTCGGCGGCCTTGTCGTAGCCGATCTGAGGGACCAGCGACGTGCCCAGCATCAAACTCTTTTCGACCATGCCGGTGGCCACGGACCGGTTGACCTTCAGCCCTTCGATGCAGCGGTCGGCGAAGATCGTCGAGACGTTGGCCAGCAGACTGATCGAATCGAGCAGGTTGGCAGCCATCATCGGCATGGCGACATTGAGCTCCAAGAGCGAGCCGATGCCGCCGGTGGCGCCGAGGGTGATCGCGGTGTCGTTACCGATGACCTGGCAGGCGACCTGCATGACCGACTCGCAGATGACGGGATTGACCTTTCCCGGCATGATCGAGGAGCCGGGCTGCGTGGCGGGAAGGGTCAGCTCGTAGAGCCCGCACCGCGGGCCCGAGCCGAGCAGCCGGATGTCGTTGGCGATCTTGGAGAGCGCCACGGCGATCGTCTTAAGCTGGCCCGAGGCCTCCACCACGCAGTCGCGTGTGGCCTGCGCCTCGAAGTGGTTGCCCGCCTCGGCGAACTTGACGCCCGTTTCCTTGCGCAGCTTTCCGGCGACGAGTCGGCCGAACCGAGGGTGGGTGTTGATCCCGGTGCCGACGGCGGTACCGCCGATCGGCAGATTCTCGGCCAGCCGCACCATCGCCCGCTCGGCGCGCTTCACGGAGTAGTCGGCCTGGGCGGCGTACCCCGAGAACTCCTGGCCGAGCCGAATCGGCGTGGCGTCCATCAGGTGGGTTCGCCCGATCTTGACGATCCCGTCAAATCGCCGCGCCTTGACATGAAGGGCGCGGGCCAACCTCCTGACGGCGGGGATGAGACGCGCTTTGATTGTCAACGCCCCCGCCACCTGCATGGCGGTCGGGAAGGTGTCGTTGGATGACTGTCCCATGTTGACGTGGTCATTGGGGTGAACCGGGTCTCTGGACCCCAGCGGCTTTCCCGCAGTCCGGGCCGCGAGGTTCCCGATCACCTCGTTGACATTCATGTTGGTCGATGTGCCCGACCCGGTCTGGAAAATGTCGATGGGAAACTGCTGCATCATCGAGGCGGTCGCACTGCCGTTCTCGTCGGCCAGGGCGGCGGCGATCTCCTGGCACGCCCGGCTGATCAGCCGCACCCGTCGCTCATCGAGCTTTTTCAACTGGCCGTTGGCCTCGGCGCACGCTTTCTTCAGCAGGCAGAAGGCATGGATCATGGCGGGCGGGATCGGTCGGCCGGAGACGGGGAAGTTCAGCACCGCCCGCTGGGTGGTGGCGCCGTAGAGCGCGTCCGACGGCACCGTCATCTCGCCCATCGAGTCGTTCTCCGTACGTGTCTTGTGTGTCCGGGCCGTTCTTGGGCTCGCCATGGCCGAACGGTAACATAAACGCCCTTGGCTCTCGGCTTCTCTTGGCTCTTCGCAAAATGGGGTCGCACGCGATAGGCCAACAGCCAACCGCTCGAGCTGTTTCGATCGCTCCGTAGCGGCCTCGCGGCGTCGTGGCGTCTTTACCGCTCGTGTTCAGCAGCCCTCCGGGCTGCGCGGGCCGCACACTCGCTTCGTGGGCTTCGCGGCCTATCCAAGAGGCCGCTACGCTTGGACGTAAGCTGCGCTAGTCCAGTACCTCCGGCACCAGCGCGCTGGCGTTGCCCAGCAGCTCGATATCCGCAAGCTCGCTCGCCTCGCTGGGCTGGGTGTTGATCACGATGAGCTGGGCCCCGGAGGCCTTGGCGAGGCCGATCAGACCCGCGGCGGGGTGGACCGCGGCGGAGGTGCCGATGATCAAGAGCACGTCGCACCGGCGGCACGCGGACTCGGCGGCCTCCCACACGTTTGCCGGCAGCGTCTCGCCGAACCAGACCACGTCGGGGCGGAGGTGATCGCCGCAGCGCGGGCAACTTCGCAGGGAGGGCGGGTCGGCCAGATCGATCGACTCGCGGTAGCCGCACCCGCTGTCGCACCGATCGGCGGCGAGCGTGCCATGGAGCCGGACCAGGGCCTGCGCGCCCGCCCGCTCGAGCAGGTCATCGACGTTTTGGGTGATGTTGAGGATGTCGTCCCTCGCCGCGAGCGCCCGGTGGGCAGGGTTGGGCACCGCCTGAGCGATTGCGCGGCGTCGGTGGGCGTACCACTCGACGACCAGCTGCGGATCCCGGGCAAACCCCTGGGGTGAGGCCAGCTTTGTCGGGTCATGCCGTTTCCAGAGCCCGCCGGTGGTTGCATCGCGGAACGTCGGCACGCCCGACTCAGCGCTGAGCCCCGCCCCTGAGAAAGCGACCAGATTCCGCGCCTCGGAGACGATGCGGCTGGCGGTCTTGCTCACCCCGGCGGCTCGTTGGCGGGTGACCCCCTGGTCACCGCCCGGCGGGCCTCCTGAGCGTGCAGGGACAATCGACGGCGGACCGCCTCGAAAAACGTCCTGTCCGCATCCGAAAGCGTGAACCGCCGCTCGATCTCCGCGGCGAGTGCTTCGGCCACGCGGGGCTGGTCCGCCGCCAGCTGCTGGAACATATTCACCCACACCCGCGGCGCCGCGCTGAGTGTCGAGGCCTCGTCAAATCGCTGGGCCAGCAACGCCGCGCGGAACTTCAGCTGGGCCAGCGCCGCCGTCACTGGTGAGTCCGCCAGCTTCAGAGTGGTCTGATAGGCCCCCTCGTAGTCGCCCGTGCCGAGTTGAAGGTCCGCAAGACGCACAAGAATCGGTGCGCGATGCGCGAGCGAGTCTCCGCTGGCTGGATCCGCAACCTGGCCCAGGGCCTCGGCCCTCAGCCGGAGCGAGACATGTGCCATCGTCGCCAGCAGGTCGTCGGCGGCAAGGAGCTCTGCGGCATCGAGTCGGTGGGCCAACCCCACGACCGCCCGTTCCCATTGCTTGGTATGTGCCGGGGGGGCCTTGAGCCGTGCGAGCAGCTCAAACGTCTTCAGATCCGCTTCGCCACTCGCCAGGACACCGACAGCAAAGGGAAACAGCTCCTCGCGGTCCGCTCGCACGACCAGCAGGTCACGCGCCCCCGCCCACGCGAGACCCTGCGCCACCGCTTGCCGCATGCCGGCGTCGGCGTTGTCCAGCAGAGCCTCCAGGTGGGCGTAGTCCTTGGGTTCGCCGATCGCGGCAAGCAACCTTCCGTGGGCGGCTGTAGGCCACGACCCGAAGGCGGCGCGGGCCGCTTTGCGTGCCGCAGGCAGCGACTCCGGCTCCAGGATCCCTTTCGAGATCACACTCCACAGTGCGCCGGCCGCCGCTTCGCCGGCGATTGGATCGTCAAGCCAAGCGAGGATCGGGTCCAGGTTGGCGCGCGTCGGCCGTTTGGCCAGGATCTCCAGGTACCCGCGGATGATCTCCTTGTCCCGCTCGGCGTCGAGGGCGGCCGTGATCAATTCAGCGGTTTCCGGGTAGTCCAGATCGCTGAGCAGTTGCGCGGCGGTCAAGCGGAGCTGGGGCACTTCGGCGGGGTCTTCCAGACGCTCGACCAGCCGCTCCCGGACCGGCTCGGGGACCCGTTCACTGTCCCGCAGGATCCGCTCCACCCGCCTCATGGCAAACCTCCGCAGGGGGGCCAGCGCGTCGCTGAGCAGCAAAGGCAGCTCCCGGAGCTGCTCCTCCACCAGCAGCGTCTGGAAATAGCGGCGTTTCTCTTCAGCGAGTCGGGTGGCGATCACGTCGCGCTCCCGACGCTGCTGCTGGATCTGCCCCTCCAGCTCAGTGGTGCGTTTGCTGAGGTGATCCACGACGATCCGCAGCCATTGCTCGATTGGTTGGTCCTTCAGCGTGTCCCACCATCGCCGCCACTCGCCGGGGGCGGACCCGTAGGGCAGGCCGGTCAGACGCTCCAGACTCTGGCACGTGGCGTTGATCACCTCGGGCGGGGCGGGCTCCTGCCCGTCGAGGATTGTCATGAGCTTCTCAGCGCTTTCGCGGCTGCGGAACGACGCCAGGGCGTAGATCGGCCCGATCCGCTGAGCGGGCGTCGCCTCGGAATCCTGGGCGTGCTGCGCGACGAGGTCCAGGGCGGGTCGCCCGTAGCGGGGCAGGATCAAGGAGAGCTTCTCGCGGTTGGCGTCTGACGCGTCGTGAAGGGTTCCGACCGCGGCCGGAAGCAGCCCCGGGACGGGGTTCGGCGATAACTCCATGGCCTCGATCACCGCATGGATCACCACCGGCTCATCACAGCCAAGGGCCGCGATGAGTCTCTCGGTGGCGTCCGGCTCGTCCATCGCGATGAGCTCCTCGGCGGCTTGCCGTCGGGTCTGGGCGTCGATATCCGTAGAGGGGTTGCGGACCGTGGAATCGAAGACCTCCAACTGCCGCTGGCGGCGGAGGGCCTTTTGCTCTTGGGCCGCCGCCGCACCCGCGGGGTCAAAGACGTTTGGCAACAGGGGCAACGAGCACGCCCCGAGGAGCAGGGCCGCGAACGCCGAGACAACGGACACAAGCGGCGCCGGGGAGGATCGTCGAGATTGCCTCAAAAATGTGGACATGAACCCGGGTGAGGCAGTGACTACAGTACCATCGATGCCTGTTGGACCCTATCGGCCACGCGACGCTGGATATCCAAGCCAAACCATACCACGTGCGAGAGCGAGCCGTCGATGAGTAGCTGGTTCGACGCTGAAGACCATGCCGATCGGGCCTTGGACATGTACGAGCGCGGCCGGTGGGCCGAGGCGGAGGCGGAACTCCGCAGGGCACTGGCCCTGAACCCCCATCAGCCCGAGTGGCATTTTAATCTGGGGCTGACGCTGGAGGCGGCGGAGCGTGACGGTGAGGCCCTGGCCTGCTACGAGCAGTCGGTGTCGATGATGCCCGGCCAGATCGATCCGCTCCTGGCGGCGGGGGTCGTGGCCAACCGGCTGGGGCAGTATGAACCGGCCCTGGAGTGGTTCGGTCAAGTCCTCACCATCGACCAGCATTGCGAGCCTGCCTACGCACACCAGATCGAAAGCTACGTCCGCCTGGGCAGACACGACGAGGCGGAGACCACCTTCTACCTCGCCCAGCAAACGCTGGCCAACCCCAGCCCTCAGTGCTTGTCGATGATTGCCGAGAGCCTGGTGGAACGCAGGGTGTACGAGCGGGCGGAGTGGTGCCTGTGGGAGGCGCTGCGTCTTGATCCGGCGCTTCCGCGTCTTCGGGCTCGGCTGGGAGCGATCCACGCTGCCACCGGCCGGTCGCGCAAGGCCCTGCAGCTTTTCCTGCGTGACCTCCGCGATGATCCGGGCAACGTCGATACCCTGCTGGACTACGGCGAAGCGCTGGCCGATCTCGGCCGTGGTCCGGAGGCATCGGAGAAGTTTCGCCGTATCCTCGAGCTGGAGCCGGCCAACGTCGATGCCCACCACCGGCTGGGAGAGATCGCCCTGCAGGCAGGCCGGCATGAGCAGGCGCACCTGGAGTTCGAGCTGGTGCTGAAGCTCGACAAGCAGTACCCCCAAATCCGCGTTGCGCTGGCGGCGGCTCTGCTGGGCCGGGGGCAGGTGGAGGAGGCCCGCGGCCACCTCGGTGAAGAAATGGAGAAGTGCCGCCAATTGGGGGCGGCGGATCCGCGGGGTGGCTCAAGTGGGGGGGGCGAGAGGTTCGGTTCGCTGCTGTTGCAAGTCGGGATGGAGGTGGAAGCGGCAGAGGTGTTCAAGCGTGCCATCGATCGCCTGGGCGGCACCGCCGAGCTGTATCGAAAGCTGGCACTGGCGAGGTTCGAGTGCGGCGACCGCGATGGAGGCGCGGCGGCGAGCCGGCACGTGCTCCGCCTGGAATCAGGTTGCGTGGTTTCGATTCACAACCTTGCGCTGGGCGCGCTGGAGGGCGGCCGGCTGAGGGCGGCCGCCGGCTGGATCGACAGGGGATTGCGGATTGATCGCAACGATGACGGCCTGCGTCGTCTGCGGATGCGGTTGTGGTGGATGTGGCTGAAAAGGGCGTGCGGAACGGTGGCAAGATTGGGGCGGGAACAGCGCTGATGGCTATCGGGTATCGGCTCTCGGCAAGAAGCGTGGTCACGGCTCCAGCGAATAGCTGACAGCCGACAGCCTTCTTACAGCGTCGCGCTCGTGTACGGAAGCAGCGCCATATACCGCGCTCGTTTGATCGCCTTGGCGACCTTTCGCTGCTCGGCTGACGAGATGCCCGTGCGCTTGCGGGAGTAGATCTTGCCGTTTGGCGTCATCAGCCGGCGCAGGTCCTCGACCCTCTTGTAGTCGACGTACCGCCTCTCGCTCCTACCAATTGCGAGATAGCCGGCGGGCCGATGAGAGGATCGCATGATCTGCGGTGCCATTGATTCGCCCTGGCGGGGGAGCCCCGTGGGATGGGGCTGGCCTGCTAGGGTAGAGCCGGGGCGGCCGGCAATCAAGGCAGGTGTTGCGGCGTCCGTGCCGCAGCAAGGGGTTTGGGGTTCGGGACGATCTGCTGAACCCTGAATCCTGACTCCTTCCTCCGCGGCCCTCCGCGGTGAATCTTCGCTTTCTTCCGGGTGGCTGTGGCGGAGTCCCGATGGAATCGGGACGACGCCACGGCTGGTTTGTCGCCCCAAAGACCGGGGCTTCGCTTCGCTCAGCCCCAGCCACCCAGAGGGAGGCACAGGGGTTCTCGGTTCGGAAGTGGGGGGCCGTGGGGGGCTTGCCCCCGGCCAAGGGGGCTGGCAGGCGGGATGTCCGCCTGATTTTCGTCTAAAAATGGCCGGCTGGCGGAATCCGCGGCGCCGGGTCCGGCGAAGACACTCAATGAGGTAGCAGAGACTCTCCTTATTCTGTTCTCCTCTCCTTCCTTTTGGTTACCGCCGACCGGCCCCCACCCGACGTTGCCCCCACCGTCGTACCGCCGGTCGGCGGTACTTCCACAGGGGTGGTAGCTCAGCGTGTTCTCAGATGAGACTCGCAGGTGTGCCGATATTCGTCGTGCGCACCTGCACGCCTCGCCACCTGCCCCCATGCCGCCGCCCCTCATCGGCATCACCGTGGACCTCCAGGACGACGCATACCGCGTCTCAACGCGGTGCCCCGCCGCCGTCAGCGAAGCGGGCGGTGTTCCCGTCCTGCTTCCGTGCCTCCCGCCGCTGGCCGGGCGGATCCTCAGCCGGTGTGATGGCTTGATCCTCTCCGGCGGGGACGATCCGATCATGGAGCACTTCAACGTGGCCACCCATCCAAAGGCCACTCCGATCGCGGCGCGGCGGCAGGCGTTCGAGCTTTCGCTGCTCGCCGCCGTTGACGCTCGGCCGAATCTACCTGTCCTGGGCATTTGTCTCGGCATGCAGTTGATGGGCCTCCACCACGGTGCGATGCTTGATCAACACCTGCCGGACACCCTTTCGACCGCCGCCGAGCACTGGCCGCAAAGGGAGCATTCCGTCAGGGGAGTCCTGGGAAGCGGCGTGATCTGGAGCCACCACCGCCAGGCGCTGGGCGATCCAGGCGATCTGCAAATCGTCGCAAGAGCCTCCGACGGCGTGATCGAGGCGATTACCGATGACCGCCGTTGCTTCTACCTCGGTGTTCAATGGCACCCGGAACGAACGCCGGATCGGCGGCTGGGGATTGATCTGATCCGGCGGCTTGTCGCGGTCGCGCAGGTGCATGCACAAGGCGCGAACGTGCCGTTGCATGTGTGATCGGCGATCAGAAGCAGGAGAAGATTCACCTCGGAGGGCCGCGGAGAAAAGAGCAGAAGTTGAGGGTTTGGGAGTGGCAGCTGGCCGCTTTCCCGAACCCCGAACCCGGAACCCCTGTGCCTCCCTCTGGGTGGCTGGGTCTGAGTCCCGATTCCATCGGGGCGAAGGCCCGGTCTTCGCCTCGTCGAACCAACCGTGGCGTCGTCCCGATGCGATCGGGACTCCGTCACAGCCACCCGGAAGAAGGCGATCGACTTCGTCATTTGGCCCCTACACTTGAATGGGGACTCCTCCATGGCATACGAAAGCCCGCTCCGTGAGCGGCATGCGACCTACCAGCAGCCCCGCCGACCCGATCCGGCGCTGCGGCCCGGCGCCGCCACGGGCTTCCAGCGGACTGCTCCGGAGGTCCAGTACCTGTCCTGGGGTTCCGCCGACCCGGGCAGGGAGCCGACGTGCCAGATCGTGTCTACGTTTGGCGATCTGGAAAGCGAATACGCCGCCATCCGTACCGGCGCGGGGCTGTTGGAGAGTCCCAACCGCGGCACGATCTGTGTCGAGGGTGCCGATCGATGCGAATTTCTCGATCGCATGCTCACCCAGCAGGTCAAGGACCTCGGCCCAGGCCAGGCCCGACCGGCGTTTCTGCTGAACCGCAAGGGACGTATCGAAGCTGATCTGCTTCTCATCGAGACCGGCGAGCGTCTTCTTATCGATGTGGACGTCCACCGGGCGACGCCGACGGTCCAGATGCTCGAGCGATTTCTCTTTCTCGAGGATGTCCGGATCGAGGAGGCGAGCGGGCAATGGCATCACCTTGCCATCCATGGTCCCCGCGCCGCCGACGTGATCACCGCTGCCGCCGGCATTGACTCGTTCGAGCTGGAGCCCATGGCTTCGGCAACGCTTCAGATCGCCGGCGTCGCGTCGGTGGTGGTGCGACGCGATCAGACCGGTGAGATGGGGCTTCAGCTGATCTGTCCATTGGACCAGGTGGAGACGATTTGGGAGCGGCTCATCGCGACCGACGAATCGATCGGCGGCTCCCGGCGACGTGTTCGGCCCATCGGCTGGCACGCCTTCAACGTCGCCCGGATCGAGGCGGGGACGCCGCTGTTTCATCTGGATTTCGGGTCCGACAGCCTGCCGCACGAAACCGGTGTCCTGGACGACCGCGTGAGCTTCACCAAAGGCTGCTACCTCGGCCAGGAGATCGTTGCCCGGACGCAGAGCCGCGGCCGCCCCAGGCAGCGTCTGGTCGGCGTGAGAATGGCCACGGACCACCTTCCGATCGCGGGGGCGGAGGTCTATCAAGCGTCGGGCGAGCCATCGACCCCGGTCGAGGATTTACCGGCCATTGGCGTGATCACTTCCAGCACGCTCAGCCCCATGCTCGGAGCCGCCCCCATCGCCTTTGGTCGGATCAAGACAGACTGCGCCACCGAGGGGGCCGCGCTCCTGGTTGCGGCCGAGGGCGAGCAGGCCCAAGCCACGGTGAGCGGCCTGAGGTTCTGGGCTCCGACTTCCGCCTCGGGTCCCCGGGGCGGGCCGCCGGAGCGGGCGTGATGGCACCGGCGGGCGCCACCGGTTTCGAGTGGATCCTGCTTGCCGCGGGCGGGGTGCTGACGATCATTATGGCGGGGATCTTCTTCTTCGTCCTCATCAAGAAGGAGGACAAATAGAGCTGTCGGCTGCCAGTTCTGCGCAATGCGGATCCGCATCACAGAAGTCGGCGCCCGAGATGGCTTGCAAAACGAAGCGGCCATCATCAGCGTCCAGGACAAGGTCGCTTTTGTCGATCTGATCTCGGCCGCTGGCGTCGGAGAGATCGAGGTGAGCAGCTTTGTGCGCCGCGATCGCGTGCCTCAGCTCGGTGACGCCGAGGAGGTGTTCGGGCAGATCAGCCGATCGGGCTCGGTGGTGTTTTCGGCCTTGGTTCCCAATGTCCGGGGCATGGAACGGGCGTTGGCGGCAAAGGTGGACAAGGTGGCGCTGCTGGCGGCCGCCAGCGAGACGTTCAGCCGGCGGAACACCAACGCGACCACCCAGGAGGCGCTGGATGCCTGTGGGCCGCTGGTCGAAATGGCGCGGGAGGCTCGGATCTCGGTCCGCGGCTACCTAAGCTGCGTCGTGGCCTGCCCCTATGAGGGCCCGACCGATCCGCGCCGAGTGCGGGAGGTGGTCGGACGGCTTCTGGAAATGGGTGTCGATGAGATCGCGTTGGCCGACACCATCGGCGTGGCGGTCCCGAGCGACATCGACACGCTTCTCGGGGTCGTGGGCGATGTGCTGGAACCCGCGCGGACGACTCTTCACCTGCACGACACGCGCGGAACCGCCCTGGCCTGTGCGCTGAGGGCGATACAACTGGGCGTGGTCAGCTTTGACACCGCATGCGGTGGTCTGGGCGGATGCCCCTACGCCCCGGGGGCGGCGGGAAATCTGGCCACCGAAGATCTGGTCTACATGTGTAACCGCATGGGCTACGAGACCGGTGTGGATCTTCAGAAGTTCTTCGGGGCCTCGCGGTTCATCGCCCGCGCCCTGGGCCGGAGCCTTCCCGGGCGGGTCTACAAGGCCGACGGCCGATAGCCCGAAGGCGGCGAAGATTCACCGCGGAGGGTCGCGGAGAAAAGAGGAGGGTTCAGGGTTCAGGGTTCTTGAAGAGGGCTGCCAGCTGTCGGTACGCTCTGGGTGGCTGGGTCTGAGTCCCGATTCCATCGGGGCGAAGGCCCGGTCTTTTGTCGTCGGACCTACCGTGGCGTCGTCCCGATTCCATCGGGACTCCGCCACAGCCACCCGGAAGAGGGCGACCAATCAGCACGGATTTTCGCGCAGGGAGAGGAGGGTTCAGGGTTCAGGGTTCAGGAGTGGAGGGTCGCCGCTTTCCCGAACCCCGAACTCAGAACCCCGTTGCGTTCCCGGGCCCATCGTGATCACGTTCTTGCCTTTGCACTTGGATTGCAGGGCGAGCTGGTCGGCGTGATGCAGAAGGTCGGCGGCGGTGGTTCCATCCCACGGGTAGGTCGCCAGCCCTCCCGAGACGCTGAGCGTGCCCGGGGCATCGAGCCCGAGCTTGGGGAACTTCATCTGCCAGATCTGGTCCTGGAAACGGGCGGCGATCTGCTCCACCGATTCCGGGTGGTTTGAGCCCAGCTCCCGCGGCCCCTCGAGGTCCGCGAAAATCACCGCGAACTCGTCACCGCCGATGCGGCAGACCTTGTCGCCGCTGCGAATCACCGAGTTGAGCAGCCGCACCGTCTCGCGGAGCACCTCATCGCCGGCGTCGTGTCCGAACCGGTCATTGTAATTCTTGAAGTCATCGATGTCGAAGACCATGACGGTCACCGGCCGGCGCTGGCGGGAGGCGTTGCGGAGCGTTTTGGCCATGAAGAGATCGTAGAATCTGCGGTTGCCCGCCTCGGTCAGCTCATCGTGGTAGGCCATCGTCCGAAACTCGCGGTAGCTGTGGTCCAGCGCGAGCCACCGCGCGAGCCATGTGGCCCACGATTGCAGCTGCCCGGCGGTGGCGCGCGCGGAGGACAGCATCCCGAAGCGGCGTTGACCGAAGCAAACCTCTGCCGTATTGACCCGGCTCGCGGCCGCGCGATCGGATCCGGCCTCACTGAGGATGAGGTCCGACCACGAGGTCTGCTGGATCATCAGCTCCAACGCCCGTACCCGTACCCCCGCCGGGTCGGTCAGGATTGCCTCCACCAGGTCCGTGTCACCGAGGTCGGCATCCATGGTCGGGGCATCAGCGTGCTCGGCGGCCGCCTGTCCCAGCTGCGGTGCCGGTGTCGCATCCTGGGCCGGGCGGGGCTGCCGGGATCGGTCCGATGTCGGCTCCAGCGCCTCGGCGAGCTGGCGTGCCCCAAGAGGTTGAAGGAGAACGCCGTCATAGCCGTCGGCGCGTGGCGGGTCGGCGTCGGGCTCGGTGAGAAGCAAGAGCCGCACCGAGGGGTCGACACGCCGAATGGCCTCCAGGGCGCTTGAGGAGCTCGGGGCGTGCTCGCGCGCGATCAGCACCGCCGCCACCGGCTCCGCGGCGGAAGCGGTTGTCATCGTGCCGATCGCGTCAAATAGGTTGTCGGCGCGGATCACCGGTCCACGGAACCCCTGTTCGAGACGCGTCGATTCCGACACGCCGACGAGGACCACGCGACCCCGGGGCACACGCGCCGGCGGGCCCGCCGCGCTCATGACGCACCATCCCGATGGTCACCGTTTAGGAGCATCTCGATTTCTTCGCGGCTGATCCTGGGTGGTTCGACAGGACCTGCCCCCTTTTCCGAGGCCGGCTCGCCGCTCCCCAGGGGAGCCTGTTGTGGAGCCTGGGATGGCCTGGAGTCGCGACTCGATGCCGGCGGTCGCCCGCCGCCCCGGCCGCCCTCCGGGGCGTCCCCCCCTGATTCCAGCGGTCCGAGCACCCCCCCCTCATAGCAATACAACCCGGCGGCGGGGACGTAGCGTCTGGCCGCGGACACCAGTTGCCGAAGATTGGGCCACCGCGCCGGCTCGACCACGACCAGACAGAGGGCCTCCCCGGCCCCCCCGCGATCCGGAGGGTCACCGGAACCAGGCGAGCCCCACGCCTCACCCGAGGACTGGACACGTCCGGCCAGGCACAGCTGGGCAAACGCCTCGATCGGGTCGTTGCTCTGGGGACCGGACCAGCCTCGGCCGGCCAGGAGCGACCGCAGGCCGGCGTCGTGACTGTTGGACCCCTCGCCCGCCCGGGGCATCAGCACCACGCATCTCGTGCGGCATTTCGGTGTTGACATCGTGGGTCGCCGGCGGCCCAAACCGGGCTCCGCCATCCAACGGATTCTATGAGTGATCCCCCCGGGGGTCCTAGCCCTCCGGTCTGTCAGGCAGGTATTCGTTGGCCGCTTCGAAGACGCGGCGCGTAAATGAGTACACGAGGAGGTCGAAACGCCGCAGGTGGCCGCACTCCCGGCGGGCCTCCTGAAGCATCCACTCCACCTGCTTTTGCGATCGCTCGACCTGGCTCAGATCGTTGGGATGACCCGCCAGGCTCACGCCGGTCTCACGGGCGGCTATGCCCACGGCATGAAGCAGCGTCTGGAGCCCCCATGCCGCCAGGGCGGTTACGGCGAGCCGATCACCATCAGAAACCGTGTCATCCTCCCTGCTCATCGGTACTCAGCATCCGAGGGTCGGAGGCGTGCGGTTGCTGCAGCCCTCGGGGAGCAACCGGTACCTGGGTAGGTGGTGGCGACTGTATCGGTGGCGGAAGATGGGAAAGACGCATCAAGCGTTGGATGGTGCGTGGTGATCCCTCTCTTCGGCGGCCGGCAGGGCTGGGCTTAGGTCAGGGGGAGACAGGGGTTCGGGAACAGCGGCGACCCTCCACTGCTGAACCCTGAACCCCCTTCTTTTCTCCGCGGCCCTCCGCGGCGAATCTTCGCCTTCTTTCCGGCCGACAGCCGATCGCCGACACCCCTCTTCCTCTGCTAGCGCTTCCGTGGTGACGCCAGCAGCAGGCGTGCGATCTCCAGGGCGGCGTCGGGTTTCGAGAGGGCTCGAAGACTGGCCCGCATCGTCTGACGTCTTTGAGGGTCCTTCAGCAAGGCGGCCAGCGTCGGACCCGCCCGCCGGGCGTTGGCTTCGGGGGTGCGCTCGTCCGGCTGGATCACCGCCCCTCCAGCGTCGACCATCAGTTGGGCGTTGTGGTGCTGATGGCGGTCGCGGTGGAATGGATAAGGAAGAAAGATCGTGGGGACGGCGTTGGCCCACGCTTCGGCAACGGAGCTGGCCCCGGCGCGGGAGATCGCCACGTCAGCCGCGCCCCATGCCAGCCCCATCTGATGGTGAAACGGTTTGACTTCGGCGGGGACAGCGGCCCTTGCATAGGCCTCCCGCAGGAGCTCCTGGTCGCTGTGACCGCTCAGATGAAGGACCTGCCAGCGGTCAAAGATCCACCGGGAGGTCGAAAGAAGCTCGATGAGCATTCCATTGATGCTCCCGGAGCCCTGTGAGGCGCCGGTGACCAGGAGCGTGGGTAGATGAGGGTCCAGCCCCAGGCCGCTGCGGCACGTTGGCGGGTCCGCCGGCGCGATCGCCGATGAGCGAATGGGCATCCCGACCACCCGCTCGCCGAGCCTCCGGGGCAGGAAAGGCCGATGGCGCACCTCGACCGCCGAGAGGACCTCCTCGCTGACCCGGGCGATCCAGCGGTTGGCCCTGCCTGGGGGGTCGTCGAGGTTGACCAGGGTCACCGGGACCCGCGACCGAAGAGCCCCCAGGACCACGGGCCCGGACACGAAACCGCCCAGCGCCACCACCCGATCGACGGACTCGCCTCGGATGAGATCACAGGCGGTCCGCGCGGTGCGGCGAAAGTTCAGCGCAAAGCGGGCAAGGCCCGCCGGCCGCGAGGCAAAAGGCGAGGCGGGGGTGGGATGGAAACGGGCGTGGGCCTCCGAGAGCATCGCACTGTCGATCCGGCGGCTGGAGCAGATGAAAAGCGATCGCGCCGCGTGCTCGAGCTGGCGGATCCTCTCGGCAATGGCCAGGGCGGGGCTGATGTGTCCCCCCGATCCGCCGCCGGCAAACAGGAAGGTGGGTGGGGTGCCAATCACCGATCAGGAATACTCCACCCTCGTCACCAGCGAAGGCTCATCGTCCTGTGCTTCGGAGGACATCGACACCAGCAGGCCGATGGAGAATGCCGTCAGAACCCATCCCGTCCCCCCCGACGACACCAGCGGCAGGGCGATGCCCTTGGTGGGCGCCATGCCGGTCACCACCGCGATGTTGAGAAGCGCCTGGAGACCGATGGTCAGAAGGATACCGACGGCGAGCAGCCTGCAAAATGGGTCGCGTAGGCTCCTGATGATCAGCCATCCGCAGACCAGCAGCCCGCAATAGAGGAAGATCACAGTCGCGGCCCCGAACAGACCCAGCTCCTCGCAGATGATGGCAAAGATGAAATCGGTCGTGTCCTCGGGCAGGTAGCCGAACTTCTGAATCCCATTGCCCAGACCCCGCCCGGGAAGACCGCCGGAAGTCACCGTGGCCAGGGAGTGGATCAGGTGGTATCCGACCCCCTGTGGATCCTGGTAGGGATCGAGAAACGCCCGCAGTCGCTGGAGCCGGTAGGGACTCGCGACGATGGCCGCCACGAACCCCGCCCCCGCGACGGGCACCACCAGCACCAGATGCACCAGTCTCGCCCCGCCGGCAAGAAGCACCGCCACGCTGACCAGCCCGATCAGCGCCGCCGTCCCGAGGTCTTGAGCACCGACCAGGGCGCAGATGAGACCCACCAGCGCCAACGGATAAACCAGGCCCCGACGAAGGCCACCCAGCTGCCCGGCATGGCGGGCGGCGCAGCCGGCCAGGATGGGAAGCAGGCCCCATTTGGCGACCTCGCTGGGTTGGAAGCCGATGGGGCCGAGGCTGATCCAACGACGCGCCCCGTTGACCTCCCGGCCGACGACGGGCAGGTACACAGCGACAAGGAGCGCGATGATGCCCACGCCGATCATGACCAACGCCGTTTTCCCACCCGGCCCGCGGCCGAGCCATCGAACGGGCAGCCACGATCCGAGAACCATCATGACCAGGGCCAGGGCCCCCAGCAGTGCCGGCCGCCCCAGGAGACTCAAGAGCCCCGACGAGGTACCGGTGCCGATCGTCTGCCCGGCCGAGGCGACCATAAGCACCCCGAACGTGAGCAGGCACGCAACGATCAGCATCAGGCCGTGGCGGGCGAAGGTCGTCCTGGCAATACCGAGGGGCATATCCGGCGCTTATCGGCCTGTCACCCGCAACCGGTTCCAGATTTGCCGTCCCCGGGATGACCGGGGGGGAAAAAATCCGCCCGCCGTCTGATTTTTTCTGTTGTTTGCACCAAACGGTGGTTAGCATGCCGCGTGGAACCCAGGCCCTTGCCCGTCGTGGCGGGGCGTGGGGCGCGAGAGACGAGAGAGCTTCAGAGAGAGAGAGTATGTGTTGTGTAGAGGCGGGGACCCGGCGTGGTCGGGCGGTGGCCGTAGTGCCACGCTGGGTGGGTCTTCTCATTGGGAGCGCTTCACTCCTGGGCCCCCTGGAGGCCAGGGCGGACTTTGCGCCCATCGTCGTCGACGTCCACGTCCAGAGCGCCTCAGGGGAGGGTCGCTTGCAGGTGCTCTTTGAAGCGGGCCACTACGAGCAGGAAACGGGGATCTATCAGTGGAATCTCGGGGAGCCGCTCGTCCTGCGGGACGAAACCACCGGCATGCCGCTGGTTACGTTCCAGGGTCTGGAGGTGTGGTACCGGGAAGACCCCGAGGTGGCGCTTTCCTTTGCCATCGTGAACGGGCCGGCGGACACCACGATCACGATCGCCACGGGGCTCTTGAGCTTTCCCGATATCAACGGTGCCGTGGGCCGAGCCACTGCGGTGATGGCTCTGACCGACCTCGACGGCAACGGCGCGCTCCTGGAGGGTCTCGGGCCGGTGGGGGGCGCCTACCTGGCCCAGTACAACGGCGGTGTGCCGGGGGGCACCACGTTTGCCGAGCTCATCGGCTTACTCGTGGCCCCGCCCGGCGGCAGCATCCTGGCCCAGGTGAGCATTCCGGCAGCCGGCCTTTTCGAGATCCCCGACGTGGTCAGCGATATGAGCGCGCAGTTCTCCTTCAGGCTGTCGCCCAACGACATGGTCACGGTCCAGAGCCACTATCAGATCATCCCCGTGCCGGCGGTGGTCTGGCTGCTGGCGGCGGGGCTTGCCGCCGGAGGGCCCAGGAGAAGGCGGATCAGAAGAAGGCTGTCGGCTGTCAGCTGTCGGCCGGAGGCGCGCCGGTTGCCTTCTCTTGCCGATAGCCAATAGCCGATAGCCATCTGCTTCCCTCTGGGTGGCTGGGGCTGAGCGAAGCGAAGCCCCGGTCTTTGGGGCGACGAACCAACCGTGGCGTCGTCCCGATTCCATCGGGACTCCTCCACAGCCACCCGGAAGAAGTCGAAGAGTCACCGCGGAGGACCGCTCAAAGAAGAGGAGGGTTCAGGGTTCAGGAGTGGGAGCTCGCCGCTTTCCCGAACCCCCGAACCCCCGAACCCCGAACCTCGATCCCACTTCTCTATACTTCTTCCGTGGCTTTGGCGGAGCGTCCACTCTCTTTGGGCCCCACGATCTTTCTGGAGACCTTCGGCTGTCAGATGAACCAGCTCGACAGCGAGCTGGTCCATGGGCAGCTGACCGCCTTGGGCTATACCTTCACCTCCGACGCATTGGCAGCGGACGTCGTGCTCTACAACACCTGCTCCGTCCGGGCCCAGGCGGAGAACAAGGTTCTCAGCCGTCTGGGTCGTCTCCGGGAGCGGAAGGAGAAGGGGTCGCGGGTCATCGTCGGCGTCATCGGCTGCATGGCCGAGCGCGAGGGCCGCCAGCTGCTGGCCAAGTACCCGCAGATCGATCTGCTCTGCGGGCCGAGCGAGCTGGACAAGCTCCCCATGCTGCTGGACAACGCCCTCAAGACCGAGGCGGTCGAGGAGGCCGACCGGGTCGCGCTGCGGTCGGCCCGAAGCAGCCGGGCGTCAGCGTTGGCCGCGGCCCCGGACAACCTGGAGCTTCTGGATCTCTCCCGCGTGTTCGACCCCACCCGGGCCGGCGGCGGCGCCAGCGCCTATGTCCGGATCACCCGCGGCTGCAACAAGTTCTGCACCTACTGCGTGGTCCCCTTTACCCGCGGCCCCGAGGTCAACCGGCCGCCGGATCACATCGTCGAGGAGTGCCGGCGGCTTGGGGCCGCCGGTGCGGTCGAGATCACCCTGCTTGGCCAGACCGTCAACCACTACGCCTACACCCACGGTCCCGCGGTGACCGTCGGGGGCGTCGAGGCCGCGCAGATCGGCCCCGGGTCATTTGGCGACCGCCGCGGCGGTGGCGGCCGGCGGCTTGGGCGGGTCACGACCTTTGCCGACCTGCTGTGGCGGATCCACGAGGAGGTCGGCGAGATTCAGCGTCTGCGGTTCGTCACCAGCTACCCCCGCGACTTCGGAGACGACATCCTGTCGGTCATGGCTCAATGCAAGCGGATCTGCCGCTACCTGCACGCGCCCGCGCAGTCGGGCTCCGACCGCATCCTGAAGCTGATGAACCGCGGCTACAGCCGCCGGGAGTATCTTGGGTTCATCGACCGCGTCCGAGACCGTCTGCCTGACGTCATGATCGCCGGGGACATCATCGTCGGCTTTCCAACGGAGACCGAGGCGGACTTCGCCCAGACCAAGGACCTGATGCAGCGGGTGGGGTTCAAGAACAACTTCATCTTCAAGTACTCGCCGCGCCCCGGGACGGCGGCGATCGCCCGCTGGGGCGACGATGTGCCTTCGCTGGTCAAGCGGCGCCGCAACCGCGACCTGCTTGCCTTGGGGGCCTTGATCAGCGCCGAGGTGCACGCGGAGTACGTCGGTCGGGTCGAGGACGTCTTCGTGCAGAAGGTCAGTGAGAAGACGACCGGGAGGTTGGCGCCGAGCGGCGGGCAGGTTCAGCTGGGCTGGGAGACTCCGCCCATCCAAATGTC
>JADFKZ010000118.1 GCA_022564665.1 Planctomycetota bacterium | reverse complement strand
CCAGCCTCTACTCGTCGATGATCGCCCAGGAGTACTTCGGCACCGACATCGTGATCGGGACCACCGAGATCAACCCCGTCGTCACCGAGAAAACGGACTATGACTACAGCCAGTACGCTCCCGGCCAGGACAGCTACTGGGACCGGTCTTTCAAAATGGACATCTTTGCCGCCCCACCCCAATTTGTGTCCCACGGCTCATACGCGCACATGGCGATCTGCGGCGACCGCAAGAGCATCAAGTGGCGCGACAGCCAGGCCCCCGGTGATCCAATCATCGGAACCCGCGGCATAAAGAACGGGGACCGGGCGGGTACGGACAACTACGACAAGTCGCCCACGCTTCTGCTGCACGGTGCTCGCCGGCAGTGGGTCGGCTACGTCTGTTTCAACGACAATCACGTGGAACGACTGGGCAACTTCTACCCGCAGCTGACCACGTTCGAGTCCGCCAACAGCTCGCTCGGGCCGCAGAAGGACAACATCTTCGCCGCCGAGTTCGAAGACAATCCCAACGGAGCCCAGGCGGAGGCCGACGCGTGGCTGGTGATCTGTCGATCGGCCAACCCAGACGGCATCCACATCTCGCCGGTGTATGACCTGCCTCTGTCTGCAGTAAGGAGATGACCGCTCAGCGCCCGCACCCGTAACCCTTCTTCGGAGTACCCCACCATGAGACGCAACCGCGGCTTTACCCTGATCGAGCTGCTGACGGTGATGGCGATCATCTCGCTGCTCGTCGGCCTGCTTCTGCCGGCGCTGGCCAAGGCCCGGGCCCAGGCCCAGCTGACCAAGGACCAGTCACAAATCAAGCAGATCCACACCGCCTGGATCAGCTTCGCCCGCGAGTACGACGGTGCCTTCCCCACCCCCGGGCTGATCAACCGCTTGCCGGACGATATCCTGGGCGATCGTCCCGGCCGCGGTCCCGAGGACGTGACCGCAAACACCACCTGCGCCCTTTTCTCGGTCTGCATCATGCAGAACTACTTCGCCCCGCAGCTCGCCGTGACTCCCACCGAGCCCAGCGCGTTCGTGCTGGTCAAGGATGACTTCAACTACGACCTCTACGACCCCGTGGGGGACATCTACTGGGACGAGAATTTCTTTTGCAAGCTCAGAAGCATCTCCCACGTCTCCTATGCCCACACCCCGATCTGCGGCGAGCGCAAGGTCAGGGAGTGGAGGGATTCGATGAACTCCAGGTTCGCCGTGCTCAGCAACCGGGGGGTCATCGACGGCAACGACCAGCCGGGCAGCCAGGACTACCAGCAGTCGATCACGCTGAAGCTCCACGGCGGCCGCGAGCAGTGGGTGGGCAACGTCCTCTACAACGACAACCACATCGAGGTCGAGAACTCGTTCTGGCCGGAGGGTCTCACCTACTTTGATCCGCTCGACGCGGCTGTCGCATCGCTTCCGGACAACATCTTCCAGAACCAGACCGGCGGCGACAATTCCGGCCTCGGCTTCGACATCTGGCTGACCATCGTCAGCGGGATCACCATGACCTGCGACCTGTCGCCGGAGTGGGACTGAGCCACTGAGACGGGTCCATTTCCCAAAAGCGCCCAAAGGCCGGCCCTCCCGGGCCGGCCTTTTTTTCCAGCGCTCCGTACGGCCTCCGGCCGACACTCGCTCTGGTAGGGCCCGCCGAATTCGATCCGGCGGGCCTGGGCGGAGGTGCATGAACAAACGAGCGGCGGTCCACTTTGATTAGGATGCGCGGATGGTCCCGCTGGAGATCGAGCGCAAGTACCTGTTGCAATCTATGCCACAACTCCCGGCGACAGCGCGGGCATACCGCATGGAGCAAGGGTACTTCGCCGACGAGCCGGGTCGTCTGCGCCGAACCCGGGCACCCGACGGCACTGTGACCTACACGCACACGGTCAAGAAAGGCGTCGGCCTGGTCCGCCAGGAGATCGAACGCGAACTCACGCTCGATGAATTCAAGTCGCTCTGGCCCCGCACCGCCAGCTGCCGGCTCACGAAGACACGCACAAAGGTCCCCGAGGGCAACCTGGTCTGGGAAATCGACGACTACGACGCCCTCGACCTCGTCCTCGCCGAAGTCGAACTACCGACAGCCGATACCAAGGTCACGGTTCCGGACTGGCTGGCCCCGCACCTCATCCGCGAGGTCACAGGGGAACCGGAGTACGGGAACCACGAGATTGCAACTGGTTTGAGCGCTCCGTAGCGGCCTCCGGCCGCACACTCGCTCTGGTACGACCCGCCGAATTCGATCCGGCGGGCCTGATCGGTTGCTTTCTCGAGGGCTCCGTAGCGCGGCCTCGCGGTGACTTTCTCGAGCGCGCCGTACGGCCCTTCGGGCCGACACTCGCTTTCGGACGCCCCCACGAATTCATCCGCGGCGGCTGACCCGACGTTGCCTCACCCTTGGGGCTACGCGACCTATCAAAAAGGCCGCTTCTCTTTGACGCAACTCCAACTACGGGCGAATGCTGTCCAGATAAGCCGTAAGTCCTTTTGCGAAGCGCGGTTACGCGCGCTTGCGCTAGAAGAAGCCTCCTGCGAGAATTGGTGTTGTCCCAACAACCCAAGCAGGAGGCTCAAGGATGAGCGGCAGTATTGCCCAGAGCGTGCGGCAGGTCAAGGGGGACCTGCGATCCCTGGTGACACCGAGCCAGATCATGAGGCAGTGCCAGTCGGCGGGTCATGGCTGGCGGCATCGGACCCTGGGGCCGGTGGAGACGATCTACCTCTTCATCGCACAGGTTCTGCATGGCAACACCAGCTGTGCTCATGTGCGACAACTGGGGAACTTCACATTCACCAGATCGGCCTATTGTGAGGCTCGCAAGCGGCTGCCGGTGGAGATCTTCCGTGAGTTGCTGCGTGAGATCGGCCAGCGGGTGACCAAGCAAGCAAGTCGGGTTGG
Source organism: Planctomycetota bacterium (assembly GCA_022564665.1). Classification (GTDB taxonomy): domain Bacteria; phylum Planctomycetota; class Phycisphaerae; order Phycisphaerales; family SM1A02; genus JADFKZ01. Next base: position 6,663 of record JADFKZ010000118.1, on the reverse strand, counting down.
GCTCTGGCGTGGCCACAGGATCGTGAGTGTTGACGGATCGACCTTCTCGATGCCCAGCACGTGCGAGTTGCAAGCATTGTTCCGCTGGGCCCCGGAGAACCGAGGGTTCGAGTTCCCGGTGTCGAAGTTCGTTGCCTTGTTCGATCTGATCACCGGTGCCCTGCTGGACTTGGCCCCGGCATCAATGCGTGATCACGAGCTGACGATCGTGCAACGCTTGCACGATCTTCTGCGGCCCAACGACGTGGTTGTTGCTGACCGTGGCTATTGCACGTATGCCTACCTTGGGCAGCTTTTCAGCGAGCATCTGCATTGTGTCGTTCGGGTCCCCGCCTCGTCGAGGCGCGTCGAGTTCCGTTCCCATCGCCGGCATGCGGTTCACAAGCACTGGAAGGGACCGCAGTCGATCTGGGTCCGATGGCTTGGCAAGCACGATCAGGTGGTTGATTGGATCAAGCCCGTTGAAGTACCGCCTTGGCTACCCAAGGAGACGTGGGAGCGCCTGCCCGATCTCCTGCGCGTTCGTGAGCTGCGGTACCGAGTCGCCCGACGTGGGTACCGGTCACGAGAGGTGACGCTTGTCACCACGCTGCTCGATCCCGATCGGTATCCCAAAGAGGCCGTTGTCGAACTCTACGGTCGTCGGTGGCAGGTCGAGACCAACCTGCGCCATCTCAAGGCGACGATGCGGATGGACATCCTGCGATGCCACTCCGCCGATGGCGTCTATCGGGAGCTTGCTACGTTCGGCATCGTCTACAACGCCGTTCGACTGGTGATGATCCACGGTGCCGAAGCTCAAGGCGTGCCACCGGATCACATCAGCTTCATCGACGTGCTCCGCTGGCTTGAACTTGGGTGTCCAGGCCCAAGTCTTCCGTGGTTCATCATCAATCCCAGACGGTTCAGGTCAGCCGCGCCGCGGATCGTCAGACGACGCCACAAGAATCACACCTACATGACCCGACCCCGCACGCCGCAGCGCAACCTCCCCGTGAAGCTGGAGCTATCGCTTAATTGAACGGCATTCGCCCGTAGCGGAGAATGCCGTCCACAAATCGGCGCAAAAGAGGCTTCCCACGTCGGGTGAGCTCGCTGAAAGCAACCCCCAAAACGCGCAACCGGTGCGCGACGGATGAGAAGCTCAGTACGTTAAGTGGTTTATGACCCCTCGGGCGGCAACTCTGTGCCCGGAACGAACCGGGGGCGCAGCGTAGGGTTTGCACCCCTTTGCGAGTCTCGGTATGGTGCGCCAGGCCTTCGACGCTCGTTGGCGCCTGCGGCGCACAACCGAAGGGCCGCCAACCCACATCGGATCTGTACTCATGGACGAAGCGCGAGTCGCAGCACTCTTAGCGGGCGTGGCCATTCTGTCGAGCTGCGACTCAACGCAGCCGGACCGCCAGGCCAAGCTCGTCGCCATCGGTGAGCGGGTCTTCCTGAAAGAGACCTTCAATGGCAATGGCAGAACCTGCGCAACCTGTCACCCCCCCGGGAATAACTTCACGATCGACGCGGCCTTCATCGCTACGCTGCCCAGAGACGATGCCCTTTTTGTAGCCGAGTTCAACCCGCACCTCCGGAAAAACTTTGAGAAGCCAGAACTGATGAGGAAATTCGGGCTCATCCTCGAGAACCAGGACGGTTTCGATGACCTGGCCAACAACTTCAACCTGCGCGGCGTGCCCCATACGCTTGCGCTGCGGACATCGATAGACAGCGACGACGGCCCGCGTACCGGTTGGTCGGGTGACGGTGCCCCCGGCGACGAATCACTCCGCTCCTTTGCCGTCGGGGCGGTGATCCAGCACTTTCCCAAGACGCTCAACCGCGTCGTGGGAATGGATTTCCGGCTGCCCACCGATGCGGAGCTCGATGCGCTGGAAGCGTTTCAGCTCTCGCTGGGGCGCCAGGACGATCTGACCCTGCCGCTTCCGCTGACCGGGGTCGTCCCCGCCCGGGGACAGGAGATCTTTCTCGACGACACGCTGGGCAAGTGCAATCTCTGTCACGTTAACGCCGGGGCCAATGCGGCCGTTGGCGGCTCCAACGTCGGCAACGCCAACTTCAATACGGGCGTTGAGGACCTTCCCGATCAGCCGGCCGATCTCACCGGCGCCTTCGTGCCACCCGACGACGGGCTGGGGACCCCGGGTGACGGGACCTTCAATACGCCGCCGCTTGTGGAAGCCGCTGACTCCGGCCCGTTCTTCCACAACAACTCCATCCAGACAATCGAGGGCTCGGTGGCCTTCTACAACGGCGATGCGTTCAACAACTCGCCGTCGGGACGTTTCCTCGCCTCTATTGACCCCAACGAGATCGGCATCAAGCTCGATGCCACCCAGGTCGTGGCGGTGGCGGCGTTTCTGCGGGTCATCAATGCCCTCGAAAACATCCGCCAGAGCATCGCGTTCCTTGACCAAAGCATGGGCAAGCGGCACTTCACGAAGAAATCACGGAAGGAACTGATCGAGCTGGCTGTGAAGGAGATCAAGGACACCATACGGGTCCTGGAGGGCGGGTCCCTGCATCCGGAGGCCGACCCCCACCTCAAGGAGGCCAAGAAGCTGGCCAAAAGAGCGGCCCACAGCTTGTTCGGCCGACGTAAGATGACCAAGGAGGCCATTCGGGAGCTCAAACGAGCCAGAGACCTGATGGTGGAGAACTCGTAAACGCGCGCTGAACCTGTGAGGCCTGCGACCATGCGAAAGATTCTTGTAAGCGTTTTCGTGATCGGCGCCCTCTTCGGCAGCGGTACGGTCTATGGCCAAAAGGCGACCGAGTTCTATATCCCCGTCGGGAAGTCGCCGGGACTCTCGGGGAAGTACACGGCCATCGGGACGATCCAGTCGGTCGACTTCGACGAGCACACAATGACAATCGCCGGCCGATCGCGGACATGGACCGCCAAGATCACCGACGACACCAAGATCTGGCTGGATCGCAGCCTGCTCCGAATGACGAACAAGAAAGGCACCCCGGCCGATTGCCGGCCGGGCGTCCGCGTGGAAGTAAAGTTCAAAGGGCGCGGAGAGCCAAAGAGCGATCACTGCGAGTGGGTTAAGCTGCAGCTCGCCCGGATCAATGTAGACCCTCGCCGTCCCGCCCGCGCCCCCTCCCGCCGCCGACGCTAGAAGGCAACGACACAGTCCGCTTCGCAGAACCTCGTGGCGTCAACCTCGACGAGCGTGATCACCTAGTGGCGCAGGTAGAAATACCTGGTTGGCCGATCGTAGCGATCGCACACACACATGGCGTTGGAATAAGGCCCAGGGCCGCTTCCAGCGGGGCCGGCGACCGAGAGGCCGAGAAATAGCAGCTTTCGCGGCCGGCGTCACACGCGGTGGTACAACGGGCTCGGAGAAAGAGTCCTCAGTGCCTTTCTTCTTTCTCCCCTCCCCCTTGCCGCCTGAGAGGGCGCCAGGGGGCATGGTGTCTCCCGGCGGGCACCGGGCTTGGCGCCGCCCCGGGCCCTCCAGCCCAGGCGCCGTCAGGGGCAGGAGCACACCGCCTGTGCCTCATTGGCACAGAGCTCGTCCCACTCGAACTGGCAGCAGAAGGGATCCGACTCGCACACAAGCCCGCAACAGGCGAGATCGTCGCAGCCGGGCGATCCGTTGGGCTGGCAGCAATCGCCCGCGGCCGGGCTTCCGCAATCGGCGCACAGCTGGTTGGCCATGTCCTTGCAGCCGGCGTCCCACGCCGTGTCGCAGCAGGATGGGTCGGCGGCGCAGATCGTCTCACAGCATTCCAGCGAGCTGCACCCGGGCGTCCCGTTGGCGGCGAAGCAACTGCCGGCCGCGGGATCGCCGCATGGGCCCTGCCCCGGGCAGGCACCCCAGTTGGCCAGTAGCGCAAGCAGATCGGGAACGGCCACGACCCCGTCGCAGTCAAAATCCGGCGGCCCGCCCGGGTTGGTACCCCAGCTTCCAAGGACGCTCAGGAGATCAGGCACGACGGTGAAACCGTCGCCGTCGATGTCCCAGGGGCAGGGGGGAGCGGCTGGACCGAGAGTCGATACCGAAAGGTCCGTCGGTGTACCGGGGGGATCGGCGGGGCGATACAGGCCGATCGTTGCGGTGGCGCTCACGGGCGGCATGTCCGCATCGAACCGGAAGTTGTAAAGCGTCCCCCAGCGCAACGCGTTGGCGACATCGTTTTTCGGATCAAACGCGTCCGTCGACCAGCTCACCATCCCGCCATCCACGGAAGCGACCCAGTCCGTCGGGAGGTAGGGCTCACCCGAGTGATAATCCACGTCGTGGAACCCGATGTTGGTCACGGTCACGCACGCGGGGATGGGTATGCCGAACGCTCCTGCCGAGCGATGCGAGTTGAGGTTGTGAAGCGCGTATTCATAGTGCCAGGTCCCGTCACCGTTGTCGGTCGCCCGGTACCCGAGGAAGAACCGCCCGGCGCTATCGTCATCGACGATCTCGATGACGACTGCCGGATCATTGTCCTGCCAGGCATAGATCGCCGGAAGCTCGCGGGTGGTGGTTCCGACAAAGCTGATGTTCCAGCCGCCGGTGCTGAAGAGCCCCACGTTGGCAGGGCGATAGGAGGCGTTGTTGTGATGGTTGCCTGCGGCGGCGTCGTCGGGCGTGACATAGTGCCCTTCGCCGTAGTACAACGCGCCGGGGTTGAGCTCCGGATCCAGGTCGGCGTTGTGAACCTGCAGCCTCTTATAAATGAAGTCGCCCGCCAGACCGGCGTCGCCATAGGGAAACAGGAATGATCCGGTCGACGCATTGACCTCAGATCGCGGACCAAGGCCGCCGCAGACGATTCCCCCGCAGTTCATCCCTTCTTGGCGTCCGTTGAGGCCCGCCGAGTAGGGATCGGAGCAGCCGACGCCGAGCAGCCCCGTATTTCCCGGGTCCTGGCAGGTGCAGCACAGATTGAGGGCCAGCGCGGAAAAGCCGTGCTTCAGCCAGCTCATCCCCAGTTGCTCGAAGCGCCCGTTGTGCAAGCGGTAGAGGTTCTGGCCGATCACCGGGTGGTTGGGGGTCAGCGCCTGCCACAGGAGGTTCTCATCCCCGAGGTTGCACGACTCGGTAAACATCGAGTACCCCGAGATCTCCCCCACCGTCCCCCATTTGGAAAGGACCGCGATGTTGCCCACGACAACGTCCGGGCCGATGCCCGGTGTGCATCCCCCCAGGTTGGCGCCCACACCGCCCGGCTCCGCGGCAACGTGAATTCGACCGATAATCACCGCCATGCCGGCCACGCCGACCATGCACAGCACGCAACCTTTGTTCATCGCCGAACTCCCCTTCCGGACCCGAGCTTCCGGAGGACCGCCCCCGGGCACCTACCCTTTGAACCCTACGCATCGGCCGCCCCGGAGGATCACCATTGGCCAAAAAACCCTCCACGCAACCTGAAGCGGGCTACCGGACTCGAGCCGGCAACAATCAGCTTGGAAGGTTAGAGAGGCTGTGAGCAGGGGCTCTTGCCCCCCCGCCTGGCCCGGCTGAAGTCGCTGAAGATCCCGGCCGATGTCCTACTGGTGGGGACGATCATCCGGCCAATGCTGGTAGGCGTGGGTGCGATGCTGCTGGTGGGTGGCTGGTCGGTGACTCAGTTCGCGGCAGAGCAACAGCACAACATCGAGTCATCCGCAAAGATGGGGTTCTGGCTGACGGGTCATGGCCCCGGCGAGATGACCCACATTCCCTCGGGCCGCACCACCTACCTCTTGGGGATGGTCGGCATGGCCGTCGGTGCGGGCGTGATGGGTTTCGGCTGGGCGGCGAAGGCCGCCTCCCGCGGCGTCCGCCCGGTACGCCACGAGGGGGCTGGTCCCTGGTCGGGTCCGGCCTGACCACGCCACACGCCCCCTGGTTGGGTCCGAAGGAGGGTGCTCGTGCGTTTAAAACTGTTTCGAGCGTTCCGTAGCGGCCTCGCGGCGTCCGTGCCGCTCTTGTTTGGCAGCCCTCCGGGCTGCGGGCCGCACACTCGCTCTGGCGGCTACGCGGCCGATTCAATCGGCCGCTACGCTTTGACGCAACGTGCGCTAGTCTACGGTCGAAACCATCGAGCTTTCAGTCTCATCGAGCTGGTCATCGTCGTCGTTATCATCGGGATCATCGCGGCCATCGCGATTCCGAGGCTCAGCCGGGGTGCGGCGGGCGCCGCAGAATCCGCCCTCATCGGCGATCTCACCGTCATAAGAGCCAGCATCGATCTCTATACGACCGAGCATGTCGGAGGCCTGCCCACGCTTGCGAACTTCGTCAGCCAGATGATCCAGTTTTCAGACGTCAACGGTAACACCAGCGCGACGAAGACCGGTCTCTTTATCTACGGCCCCTACCTCCGCCAGATCCCACCCCTTCCGGTGGGCGCCCAGAAGGGCCGGACCGGTATCAAGGCTTCCCCCGCCGACGGGGTGGGCGCGTTCGGTTGGGTCTACAGTTCCGGAATGATTTTCGCCAACACCGCAGCGGGCGAAGTTGACGATTCCGGCAAGCCGTACAACACCTATTGATTGTCCGCGGTGGACCGGAGCAGCCGGGACGCGCGCACGCTTTGAGCAAAGCGAGAAGCGGGCGAACGGACTCGACACCGAAGGGGCCGACGGCCCGTCGCGGCTGAAGCCGCAGCGGACCGGCGCAGCCGGGACGCACGCACGCTTGGAGCGAAGCGAGAAGC
>JADFKZ010000014.1 GCA_022564665.1 Planctomycetota bacterium | reverse complement strand
TGAAGACACGCCACCTCCTCCCCGCTTTGCTCGCAGCATGCTTCATGGTCAACACCCCCGTGTGGGGCCAGACGCTCCCCCAGCGGATTGCGGCGGTCAAGAAGCGGGCCGTGCAGAGCACCGCCGCCAGCCAGGAGAACACGAGGCTCAAGCTGCTTCAGACGCTTCTGTACAGAAAGCTGACGGTGAGCTTCGAGCGGGTCCCCGCCCGCGAAGTCTTTGACTACATGAGAGCCGCGCTGGGGATCAACCTCATCGCCCGGTACAGCGACGACCCCGTCGCCCACGGGATCGACCCCCAGACGCCGATCACGCTTATCGGGGAGGGCATGCTGGCGGTCGAGCTTCTTGATCTGGTGCTCGAGCAATGCTCGGCCGTCGAGCCGTCAACCTGGCAACTGCGGGGGAGCTTCGTCGAGGTGGGTACCAAGGAGCGGCTGAGCACACCCGAATCGCAGCAGATTCGCGTGTACGCAATCGATGACCTGACCTACCAGCCGCCCCGGTTCGAGAACACGATGCCAATGACGCTGGAGGAATCGCTGAGTCGGCCCTATGGCGGATACGCACCGGGACCCTCCTACCGCCTTCGCCCCTACGGCGGCGGGTATGGCGGCTACGGCGGCCGCGGCGGATACGGCGGCTCGATCGGGCCGGCCGGCCGACCGACCGACACCATCAAGGACAAGACGCAGGCGGCGGAGTCCATCATCGCCCTCATCGTCGAGGTTATCGAGCCGGAGGCGTGGACGCGAAACGGTGGTGCGTGGGCGTCGATCCGCTACCTCGACGGTGCGCTGATCGTCCGCGCACCGGACTTCATCCACCGGCAGATCAACGGCTACCCGCGCGTGCCGCGCCCGGACCGCGTCTCGAGACGAAAAGACTCACCGCCGAAACGCTGAGGACGGCGGACGAAGCACAACAGAGGTTGTCAGCTGTCAGTTGTCGGCAATCTCCGGGTGGCTGGGGCTGAGTCCCGATTCCATCGGGGCGAAGGCCCGGTCTTCTTGTTGTTGACACGCCCTTCCGCCTCACGGGGCGAGCGGCGGGCAACGACGAAGACACCCGCCGATCAGCACACCGACGACACCGACAAAGGGGAGCGTGAAGTGGTACCAGGTCGGCGGGGTGGCTTCCTGCATGGCCTGCCACATGTCGAGCGTCCCCGCCGCGGCCTCTGTTTCCTGTGCCTCCTGACCTGAAGCATCGGTCGCCACGCGGGCGCCCGGCTCCCCGCCGTTGCCGCCCGGCCCGTCGACGAGGAGGTGAGCACCAGCCATCCCGAGGCCGAGGGCCAAGACCAGCCCCGCCAGCGCCTTGACCGGTCTCCTGGTCGGGCTCGGTGCGACGAGGGCAGTCACCAGCCCGCCGAGGATCGCGGCGACGAAGGCAAGCGGCAGGTCCACGGCGATCCACGCCGTCGTCACCTCCTTGGCCCCGTACTTGAAGGCAAACGACTCGCCGAGGGCGAGCCACAGCCCCGTCTGGCCAGCGAAGACGATGACGCCCATGACGATGTAGCCCGCGATCACGCCCAGGATTCCTCTGAACATTGTTGATCGACTCCGCTTGAGGCTAGGTCGTGCGCGGCCCGCCCCTTGGCCGCTCAAACGCCGGCTTTCACCACCGTCTTGAGATCCTCGTTGCCAGGCGCATCCCAACACGCCACGCAAAGCCACCGTAGGTAAGGGTAATCCTCATCGTCCAACATTACTTCTTATCGCCCGACACGCTCCCTTGCCACTTTTTGCAAGGTACTGCTGGTGGTAGTCCTCTGCCCTATAGAAGGTCGAGGCGGTGGTGATCTCGGTCACGATGGGGCCTTTGTATCTGCCCGACTCGGCCAGGGCCTTCTTCGACCTCCGGGCGGCAGCCTCCTGCTCAGGGCCGTGGCAGAAGATCGCCGAGCGGTACTGCGCGCCCGGGTCCGATCCCTGGCGGTTGAGCTGGGTGGGATCGTGGATCGACCAGAAGCGATCGAGCAAAAGCTCATAGGAGACCTTCAAGGGGTCGTAGCAAAGCTGAACGGCCTCGGCGTGCCCGGTCCGGCCGGAGCAGACGTCCTTGTAGGTGGGGTCGATCGTCGTGCCGCCGAGGTAGCCGACGGCGGTGGACGCGACACCTTCGAGAGCCCCAAAGGCCTCCTCAACGCCCCAGAAACAGCCGGCGGCAAAGGTTGCCGTTTCCATGATCCGCCTCCACAACCAAGAACCCGAAACCAAAAACCCAAGAGCCTTACCTTACGCCCGATCCTCATACCAGTACGCCTGCACACGCTCCTCGAACCGTCCGGATCGAACCAGCATCCACCAGCAAAGACGCGGCACATCGAGAAGAAAGTGCCAATCGCCGTACTTGTCGAACTTTCGAACCGAGGCGATCGCCCGCACGCCCGCGACATCTCCACTGAACCGGCCATCTGCCGAGACAGCAAAGAACATCCGCAGGAAGCCTCTCCAGGAGCTGAGCCGGACGAACTTCTGCCTCGGCCGGCGGCGTCGCCCCAGCTGCTTGAGCGCCCAGAGGAACCGCACGTCCTCGCTGATGAGAAGCTCCTCGTCGTACCGCCCCGCCGCCTCGAAATCGGCTCGCCGGCAGAACCAGACCCCCGCGTCCACGCCCGTGAGCATCAGCAGCGGAAGAATCGCCAGCACGGTTGCGGCGATCCCGGGCGACATCCGCTCCAGCAGGATGCCGGTCGCGCCGCCGACGTACCTGCCGTCCGCCATCGCGTCGTCGATGGCGTTGAAGGTCTGAGGGTGAATTCGAAAGTCGGCATCGACGAAGCACAACACCTCACCGCCGGCGATTGCAGCTCCGCCGTTGCGAGCGGCGGCGATCCTGCGTTTGGCGACGTGGGCCACCCGGCAGCCGCGTTCCCGGGCGACCCGAGCCGTTGCATCCGTGGAGTCGTTGTCGGCGACGATCACCTCGATCAAGTTCGCACCGCCACGATACCGATGCCGTGCCTCGTCGACGGTGTCGAGCAGACGCGGCAGATACGCCTCCTCGTTGAACGCGGGGATGACCAGCGAGAACCTCGGGTCGGCTGATTGCTGACAGCCGACAGCCATTTCACACCGGCTTCTCGTCAATCGTCCGGTCGTAGACCTCCAGCAGCTTCTCGCGGTCGAAGATCATCTCCTGCCGGCTCAAGCCCACGATCTCGTAGTGCGGGGTCAACTCGATCGCGTCGCAGGGGCAGGCTTCCTCGCACATGCCGCAGTAGATGCACCGCAACTCGTCGATGTCGAACTGCTTGGGGTACTTTTCGCGGTCGGGCCAGGGCGACTCCTCGGCCACGATGTGGATGCAGTCGGCAGGACACGCCGTCGAGCACATGAAGCAGGCCACGCACCGCACCCGGCCGTCCTCGTCGCGGTTCAACCGGTGCACGCCGCGAAAGGTCTCGCGGTATTGCCCCCCCTTCTCGACGGGCCGATCGTCGCGCTTCTCCTCCGGGTACTGGACGACCCAGATGTTCTTTTGAGTCTTGCCGTCCCTCCCCACGTTCTGGAACATGTGGCGCAGCGTCGTGCCCAGTCCCTTGAAGATGGCGGGGATGTAGAGACGCTCGCCGCCTTTCAGACGGCGGGGGGTGACATCGATGATCTCCTCGTCGGTGATGGCCATGGGATGTCGACTCGAGCTCGGGGGATACTACGTCCGGTCCCGCAACCCAGCGGGCGGTGCTTGCCCGCCCCAGGCTGTCCGGCTAGAGTGTAGCAGCAATTGGGAATTTTTTCACAATGTCTGCGCTCCCGCCCAATCAGGACAAGATCGAGGGGGAGGTCAAGATCGGGTGGCGGATGGGCGGCCTGGGTATGGAGGTGGCGTCGCAGGTTGCTGCGGGCGCCTTGTTGGGCTGGGCGTTTGACAGCTGGCGGGGAACCGCCCCGACCGGGTTGCTGATCGGTTCGGTGACCGGGATCGTCATCGGCCTCTGGAGTCTGATCCGCGGCGCGCTCAAGCTCAACGCGCTGTTGGAGCGGCACTACCCCACCACCGGCCGCGGGCAACCGCTTGAGCCCGATACATCCAATGGTGACGTGGATATAAACGGGGACACATCGTGACCGCCGGCAGTCAACCTGCCACCGAACCCTCGATGTCGTGGCCGACCTGGAAGCTTCTCGGCACGATCGCGACCGTGGCCGGGCTCTCCGCAGGCGGCTGGGTCATCGCGGCGATCGGTTTCGATGACCGCGGCCTCGCCACCGCCGGGATCGCCGCAGCGCTCATCGTCGGCGGCTTCGGACTCCTGGGCATCCTCATCGTCGGGCCCTGGAAGCAGAGGAGGATGAGCGCCTGGATCAGCTACTGGATCGGTGGGTCGGTCCTGCGTCTGCTGCTGATACCCGCCGCAACCTACCTGCTATACTCCGCGACCTCGCTCAGCGCGACCGCGCTTGCGCTGTCAGTCGGGTTGACGTACGTGGTGACGCTCTTTGCGGAAGCGGCGGTCCTTGCGCTCCATGTACAACGGACCCTGTGATCGCTCCCAGGTGACGACGACGAGAGCTGCGTGATGATCTTTCTCGCCTCGGACAATCCAACTGATCACGCCACCGACAAGATCCTGTTCGAGACGGGCGCGGGCACGCCGTTGCTGACCATGCACATGGTGACCATCGTCATCGTGGCGGTCTTGTTCGTCGGGGTCATGATGAAGGTGGCTGCGGCGATCGCCACCGGCCCGGAGACAGAGGGCAACGATCGCTATCTCACCAAGGGCCGCCTCAGCCAGTTGATCGAGACGATGATCGTCTACCTGCGTCGCGAGATGCTCGTACCGGTGCTCGGCGAGGAACACACCCGGCGCTATCTGCCGTTTCTGATGACCGTGTTCTTCTTCATCCTTTTTAACAACCTCTTCGGCCTCATCCCAATCCTCGACATTCTTCACCTGGTCCGCGGACGGGAGACGCCGGTCGGCGGCACCGCCACGGCGAACATCATGGTGACGGGGGCGCTGGCGCTGGTGTCGTTCGTCATGATCGAGCTACACGGGCTTCGCGAGCAGGGAATCAGAGGCTGGCTGATGCACAATTTCGGGGGGCTGATTCCGGGCCCGATCTATTTGCTGCCCGTGGCGCTGCTGGTGTTCGTGGTGGAGCTGGCGGGCCATCTGATCAAGCCGATGGCGCTGGCCATTCGTCTCTTTGCCAACATGATGGCCGGCCACACGCTCATGGCCGTGCTCGTCGGGTTCGGCGCCACGGCGGCCAAAGGCGGGATGGGCACCCTGGGGATCGCGGGCATCTCGCTCGTCAGCGGCGTGGCGGCCGTTTTGGTGGCCTTCCTCGAATTGTTCGTCGCCTTCCTCCAGGCGTTCATCTTCATGTTTCTGACCGCCGTCTTCATGAGCCTCCTGTCGCAACACGACGAGGCGCAGGACCACGAGGAAACTAATGCCGGCTCCAGGCCGATCCCCGAACCGGCCGGAGGCTAGGGCAATCGATCGGCGCGGCGTGACTGTGGGACACGTCGCGGGAGCCAAATCGCACCGGAACACGACGCCTTCCCACAGCGTCGCCAATGAGAGACGATCTCAAATGAAAAACCTGCTTGCCTTGATCCTTCTCGCCTTCACAGCCCTGACGGTCTTCGCTTCCTCGACTGCTTGGGCCGCCCCCGACCCCCCCGTCGCGCTGGGGCTTGCGGGCGGTCTGCTGCTGGCTCAGGGCGATCTGGCCGGCCTCGGAGCGGGGCTGGCCGCCGGCCTGGGGGCCGTCGGCGCCGGCATCGGCATCGGGCGGATCGGCGGCAGCGCCGTGGAAGCGATCGCCCGCCAGCCGGAAATGGCCGGCCGCATCTTCATCAACATGATCCTGACCGCGGCACTGGTCGAGGGGGTCGCGCTTTTTGCCGTCATCGTGGGCGTGATGACGCTGGGAAAGATCCCCTCGCCCGGATAAACGGGCGGGACAGGAGGGCTCCATTGGGATGCCGTTGCTGTTTTCGTTACAAGAAACGATCGAACACGGTCCGAAGCACGCCGAGGTGATGGCCTTGAACTGGTTGCCGGCGGCCACGTCGCTCGTGGTGTTCCTGGTGGCGTTCGGCTTTCTGTATGTAAAGGTCTGGCCCAAGATCATTCAGGGGCTCGACGAGCGCGACCGCAAGATCCGCCAGGAGATCCAGGCCGCCGAAGACGCTCGCCGGCAAGCCGGGGAGGCACTGGCACAGTACCAAGAGAGCCTGGCCAACGCCCGCAAGGAGGCGGGCCAGATGATCACCCGAGCCAAGGCGGTCGCCACCTCCGCTGCCAAGGAGCTCAAGACGAGAAACGAAGCGGAGCTCGCCGAGATGAAGCAGCGTGCCACCCGCGAGATCGAAAACGCCAAGCGAGCCGCCATCGCAGAGCTTCACGCCGAGACGGCGACGCTGGCGACCGCGATCGCGGGCAAGATCCTCAAGCGCGAGATCTCCGCGGCGGATCAGCAGCGGTTGATCGATGAATCGCTCGGCGAGCTGGCTGGGGCCGAGAGCGGTTGAGAAGGTGTTCTGGGTCCGGGTTCTGGATGTTGGGTTCTGAGTTCTGGGTTCTTACCTTCCGACTTTGACCGATGCCAGCCGACGCCGTCGCCCGAGTCTACGCAAAAAGCCTTTACGAGCTGGCTGAGGAGGCCGGTGGCCGGTCCAAGATCCTGCAGGTGGCCTCGGAGCTCGAAGGAATCTGTGAGCTTGCCAGAAACAACAAGAGCTTCGGTGAGTTCCTCGGCTCCCCCATCATCGACCGCGCGCGGCGCGCGGCCAGCCTCCGACGGATTTGTCATGAAAAGGTGACGGACCTGAGCCTGCGTTTTCTGCTGGTGCTCAACGAAAAGGAACGTCTCAAGCACCTGGAGCTGATCAGTGAAGCCTACGACCAGCTCGTCGACACCGCCTTGGGACGCATCGAGGTCGATGTTTACACAGCGACACCCATCGATGAAGAACAGCTCGATTCGATCAAGAACCGGATCTCCACCGCCCTGGGGAAGGAGGCGATCCTCTACAGCTACGTCGATCAAGAAATGATCGGGGGCCTCAAGCTGTTTATTGGCGACCAGCTTATCGACGGCTCGGTGGCCAGCCGGTTGCGGCGGATGAATAAACAGCTGCGGGTGCGGGGGGCGGACCTGGCCGGCCGCATCGGGCGCATCATCGAGGAAGGAGGAGAGACATGAGCCGCTTCAGTGGTCCTTGCCTGCTCATCGGGCTCGGCGTGACCCTGGTCTGCCTGGGGGCGGGCCGCCCAGACGGGACCAGCGACCCCGAGCACACCGGGCAACAGACGCCCAACCTCACCGTCCGGGGGAGCGCCGAGCTTCACAAGCCCGCCGACCAGCTGAGGCTGAGGATCGGGGTGGTCACGGAGGCGTCGCAAGCGCAGCAGGCACTTGGCCAGAACAGCCAACGGATGGACGCCGTGGTCCGGGCCGTGAAGAAGGCTGGCATTGCCGAGGGCGAATACGAGACGGGCCGCTTCAGCCTCCAGCCCATCTACGCACGCCGCCCGCGTCAGGCTGCTCCCGATTGGCGGCCACAGATCATCGCCTACCAGGCGACAAACATCCTCGCCATCAAGACCAAGAAGCTAGAGCTGGCCGGCGAGCTGATCCAGGCCGCCAACGAGGCCGGGGCCAACTCGATCGACTCGATCGGCTTCGACCTCGCCGACCCGCGTGCTCATCGGGCGGAGGCGATTTCGCGGGCGACCGCCCACGCGCTCGCCGACGCCCGGATCCTGGCCGATGCCGCGAATATCAAGCTGGTCAGGATCATCTCCATCGTCCTGGACGGCGCCCGGCCCCTGCCGATCGCAACCGCAGCACGCAGGGGAATGGCCATGGCGGAAGCCGCCGTCAGTCCCCCCATCGTAGCCGGCGAGGTCAGCGTCCACGCCAGCGTCACCGTTGTCTATGAGATCGCATCACCATGAAGATCAAGACCGACGAAATCACCGCCGTCATCAAACAGGAGATTGAGCAGTTCTCCAGCGAATTGGAGATCTCCGAGGTTGGACGCGTCGTCGAGGTGGGCGACGGCATCGCCCGAATCTACGGGCTGGCCAATGCAATGGCCGGCGAGCTGCTCGAGTTCGACACCGCTGAAGGTCTCGTCATGGGCCAGGTGATGAACCTCGAGCTCGATACCGTTGGCGCGGTGATCTACTCCAATTACTTGGCGGTCTGCGAGGGTGACACCGTCAGATCCACCAACCGGCTGCTGGAGGTGCCCGTGGGCGAGGCGTTGCTCGGACGGGTGGTGGACCCCCTCGGCCGGGCGATCGACGGCGGGCCCGAAATCGACACCGGGGGACTCACCCGCAAGCTGGATATCGTCGCCCCCGGGATCGCCTTTCGGCAACCGGTCAAAGAGCCGCTACAGACGGGAATCAAGGCGATCGACGCCATGATCCCGATCGGCCGCGGCCAGCGCGAGCTGATCATCGGTGACCGCAAAACGGGCAAGACCGCCATCGCGCTGGACGCGATCATCAACCAGCGTGACTGGTGGGGCACGCCCGACGCCGTCATCTGCATCTACGTCGCTATCGGCCAGAAGGAGTCCACCGTGGCCGCGGTTGTGGAGACGCTCAAACAGCACGGCGCGATGGACTACACAACGGTGATCTCTGCCGGGGCGGCGAAGCCCGCTCCACTGCAATACATCGCCCCGTACGCCGGCTGCGCGATGGGCGAGTTCTTCATGTGGCAGGGGGCGGAGGGCAAGACCCCAAAGCACGTCCTGTGCGTCTACGACGATCTCTCCAAGCAGGCGCAGGCGTATCGCCAGCTCTCACTTCTCCTGCGGCGACCGCCCGGTCGTGAAGCGTACCCGGGCGACGTGTTCTATCTGCACAGCCGCCTGCTGGAACGGGCCACCAAGCTTTCGGACAATCACGGCGGTGGCAGCCTCACGGCACTTCCCGTCGTTGAGACCCAGGAGGGGGATGTCTCGGCCTACATTCCCACCAACGTCATCTCGATAACCGATGGCCAGATCTACTTGCAGCCGGAGCTCTTCGCCGCCGGAGTCCGCCCTGCGATCAACGTCGGCATCTCTGTCAGCCGTGTCGGCGGCAACGCCCAGATCAAGGCGATGAAGGAGGTGGCGGGGTCCCTGCGGCTGGACTTGGCCGCCTACCGCGAGCTCGAGGCGTTTTCCCAGGTCGGCACCGAGCTGGACGCAACCAGCACGCGGCAGCTCGAGCGCGGGGCGCGAATGGTGGAACTCCTGAAGCAGAGCCAGTTCGCGCCCTACGATGGCATCGACGAGTGCATCTCCATCCTCGCCGGCACACGGGGTTTTCTCGATGATCTGAAGCGCGAACAGGTGCACCCTTTTGAGAAGGACCTGATCGACTTCTTCCGCGGGCCCAAAAAGGACTTGCGGCAGAAACTCGCAGAGGCAAAGAGCTTTCAGGGCCTCAACGAGCAGTTCACCGAGGCCCTCCGCGAGTTCAAGGCCAACTGGCAGCCGGGCGAGGCGGAGGCGGTGTAGGCCGGATTATTCATGACCATCTACTCCGTCCAACGAGCTACGACGCTCATGAATAATCCGGCCTCGCACTCCAATGCATCCTGATTCGACCTTGCGTGTGGCCATCGACGCCGTGGCGGCCGCGGGACGTGTCGCGCGCACGGTGCAGCGGGACTTCAACCGTAACCACCAGATCATAAAGGACGACCAGAGCCCCGTCACCGTCGCGGACTTCGCCGTTCAGGCCATCGTGGCCATGGCTCTGAAGGACGCCTTTGGCGACGTCCCAATCGTCGGCGAGGAGCGTGCGGGCGTGCTTCGACTCCCCGAGCAGGCGGAAGTGCGCCGGGCGGTGGTGGAAGCGGTCGACCGATACCGGACCGGCGTCCGGGATGACGACGTCCTCGGCGCCATCGACGGATGTAACCACGACGCCTCCGCCGAGGCGTACTGGACACTCGACCCCATTGACGGAACCAAGGGGTTCCTCCGCGGCCAGCAGTACGCCATCGCCTTAGCGCTCATCGAAGCCGGTCGAGTGGTGCTCGGTGTGCTGGGGTGCCCGAACCTGCCGCTTCAGACGGACCACCCTTTTGATCATCCCGGCCCCCACGGCACGATTTACGCCGCCCGGGTCGGGTGCGGTACGGGCCAGTGGCCTGACCATGAGTCAAAGGGCCAGGAGGTCCCGGTGCGGGCGCGGTCACACGCGCCGGGTGCGTTGACGGTGTGTGAATCAGTCGAGGCGGCGCACTCCCGAAACGACCACAGCCGGCGGGTGCTTCAGCGGGTGGCGCAAGACCTCGGGCTGGCGATCGACTACGCCCGACTCGACAGCCAGTGCAAGTACGCCGTGGTCGCCCGGGGGCAGGCAGACGCCTACCTGCGGATGCCCACACACAAGAGCTACGTGGAGAAAATCTGGGACCACGCCGCGGGGATGATGATCGCCGAGGAGGCGGGGGCGGTTGTCTCGGACATCGCCGGCGCCCGGCTCGATTTCACCCACGGCCAAAGGCTCGAGGCCAACCGCGGAATCGTATGCGCCTCCGGCCACATCCACGGGATGATCATCGACGCGATTCGGGACCTCGACCTCGCATCAGCGCCGCAATAGCAACGCAACGTAGAATCAAAGTGCGCGTTTGTGTGCTTGAACCCCGAACCTAGAACCCCGAACCCGGCTATCTAACTTCGTCGTTCCCTGTCCAAGCAAGGCCGCTCCATGCCCCTTGAAGCATTGTCCCTTGAAGCGTGGTTCACCGTCGGCACCATTGCGCTGATCATCGCCGCGCTCGTCACCAACAGGATCGGCGCCGATGTGGCAATGGTCGGCGGCCTGACCCTGCTGCTCGTCGGCGACTTCGTGCTGGGCCAGTTGCTCGACCTGGGGACGATTCTTCAGATAGGCCCCGCCATCCGGGGGTTTGCCCATCCCGCGGTCCTCATGATCGCGGCGCTCTTCGTGGTAGCGGCAGGCCTCCAGGAGACCGGCGGGATGGAGATGATCGCCCAGCGGGTCCTGGGCCGGCCCAAGACGATTACCGGGGCGCAACTGCGGCTCATGGCGCCGGTGGCCTTCATGAGCGCGTTCATGAACAACACCCCCATCGTGGCCATGTACCTGCCCATCATCAGCGACTGGGCTCGCAAGCTCCAGATCAGCCCCTCAAAGCTCTTCATGCCGCTGAGCTTCGCCGCGATCCTTGGAGGCAAGATCACCTACATCGGAACCGCTTCCAACATCACCGTGATGCTGCTGTACCTCCAGTACCTGCGCAGCAATCCCCCCTGGCTGGGCGCGCTTGGCGTCACCGAACCCTCGCCGCAGACCCAGTTCTGGGGCATCGCTTGCCTCGGGATCCCCACCACGGTGGCGGGCATCGCCTTGATCCTGCTTCTGTCCCGTTGGCTCCTGCCGACCCGGAAGCCCGCCGATATCGCCATGCCCGAAGCCCGGAAGTATCAGGTCGAGATGATCGTCAGGCCGGAGTCACCCATCGTCGGCAAGACGATCGAGGAGGCGGGCCTCCGCCACCTTACCGGACTCTACGTAACCCAGATCGAGCGACGTGGCAACGTTCTGCCCGCGGTCGGACCCGATGAGCGTCTGCAGTCCGGCGATCGCCTCGGTTTTGTCGGTGTCCTGGAATCGGTCGTCGACCTCCGCAAAATCCGGGGACTGGAACCGGCCACGGACCAGGTCGAGAAGGTCGCCGCCGACCGGCAGCAACGCACGCTGGTGGAGGCGGTTGTGAGCCGCAACTCCCCGTTGGTCGGGCAAACCGTCCGAACGTCGCAGTTCCGGACCGTCTACAACGCGGCAATCATCGCCGTCTACCGCGACGGCCAGCACATCAACACCAAGATCGGCGACATCACCCTCCAGCCGGGGGACACCCTGCTCCTGGACACCCACGCGGGATTCGTCAAGGCGTATCGCAACAGCGGCGACTTCTACCTGGTCTCGAGGGTGGAGGGAACGAGGCCGATCCGCCACGAGCGCTCCTGGGTCGCCTTGGTAATTCTCGGGGCGCTCGTATTCCTGCTGACCGCCACGCGCACGCCCCCTGTGACCGCCGCCCTGTTCTGCGCGATGGCGATGGTGGTGACGCGATGCGTCACCGGAACGGTCGCCCGAAGCTCGATCAACTGGCAGGTCCTCATCGTGATCGGTGCCGCCCTTGGGCTGGGCGAGGCGCTGACGGCAACCGGTGCGGCCAGCAGCATCTCCACATACATCATGGCTGCCTGTAAGGGCGTCGGCGTGTCTGAGAACCCGCATGCGATGCTTTTTGTCATCTTCATGCTCACGGCGATCTCCTGCCAGTTGATCACCAACAACGGCGCGGCGGTGCTCATGTTCCCCATTGCCATGGCGACGGCCCGCGGCCTGGGTGCCGGCGGGGCGATCGGCGTCAACCCGGAGCCGTTCGTCTTTTGCCTGATGGTGGCGGCCGGCTCGAGCTTCATGTCGCCGGTGGCCTACCAGACGAACCTGATGGTCTACGGCCCCGGGGGCTACCGGTTCCTGGACTACGCCCGGCTCGGGGCGCCGCTGACGGTACTGCTCGCCATCATCTGCACGCTGGTCGCGCCGATGTTCTTTCCCTTCAGGCCGTGAACGTGACCCCGTTGATCCGTCACTTCCTTTTTGTCAGCTGCTTGGAATCCGTGTTCTCGCGCCGCTTGGCGTCTATGTCCTTGCGCCGCTTGGCGTCCTGCCGGCGCGGCTTTGGCCGGGCGCGGCTGTGGGCCTGCGCAGCTGAGCCTTTGGGGCTTCGGAGTTTCACGCCGCTTGGCGTCCTGGCTGGCACGGCTGGGGCCGGGGCGGACCTTCATCGCCTCCTCGCCCGCCCACTTCGTTACTTCGTCACCCCATGAAATTGTCACAGCCTTTGAGAATCCTCGGCGCGTTGGCCACCGTGGGCGCGACGGTGACACTTCTCGCTTGGCTTGCCGGTCGCATTCTCTCAGACCGCTACGGGTGGAGCCAGTGGCTGCTGTGGATCCCCACGCCGGCCGCCTTGGCCGCGGTCATATGTGGACTGCTCGCTGCCGTCCGCCCCGAAGGCATGCCCGGGCTACGCAGGCGGCGGCTTGCCCTCTGGGCGGCGGTCGGCCTGGCCGTCGGCTTTTACTTCGGGTTCATCGAGCACCGCTTACTCACCCGCGCGGCGTCCGCCGAGGGCCTGCGGATCGTGCATTGGACCTGCGACCGCGATGAGTTGCCCGACGATCTGCTGCGGGAGGTCGACTGTGATCTGGTGATTCTGACCAACGCCCCTCACGCACGCCGACGTAAGGGATTCCTGGAATCGCTCTCGCCTGACCGCCAGAACATAACCATCTTTCCTTTCACCCTATTCTCGAGCCTGCCGATTCTCGAGGCCCGACCGCTGATCTGTAGCGACGAGCTGCACGTGGCCCTCTTCGAGCTCGACGCCGCCGATGTGCTGGGCGTGACGATCAGGCTCTTCGCGATCGATCTGCCGTCAGACCCGGGCAGGCCGCGGATGGCAATGGCCCGCCGGCTGCGGCGCCTGCTGGATGAGGCTGCCGGGCCGCCCCCCGACATTGCGATCGGTGACTTCAACCTCACGCGCGGCTCCGCCGCACTGAAGCTGATCTTCCCCTCGCTCGAGCACGCCTACGAGCAGTCAGGCGCCGGCTACGCCGCCAGCTATCCGCGCCGCCTGCCGCTGTACCATCTCGATCACAGCCTGCTCGGCGAGCGCCTGCGGGCCACCGGCTACACGCTCTTGGACCCGAAGTCGGGGCGGCACCGAGTGCAAGTCGTCGACGTGGTCAAGAAGTGACGAAGTGATAACGGAGTGCAGCTAGCAGCTGCCGGCGGGCGCTCACTTGTGCTTCATGAGGAGCTTCCAGATCTTCTTGTAGTCCGGCGGCATTTGACCGCCGTCGGCCTTGCTCGCGGCCAGCAGCTTGGCCACCTGTCTGGTCGAGGCGTCCTCCCGCCAGTACACCGAGGTATCACCGCTGAGCACGTTTACCCCAGTGCGGTGATTGTAGTCGCTTAGGGTGCGCAGACCGTCAATCGCGATCACCAGCGACGGATCCTTGGCGAGATTGCGCCTGACGCCGGTCTCCCAATCGATGTCTCCAGCATAGTGGTAATTGGTATAGATCGACGGACGTGCGGTTTCGCAGCACCGGTAGAGCCAGTAGAGGTCCTTGTACAACTCATAGGGGTGCTTGCCCGTATGGCTCGGGCAGTAGAAAACCTCGGGCGCGTCGCAGTATCGCCATTTGTAAAGCCACCCCAGCCCTTCCCAGTTGTCCGGGTGCATGCCGCGGTGCGCCGCCATCATCTCCTGCTTGTCGCCGTCGGGCTTCCCGTACTCGCTGGGGGCAAGCGAACCATTGTGGTCATCGGCGAACATCACCATCGCAAGGCCCACCTGGCGCAAGTTGGACGAGCAAATGAGCCGGTGAGCACTCTCCCGAAGATTGCTGAGAGCGGGAAGGAGCAGGGAGGTGATCAGCAGCGTCACCGCCAGCACAAGTAACAACTCAATGAGGCTGAACCCCACCGTCCTGCACCGCGAAACCGGCGGCACCACATCTGGAGCCTGACGCACGCTCGGCTCCATCCCCACTTCCGCCCAGATTCGTCGCCTGGCTGCCTCGCGACTCACGCGGAATCCGCCCCCTTTGCTGTCGTCGTCTCGCCGTGCACGACCTCCATTGCGGCCTCTGTCACCAGCGAGAGGAACTGGTAGATCAATCCTTCCCCTACCTGCCAAAATATACCGAATATGGGGGATATACGAGCAAAAAAGGTGCGGTTTTTGGGAACTGGCCAAGATTGGGCGGAAATCGATCCGCCTCAGCCACTACAAGGCGGAGTTGCCGACGCCCGGGAACCTTCACCATGGCCAATGCGGATAGACTCAGGAAGGTAGGGAGAGGAGTGTTTGGATGAACCAGCAGGACTGGTTGCTTATGCACCGCGCCGCCGGTGGCGATGAGGGCGCCGTAGCTGAGTTGTATGATCGATTCGGCTCCCTCGTGTACAAGGTGGCCAGGCAGCTCCTTCCCACCCGCGACGAGGCGGAGGATGCGGTTCAGGAGATATTCATTCGACTCTGGCAGACGGCCGACCGATACGACCCGCGCCGGGCCAAGCTGGTGACATGGGTCATGCTCATCGCCAGACGCCACCTGATTGATCGGCTCCGGCGCAACGCAGTACGCGGAAAAACCTCCACCCTGGGAGCCGATGGAACCAAGACCGACCCGAAAGATCGACCCGACCGCAGTCCGCAGGAGGACGAAAGAAACTCACGATTGCTGCAACGAATCGCCGAACTTCCCGAACTACAGCGTGTCGTTATCGAACGAGCGTATCTTCATGGATTCACCCTTCGGGAGGTGAGTGTACAGCTCGAAGCACCGCTCGGCACGGTCAAGTCCGCACTGAGCCGCGGTTTGGCGCGGCTCAGGGAACGGGCGAAGGCCGACTGGGCCGTATGAGTCGGCAGCGACGATTGAGACAGCGCCCGCCACCGCCGTTTCGGAGTACCCAACCCCATGACCGCCGCCACATCCATGACTATTAAAGAACTCCTGGAGCTTGCTGCCCTGGACGCCTTCGGCCTGCTGGACGAGTATGAGGGTGCCCTCTACACCGAGAGCTTTCATCACGCTCCGGCCACGGTCCAGGACGACATCAAGAGGCTGCAGGCCCAGATTGCAAGCGACGAGAGCCTCTTACCAATCGACGAACCCGACCCGGCCCTGAGAGACCGCGTGCTGGCTGCCGTGGCCAAAGCCATCGAGGCCGACTCCTCCAAGCTGGCCCCGCTGGCCACCATCGGCCGGCCGCGCCGCACGGCGCCCGAGACGGCCCAGCGAGTTCTGTCCGCCTCCGGCCAGTTCTGGCGGGCCGCGTCCTTTGTGCTTGCGGGGACGCTGTTGGCCACAGCCTACCTGTGGTCGGATTCCTACCGCGCCAGCCAGCAGATCGCCACGCTCGCCCTGATGAACATCACCGACGCGCAGCTCACCCAGCTCGTCGGGCCGACGATCACGGAGTTCCTCAAGGACACCAGCGCCGTGCGAATCACGCTGACACCCACCAAGAGCGGCGACCCCTCCTGGGCAAACGTCTTCGTCAAAGAGGACGGTAGCGCGTTCCTGCTCTTCGAGGGCCTGCCCCGCAGCGAGGATAGTGCCTACAAGCTGCAGGTGGTGGAGCGCGCCAACGGCCACATCGAGCACGTGCACTCCTTTGACGGCACGGGACTGACCTTCGGGGGCGTACACATGGACGCGATCGGGTTGACCGCCGCCGTATTGGCCGCGGCGACCTGGCAGATCACCGATCTGGCGGGCACCGTGCTCTTGACAAGCGCCTAAATCACCGTGCGCGATTCTGCACTGCTCCGACGCTCGGGCCGGAGAACCAGTCCGCTTGGGCATGATTGAGCGGTAGAGCATTTGAGCAGCAGACGCCGTCCAGCGATCAGCTCTCAGCACTCGCGCGACGCGCCCACTCCGCCTCCGGAGGCCCGAGCTGCTCGACGAGATCGGCACGCCGGGCCTGCAGCGTCTTGGATCGGGATCTATCGGCACCAACGGCGGGATCGAGAAACTCATCGTCGATCTCGCTGATGAGCTGCTGGAGCGTCTCGATTCGCTCCTCGATCGCCTCCAGGCTCAACCGCTCAAGCTCCCCGCGTGCCGGTTGCTTTGGCGCCCGGCGGCGGCCTGTCTTGCGGGAGTCCGTCTTCCGGGGGGCCCCTTCGGCGGTCTGGGCGACCGCGCCGGGGCGAGAAGCCGTGCGGTTGTGCTGCATCCACTGCGAGTAGGTGCCGCAGAACCTCCGAACCCCGCCGCGGCCGTCGAAGATGACCAGCTCGTCGCACAACGCCTCCAGAAGCGCGCGGTCGTGCGTGACGAGCATGAGGGTCCCGGCGTATCCGCCTTGTTTGCAGAGTGCCTGCTCCAGCCGCTCCGACGACGGAATGTCCAGGTGGTTGGTCGGTTCGTCAAGGACGAGCAGGTTATGGGCGCCCGCCACGAGCCCGGCCAGACGAACCCGGCTCAGCTCCCCGCCGGAGAGCTCGCCGAGCCGTTTGTCTTGCCGCTCGCCTGAGAACAGGAAGGCGCCCGCCAGATCCCGCGCCTGTTGTTCGGGCACCTGGGCTCGAACGTCCAACGAGACGATCACCCGCTGGAGGTACTGCCACACCAGAAGCGTCAGATCGAGATCGACGAACTGCTGACGGTAATAACCCAGCCGCAGCTTCGATCCAAGACGCACCGAGCCGCTGTCGGAAGGCACCTCCCCCAGCAGACAGTTGACCAGCGTCGTTTTCCCCACGCCGTTTGGGCCGATGATGCCGAGGCGGTCACCCCGGCTGAGAGCCAGATCGACGTCTTCAAAGAGCACCGTGTCACCGTAGCGTTTGGAGAGTCCCTCGGCCTCGATGACCTTTTCGCCGCTGCGCTGCGCCCTGGGAAGGGTCAGCTTCATCACATCAAGATCCCGCGGCGGCTCGATCAGCTCGCGGGCGCGGAACCGCTCGAGCCGCCTCTGACGCCCGCGGGCCTGCCTGGCCCTCTGCCCCGCCTTGTACCGTTGGATGAACTCCTCCTCGCGGCGGATCGTATCCAGCTGCTTCTGGTAGGTGCGCGCCACCGTCACCCTGTGCTGTCGGCGGATCTCGACGAAGGCGGAGTAGTTGCCGGGATAGCTCCGCAGCGTGCCGCCGTCGATCTCGATGATCCGGCTCACCACGCTGTCCAGCAACCAGCGGTCATGGCTCACCACGACCACGGCGTTCTGATACTCCCTCGCCAGGAGCTCTTCGAGCCAGCGGCGCCCATCGAGATCCAGATGGTTGGTCGGCTCGTCTAAGAGCAGCAGATCGGGGGCTTCCAGGAGCAGCCGGGCCAGAGCGAGGCGAGCAAGCTGGCCGCCGGAAAGCGCGCCGGTAGGGAGATCGAACTGCTCGTCGGAAAACCCCAGCCCGTTCAGGCTCGCCTCGATCCTGTGGTTGATCGCGTAGCCACCCGCCTGCTCGAGCCTTCCCTGCAGCGCCGCCTGCTGGGCCAGGAGCCGCTGGAGGTCGGCGCCCGTCCCCTGGGCGGACGGCTCGGCCATCTTCTCGTAGACCGCGAGAAGCTTCCTGTGCATCCGGTGAACCTCGGCAAAGGCGGCCTCGGCGGCGTCGAAGACCGTCTCACGGGGATCAAACGATGGTTCCTGCCGAAGGTACCCCACCCGCGCACCCCGCTTGAGTTGTCGCGACCCGGAATCGGCCGCGATCTCGCCGAGCATGATCCTCATGAGGGTGGTCTTGCCGCTTCCATTTCGCCCCACCAGACCGATTTTCTGCCCGGGCTCAATCGACACCGTCACGCCCCCAAGCACAACCTGGCTGCCATAGGCACAGTGGGCGTCGGTGAGGGTGAGGAGGGACATCAGGAAAAGCGACGAAGTGACGAAGTGAAAAAGTTCCGAAGTGGTTTCATAACCGATCCGTCGGCCAATGTCAGCCAGAGCCTCGCGCAGTTTGCGTCCAAGCGTAGCGGCCTTGTCGATAGGCCGCGCAGCCGCCAGAGCAAGTGTGCGGCCGGAGGCCGCTACCGAGCGATCGAAACAGTTCTAGCAGGAGGTTGTGAAAACCACTTCTGCAATACATATCACCGAGCCGTGATCACACCATTCGTTGGAGATCCATAAGAGCATCAGCGCGCCGGGCTTCCCCGTCGGCTACACTTGTGGAGTGAGCGTTGCGGACGTGGGTTTCTGGCTTTTCTGGCTGCTCGGCCTCCTGTTCCTGGGGACGTGTCTGGCCGTGACCTGGTGGGGGCTGTTCGGCGATCGTGCCCGCGGGCGACGGCGGTGCCCGCGGTGCTGGTACGACCTGTCCTTTTCGTCGGGGAGGACCTGCCCGGAATGCGGCCACACCGCGAACACTGAGCGGAGCCTTTTCAGGAACCGCCGCCGCCTGACGGCCGCGATGCTGGCGGCGCTCGCCGCCGCTTTGGGTGTGGCCTGGACCATCGAGCAGAACCGGCAGCGCGGTTGGATGTCGATGGTTCCGACCAGGGTCATCATTCTGGGCCTTCCGCTGGTCGGCGACGAGAACCTCCTGACCCGGGAGCTGCTCTCCCGGGCGCAGCGGAGAAAGCTCACCGACAGCCAATGGCGGATGCTCGTGGGACGCTGTGTCCGGGGCGACTGGCGAGCCCCGCCGGTGACCCCGATATGGCAGCGCAAGTACGGCCCGCTGCTCGATCAAGGCCAAAGCAGCGCGCCGGGAGAGCTCGGCGGCATGCTGCTGGGTCTGCCGGCGTGGGTGAACCTTCAAAGCGATCGCTCATGGCCCGCCGGAGCTCCTGTGTGCCTCGACCTGACTCTGCGGCACTGGTGGTGGCCCGCCACAACAGCGTGCCGGGTACGGCTGACCCCCAAAGCACCACCCGATGCGGAGACGATCGTCGTCAACCGCCACGGAGGATGGGAGACGCGTCCGTTTCCGCTGGTCATCGAGACTCCACCGGGCACAGCCCCGTTTGCATCACCAGCCGGATTCGACGTTGTCGTAGAGCGACGCGGCCCGGCGGCCGGCGCCGCGTGGGAGCCTGTGCAGCGGCACACGTTCGACGTGGCCATCGAGATCGAGGGATCGCTCAAAAAGACGATTCAGTCCGTCACCGAAGAACGCCTCGATCAGGCGGTGCGCGCGGCGTTCAGCCAAGGAGTGGTAAAATGGGAAAGCGGCCAGGAGCCGCTCCGCGTACGGTTTGACGTCAACGAAACGAGGATCGCCGAGTTTGAGGGCATCGCCATCGGGGCCCGCGTCGAGATCATGCACGACGACACGCTGGCCCGACGGCTCGATCTGTGGTGGATGGCCGGTGTCGGGGAGCCGACTGACCGCGGCATCGGGTGGCGTGTCGAATACGAAGACGACGCGCTGCTTCCGGAGGCCAACGACACCGACGGCCGCTGGCGGATGGTGGTCAGAGGCGACCCGGGCCTGGCCGTGCGGGCGGGTGCCGCCTCGGGATACTGGGCGGGACAATTCACGGTCCCGCTCAGGGTGCGGAAGAGCAACAGGCCGGAGGCGCCGCCCAAGGATTGGTGGATCGAGGCGGCGGATGTCGGCTCTCGGCTATCGGCTCTCGGCTCTCAGCAGGAAAATACAGCCGACGCCTCTTCTCCGGCTGACGGCTGATAGCTGACAGCTTCTTCTTCCGCGGTGCATCGTTGACTTCTTCACACTTCCAGCGCATATGGCAGTCCCAGGCTCCGCCGGACCGCCGAGAGCTGTCCGGCGTGCAGCCCCTCGTGCCAGGCGAGCGTGCCCATGACGCCGGCGTAGTTGGGCGCGAAGCCCTTCATCTGATCGGGCAGCGGTGATTGCAGCTTTTGATCATCCATTGACGCAAACCAGTCGATCAGCGCCGCCCGCGCCCGCTCGCAGCCCGCCTTGACCTCCGTCAACGAGGGATACCGTCCAGGATCGCCGGTCGGCTCCGAGCCCATGCCGAAAAGATCGCCCCACGACTTGTCGATGACGGGGTCGCGCCCGCCCAGGGAGGTGAGAAAGAAGTTGTCGGTGTTGGCCAGATGGCCGAGCACCCACGTGGCGTGATTGGCCTTTGGAACCGGCTGGTGGCAGTGATGTTCGGCGGGGATGTCGGCGACGAGCTTGAGCGTCGACCGCCGTGCCAACTCGAGCGTGGCCTTGCCGATCTCGAAGGTGTTGACGACTGTTGCAGTGGGCATGGGATCTCCTTTCGTTGTTGGTGTTGGGTGTTGGGAGCCGCTAGCCGACAGCCACTACTCTACCAGCGGCCGGACACACTCGGCGTCATCGTGAGCGGGGCTGTTCACCCGGCTCGAGACCGGATACGCCTCAAGAAGATCATCGGAAGCGGATCCCAGGAGATCCGCAAGCGGCTCAGCGGACTCCACCTCCTGATCAAGCCACCGCCCGTATGCGGCGCGGTCCAGAATGACCGGCATGCGGTTGTGGATCGGCGCCATGGTGCGGTTGGGCGTGGTGGTAAGAATGGCGAAGCACTCCACCTGCCCGCCGTCGCCGGACTCGGACCGATCCCAGATTCCGGCAAATGCAAATACCCCCCGATCGCGGAGCCGAATGTAAAAAGGCTGCTTGGCCGACCCCAGCTTCTGCCACTCGAAGAACCCCGTGGCGGGCACCAGGCACCGGCGGCGGCGGAACGCCGAACGGAACGAGGGCTTCTGGGCAATAGTCTCAGACCGCGCGTTGATGATCGGCCTCGGCCCCTTGGCCCAGCGCGGCGTCAGCCCCCACCTGATCATGTCGAGACGGCAGCCGCCCGTCTCCCGATCAAGACGCACAACCGGCGCCGTCTGCGTTGGCGCAATGTTGTACCGCGGGGTGATGGCGATCGCCTCGGACAGAGCAAACGCCTCCACGATTTCCTTAGACTTTGCTTCCAGGCTGTAGCGGCCGCACATGATCAAGAGATCGACGAAGGGAACCAGGCCAAGCCACGACAATACTGTATCATCGCCGTTCGCATCACTCCGAGCCGATAGCCGTAGCCGATAGCCAACATCCATGTCTTCCACCGCAACGTGCGATGTCGGCCTCATCGGCCTGGGGGTGATGGGGCGGAACCTCATCCTGAACATGGCCGACCACGGCTTTGAAGTGGCGGTTTACAACCGGACGACCTCGGTCACAGACCGCTTCATCGACACGCACGGGAGCGATCCGTTCCCCTCGGGCGGGGGGATTCTCGCGTGCCGGACGCTTCAGGAACTCGTCACAGCGGTCACATCCCCGCGAGTGGTCGTGATCCTCGTCAATGCCGGCCCCGCCGTCGACATGGTGTGCGAGCAGCTGATCCAGGCGGGGGCGGGTCCGGAGACGATCGCCGTCGATGGCGGCAACAGTCTCTTTACGGACACCATCCGCCGCGAACGCGACTACCGAGGGCGACTCACCTTCTTCGGATCGGGGATCTCCGGCGGCGAGATGGGCGCCCGCTTCGGTCCCTCGCTCATGCCCGGAGGTGCGCCGGAAGCGTGGGCACGTCTGCGACCGATCTGGGAGGCGATCGCTGCAAAGGTCGACCCAACCACGGGCACGCCGATCGAGGACGCTGCGCCGGGCCGACCCGTCACCGGCGGCGAGCCCTGCGCCGCGTACATCGGACCCGACGGGGCCGGCCATTACGTCAAGATGGTCCACAACGGGATCGAATACGCCGACATGCAGCTGATCGGCGAGGCCTACCACCTGCTGCGTACTCTCACGGGCCACCGGCCCAGCGAGATCGGCGATCTTTTTGCCGAGTTCAACCGCGGCGAGCTGGAGAGCTTTCTCATACAGATCACCGCCGACATCCTCCGGCAGTCGGACCCGGTCACCGGCGCGCCCCTCGTCGATGTCATTCTCGACTCGACCGGGATGAAGGGCACGGGTACCTGGACCGCAACCAACGCGCTTCAGCTCGGCTCCCCCGCCGTGTCGATCGTCGAAGCGGTCTTTGCCCGCGCGATGAGCGCCGCCAAGGAGGAGCGCGTTATCGCCTCCAAGCTGCTCGCCGGACCCGCCGCCAACGGGGCAACCGGCGACGAGCAGATCGTCGAGGCGATCGGCGATGCTCTTTACTGCGCGAAGATCTGTGTCTATGCGCAGGGATTCGCGCTGATGCGGGCGGGGCAGGCCGCCTACGGCTGGACGCTCGACTTCGGCTCGATCGCGCGCATCTGGCGGGGCGGGTGCATCATCAGGGCCGTCTTTCTCCACAAGATTACGGAGGCCTATCTCCGGCAGCCCGGCCTGGCGAACCTCCTGCTCGATACGTACTTCGCCGGCGAGATCGCGTCGCGCCAATCCAACTGGCGCACCGCCGTGGCAAAGGCGGCGACGATCGGCGTGCCCTGCCCGGCCCTCGCCTCGACGCTGGCGTACTACGACGGCTACAGATGCCCCGTGCTTCCCGCCGCGCTCCTGCAGGCGCAGCGTGATTTTTTCGGCGCCCACACTTTCCAGCGTCTCGATGAGCCGACTGACAAATGGTTC
This sequence comes from Planctomycetota bacterium, assembly GCA_022564665.1. Taxonomy (GTDB): domain Bacteria; phylum Planctomycetota; class Phycisphaerae; order Phycisphaerales; family SM1A02; genus JADFKZ01. Next base: position 8,455 of record JADFKZ010000014.1, on the reverse strand, counting down.
CACATCGACTGGTCCGATCCCCGCCGGCCGCAGGTGGAGGTGCCGCCATGAACAACGACAACCTCTGGGCACCCTGGCGGATGGCCTACCTTCGCCAGCTCACTCGCCGGGCCCAGACGCTCGGCGATCCGGAGCTGGTGCCGGTGCCCTTCCTCGTCGAGTACTTCAACCACTCCGAGAAGGACGAGGAGCACCACGTCGTCTATCGCAATGAGCACGGCATCGTGCTCCTGAACCGCTATCCCTATGCCGGGGGGCACCTGCTGGTTGCGCTGGGCGAGCCGCGACCAACGCTGCTGGATTACGTTCCCAAACAACGCGCCGCCTTCTGGCGGCTCATCGAGGTGGCCACCCAGCTGATCGAGGAAACCCTCCACCCCCAGGGGATCAACACCGGCATCAACCAGGGCCGGGCGGCGGGGGCCGGGGTTCCGGAGCACCTTCACGCGCACCTGGTGCCGCGGTGGAGCGCCGATACCAACTTCATCACGGTCGTCGGCCAACTCCGGGTGATCCCGGAGTCGCTTCAAGCAATGTCGACGCAGTTCCGTGAGACCGCGAGAAAGCTGTAAGAGGAAGCTATCGGCTGTCGGCCGGAGGTGAACAGGAACTGGTCTGGTCCCTCTTGCCGACAGCCGAGGGCCGATAGCCGACAGCCCCAACAGCGACGGCACCCGACCCCTCCGGGCTGCTCACGGCAGGATTCCTCCCGCCAAGCGGGTGTTGCTCGAACCCCAAGACAAGGTGGGCTCGCCTTCTGTCGGTCCCGACCGTCCACTCGAAGGAGGCATGGCCATCGCCGCAGATCGACGATCCCTCGGGGTTTAGTAGGCTCGAGCAAATCTGCCCGCTTCACAGAGCGAGCCCGAGGGGGTCGAACGCCGTCGGGTCTACGGTACCGCATGAGACCATTGCAGGGGAGGCGTTTTTTGGCTCCTGCGGAAGTTTTTGCCCGCTGCTGGGAACTTTCCCATGGATTGATACGGAGATTCCCTCATAATACATCTCTGTGTATCAATACGCCCCCGCGATGCGCGGCCCGTCGGTGACCGGGAGTCATTTACCAACGAAGAACCCATGAAGAACCAGAAGAACCAAGTGAACAAGAAGAAGACGACGACGTTCGCTCAGCTGTGTGCCGCCACGATGCTCACCGCCCTCGCCGCCGGATGCCAGTACGATCCGAATGACGTGAGCTTTTATGCCATCCGCCACAGCCTCACCCCCGAGCTGCGAGGGACGATCGATACTTCCGACGACGCCAACCGTCATCTCGCCGTCACCAACAACACAAACGCGCGGTTGCTCATGGACGACCTCGGCCGGACGTTCTACACGGATCGCCCAAGCCGGCTGAGCCCGCTTCCGATCGTCTATACCAGCGGCAACCCACGGTAGGAATGGCCCCACCACCCAGCGCAAACGGCGGCCGATCTGATCGGCCGTCTTCTTTTTGGCCTGTCCGGATCGCCCCTGCCGCCAATCCTTGGCCGTGAGTCCGCTGCAGCTGGCCATCGACAAGGTGGGACGGGCCATCGCTTCCTTCCATCCCCGAACGCTGCCGCTGTTGCTGCGCGCCCACTACGGCCGCGAGCTGGGCGCCTGGTGTCTGCTGCCGCTGATGCTTGGCGCCCTAGAGGGTGGTGTGGTCGCGGTGATCGCCAAGACGGTCTTTTCCGCGAGCGTCCACCCCCGCTGGCTCAACCTCGCGGTGGCGATCCTTGTCGGATCACCTGCGTTCGCCAACGTGGCGAGCTTTCTCTGGGCGGCCGCCAGCCACGGTCGGCCCAAGATCCGGTTTCTGGTGGCGCTTCAGGTCACGGTGGCAGTCTGCGTCGCCCTGATTGCCGTCGCACCTGCGACACCGATCGGATTGCTGGGCTTCACCGCGGGTGTCGTCGTCGCACGGATGTGCTGGACCGGGGTGGTGGCGCTGCGCTCCACGGTGTGGCGCGCGAACTACCCGCGCCGCGTCCGCGCCAGCCTGGCAGGGAAGCTGGCCACGGTCCAGGCCCTGGCCATGACCCTTGCCGCTGCGGGCATCGGGCTCGCCATGACGGCCGATGAGGGGGCGTTTCGCCTGCTCTTTCCGGTGGCGGCGGTGGTGGGTCTGGCGGGGGCATGGGTGTACAGCGGCCTGGGCGTCCGCGGTCACCGCGCTCTGCTGCGGGCCGAGAGAGCGGACGGCGGCATGCGGGGATCGCCCATCAACCCGCTGAAGCTGCGGTGGGTGCTGTTGGAGGACTCTCTCTTCCGCCGTTACATGACGTGCACTTTCATCTTCGGAGCCGGCAATCTCATGGTCACCGGGCCGCTGGTGATCATGCTCAACGATCGATTCGGGATGCCGCCGCTGACCGCGATACTGATCGTCTCCGCCATCCCGACCTTGCTGATGCCGTTGAGCATCCCTCTGTGGTCCCGCCTGCTGGATCGCGTCCATGTGGTGAGGTTTCGATCGATCCACAGTTGGTCGTTTGTGCTCTCGACCGGCCTGCTCTTGTGGGGCGTGCTCGCTGTCGAGCCAACGCTCTTGTGGCTTGGGGCAATCGTCAAAGGATTCGCCTACGGGGGAGGCGTGCTCGCCTGGAACCTCGGCCACCACGACTTCGCCCCCGCCCAGCGGGCGTCGCAGTACATGGGCGTGCACATGATGCTGACCGGGATCCGGGGGCTGTTAGCGCCGGTGATCGGCGTGAGCCTTTACGAGATCCTCGAAGCACTCGACGCCGGCAGCGGCGCCTGGACGCTGGCGCTGTGTCTGGCCCTCACCGTTATCGGGGCGTCGGGGTTCGTGGCGATGCGACATGCGGCCCACGGGCGGGGCAGCGAGGCCCACTTCGCCGACGGCCCCCCCATCCAGCCCCCCGCTGCAGGGTAGGCTTGGGTTGTCAGACAACTTGGCCGACAGGGGGGCGAAGGCTGTTTCGAGCGCTTCGTAGCGGCGTCGCGGCCGCTCTTGTTCAGCATCCCTCCGGGCTGCGGGGCCGCTCTTGTTCGGCAGCCCTCCGGGCTGCGGGCCGCACACTCGCTCTGGCGGCTACGCGGCCAATTCAATCGGCCGCTACGCTTTGACGCAACGTGCGCTATACTGCGGTTCATATCGCGGCGGCGGCTCCGTGGCCGCAGTCGGTGTTCACCCTCCGCACACGTCAGAACAATGGTCAACTACAACCTCATCGAAGAAATCGGCGTCGACGCTCAGGAAGTCGAGGATCTGATCCGCCAGGCACTGGGCGAGACGGTCGCCACGGGCAATATGGACAGCCTGTTGCAGGAAGACATCCAGAACTTTCAGCGGGGCAACATCCTCAGTGGGCGCGTCGTCGGCAAGGCCGGTGACGACGTGGTCGTCGACGTGGGACTGAAGTCCGAAGGCCTCGTCAACAAGACCGAATTCGACGACTACAACGGTCTGAAGATCGGTGACGTCGTCGAGGTCTACCTGGAGGAACTCGAAGACGAGACGGGAACGGTGAGGCTTTCCAAGCGAAAGGCGGATCGCATTCGCGGCTGGGAGAAGATACTCGAGACAAAGAAGGAGGACGACGTCGTCGAGGGCAAGTGCATGCGCAAGATCAAGGGCGGACTCCTCGTCGATATCGGCGTGCCGGTCTTTCTGCCCGCGTCGCAGGTGGATATCCGCCGGCCCAGCGACATCGGCGCCTACATCGGCAAGACGATCCGGGCCGTAATCCTCAAAGTGGACGAAGAGCGCCGCAACATCGTCATCAGCCGCCGGCGGCTCATGGAAAAGGAACGGGAGCAGGCGAAGCATCAGCTCCTGATGGACGTGTCAGAGGGCGACATCATCAAGGGCACGGTGACCAACATCGCAGATTTCGGCGCCTTCGTGGACCTGGGCGGGCTCGACGGCCTGCTGCACATCACCGACATAAGCTGGGGACGAATCAGCCATCCCAGCGAGGTGGTGAGGATTGGCGACGAGATCCGGGTGAAAATCCTCACCATCGACCGCAACAAGGAGAAGATCGCTCTGGGCCTGAAGCAGTTGGAAGCTTCACCCTGGGAGTCGATCGAGGAGAAGTACCCCGTCGGGGCCCGGATCAAGGGCAAGGTGGTCAACCTCGTCTCCTACGGTGCGTTCGTGCAGCTGGAGGAGGGGATCGAGGGGCTGGTTCACATCTCCGAGATGTCCTGGACCAAGCGAATCAATCACCCCAGCGAGCTGGTGAATGTAGAGGATGAGGTCGAGGTCGTCGTGTTGGACATCAACAAGAAAAAGCACGAGATCTCGCTGGGCATAAAGCAGACCGAGGTCAATCCATGGGAGCTTGTCGCCGAAAAATACCCGCCGGGCACGATCATCGACGGCATCGTCCGCAATCTCGCCAACTACGGTGCGTTCGTGGAGATTGAGCCCGGGATTGACGGGCTGCTACACGTCTCGGACATCTCCTGGACGGAGAAGATCTCGCACCCCAATGAGAAGTTCAAGAAGGGCGACGTCATCAAGTGCCTGGTCATGGACATCGACCAAGTGAAGCAGCGTGTCGGTCTGGGACTCAAGCAGCTGACAGAAGACCCGTGGCTCCACGCGATCCCCGGGGCCTACAAGCCCGGCATGGTGGTCCACGGCAAGGTGACCAAGATCACCAACTTCGGTGTCTTCGTCGAGCTCGAGGAAGGCCTTGAGGGCCTGCTGCACATCTCCGAGCTCTCAGACGAGAAGGTCGACACGCCACAGGACGTCGTCAAACCCGACGATGAGGTGGACGTGAAGATCCTGCGGGTGGACACCACCGAGCGAAAGATCGGCTTGAGCCTCAAGCGGGCCCAACTCCCCGATGAGGCGGCGGATGACGATGCGGCCGCCCAGGAGCCACCGGCACCGATCAAGGGCGGATTCGATGAGCACGGCGCGCTGGGCACGGACAAGATTGAGCTGTAGGGGAAATGACGGAGGCAGCTGATGTCGCTTCCCGTCATAGCCGAAAGCCCTCTTCGCTGGCTCTCGGCAAGAAAAAGCCACCGCCGCTGATCGGGCGCCTCGCCTGAGCGCTCCGTAGCGGCCTCGCGGTGACTTTCTTGAGCGCTCCGTACGCCCTCCAGGCCGACACTCGCTTTCGTACGCCGCCGCGAATTCATTCGCGGCGGCTGACCGGACGTTGCTTCGCTCTGGCGGCTACGCGGCCGATTCAATCAGCCGCTACGTTTGACGCAAAGTGCGCTCATTATCGGCACCTGCCCCCCCTCAGCACAAGCTCACGAACGTCAGTAGTGTAAGCAGCGCCAGGCGTTTTCTTTGCTCGGTGACACCCAAGAGACGTCGCATAAGCATCGGTCGGTTCTCCCTTTTTTCCCTTGACCGAGAGCACTAGGATTCAAACGGCGTGCCGAGCCCGCGAAAGTGCGGTTGCGACGTCCCCAACGCGATTCTGAGCCAGGATTTCATACCCGAACCTGCAGGGATGTCACCCCAACGCAACATAGTCCGTGGCGTTCTCACCACGATTGGGTCGTTTATGGTCGGGTGTCTTGTGGTCGGGGCGGGGCCCGGCGAACCCACAATGCCGGACCCGGGCGACGTGGTTGAGGCCTACGCAACTCTGCGGGGGTGGGTCGACGCCTTTGACCTGCCGCAGCCGGATGAGCCCGAAGCCAGCGTACGGCTGCGGGGAGCGAGCGGGGTCTGTGTGATCCTGCGCCGTCGGGGACGCGTCCTGGGAACCGGTGTTGACGCCGGCGGCAGCGAGCTGGCGGTCCGCCGGGCGGCGGGTCGCGCCCTGGGCGCTGTGCTGGCAGATCCGGCCGTCTCAAACCTGCCGCCTGAGCTTCGGGAGCAGGTGGGCCGGTCGTTGACGCTGGAGCTCGAGATCGCCGGAACTCCCCTGCCGATACTGGGAAGAACGTTCAAGGAGATCGCCGACCAACTGGCGCCTGGACTCGACGGCGTGGCCATCCGCCGCGGCTCGCGGTGGGCCATGCTCTTTCCCGCCCAGCTCCGGGCACGCAACATGGCCGGTCGCGTCGAACGGCTGCTCAGGCCGCTGGCGACCAAGCTCGGGCTGGCACCCATGTCTCTGCCCCAGCTCACCAGCCTCCATGACATATCGATGTACCGTTTCCGGTCGACGCACCTGGCCCAAACCCTCCCTGATCGATTGCCCTTTGAGACTTTTCGCGGCGATCGGATCGTGGCCGAGAAGGAGGTGGATGCTCAATCGATTGCAGCCCTTGCCGACGGGATCGCCAACCACCTCATCGTCTCCGAATCACCGCTGCGCGACCCCGTCGGCGTCATGGGCACCTACCGGCCGGTGGCGGACAGATATGACCCGCTGATCGCCCCGCCGCTCGAGCAGGCGCTGGTCGCCTTTGCGCTCGCACGCTTCGGCCGCACACCGGGTGTGGACGCTCAGATCTCAACGCGGGCAGCAGAGGCCGGCCACCGAATCCTCCACCAGCTCAGGAGGGTCGCCCCAAGTGAGGAGGACCCCCTGGCAAGCGCAGTGGTCGCGGCGGCAATCGTGCACGCGGGGATCGAGGTTCAGAAGCTAGACGCCGACTGCAACTGGCTCGTCTCCAAGGCAGCCAGCCGCGTCGTGGAAGCGTTCACAGTCAACGAGGGGTTCGTCGAGGCTGACGGGGCCAAAACGATCACCGCTCACGGCAACGCCATGATCGCCGCCGCCCTGAGCCTGCTTCTGAAAACAGAAACCCCAGGGCTTGCTCCGGCCACCGTTCGCGCCGCCATCGACACCGCCTGGGACTCGGTTCCCGAGCACAAGCGGGTGACGCTCTTGCCCTGGCTGGGCTGGGCGGAGTCGGACTTTGCCGAGGCGAGCGCGCGGCCACTTGCCCGCATCGAGACCCTCAAGAGGCTTCGCGAGTTCCTGGACGCCAGCCGCATCGGCACACCCGCCCGACCGGGCCCGCCGGACCTGGCCGGTGGGTTCGCCCTGACCGCCGGCAACCGGTTCATCGCAGACGCCCAGACCCTCCGGCCCGCCGCGTACCTGGCCACCATGGTGCGTGATCGCCGCCTCACGCCACCCGCCGAGGCCCAGCTCGCCCTCGGCCGTCACCTCAAGACAATCCGCTTCCTGATACAGCTGGCCGTCCGGAAACCGTCGGTCTGGGCCCTCAAGAACCCCGCGCGGGCCCTCGGTGGTGTCAGGGCATCGCCGTGGGACGCCGACCAGCCCGTTGCCGCTCAGGCCCTTGGGCTGCTTACGGCCGCGGAGACGCTCATGAGCCTCGATGCCATGGCCCGGGGAAATCCACAACAGGACCAAAGATCCTTGGGATCCTTATGAAGGTGCGAATATACTCATGGCTGTCCGGATTCCGACTCATGCCGGCGGCATACCCCAACCGGGGAACCTTCAGGCCGCTCGGGCGTCAAAATTCGAGGAAATGTCGGACCGGCGAGTATGGTTTGCCTGTCTTGGTGGAGCAGGTTGGTGTGCGCCCGGCCACCTGTCACTTGGCGAGAATGATCTGCGGAGACCCAACAATGAAATCAAAGACCCTTGCTCTTGTCGGCCTCGGCGTGCTGCTCGGCTCCCCCGCCCTCGGGCAGAGCCTCTCGGAGCGGATCAACTTCGTGATGCAGCAGCGGGCCCAGGCCCAGTCCAGCAACACCTCCAAGGGGTACATGCTCAGCGTGCTGCTGTACACCGACCTCACGGTGCAGTTCGCCGAGACGCCCGCCCGCGAGACGTTCAACTACCTCCAGACTATCCTCGGGATCAACATCATCGGCCGCTACAGCGATGACAAGATCGGCTTCGGCATCGACCCCGAGACCCCGATCACCCTCGACGTTGTCGGCAGGCCCGCCCTGCTCGTGCTCGAGCTCGTGCTCGACCAGTGCCAGGATCTCGATCCGTGCACCTGGCAGCTCCGCAACGGCTATGTCGAGGTCGGCACCAAGGAGCGGCTGAGCCAGCCGAGTGCCAAGCAGATCAAGTATTACCCCATCCGCGACCTGCTCTTCGAGCCGCCCTACTTCGACAACGCCCCGCAGCTTGACCTCTCCAGCGCGCTCAACCAGGGTGGCCGAAGCGGCGGCGGCGGTGGTGGTGGTGGTGGTGGTGGTGGCGGTGCTGTGGCCACGCCCACGCCGGTACCGCCGCCCGCTGGTACGCCCGTAGCTACGGCCATACCGGTGCCGCCTACAGCCGCTCCGTTGCCGACCACGGCGGCCATGGCCGCGCCGGGCGAAAAGGGCGACAAGGGCGACAAGGTAGACACAGGCGCCGCTGGTACTGCCGGTGCTGCCGGCTCCGCAGGGGCCAGTGGCGGCAAGGGCGACCCCGGTGAGCCCGGCCCCGCCGGCTCAGCCGGTTCGGACGGACCCGCCGGCCCTGCTGGCCTTGAAGGTGCCCCGGGGATACCGGGAGAAGGCGGTGGCGGCATTATAGACATCATTGCGCTGATCCTGGGCATAGTGGCCATCGTCAGTGCCGGTGCGGTCTTGTACCTGCGG
>JADFKZ010000117.1 GCA_022564665.1 Planctomycetota bacterium | reverse complement strand
TCCCGTCATGTTCAAAAACGCAGTCTAGATTAGTGCGTGCAGATATGCGAATGGAGATTGTCCGGGGGTTCGGCTCAGGACCAGCCACTGTGCCGCGAGCAGGACACCGCTCGGTCGACGGCGTAAAAGACCACGGCACGGCCCTCTACGTCCTCGCCGGTTCTGTGAGAAACGACTCGGAGGCTGCTCGTGTGCTTTGAAGGCCCTGACTCGCGCGGACGCCCGGTGCAGCCGCCTTCGGGGAGTTCCACCGGCGTGCCGGGGCCCGGCGGCGATCGTCGAAGAGGCGGCCGCGCATCCGAGAGGAGAAGGCGCGACGGGTGGGCCGTAGCTCGAGTTTGCCTCTTCGCGAGACCGCGGGCCTTAGGTTCCCATCTCCATGTAGGTCTGGGCGACCTTCTCGATCGCGACGACGAAGGCTGCGGTCCGAAGGTCCGTGATCTCTTTGCGCGCGTGCATCACGTCCCGAATCTGCTGATATGCCAGCCGCATCGTGTCGTCGAGCCCCGACCGAATCAGGTCGATCTCCTCGCCGCCCCGGATGAACTTGTCCTGGAGCGTTGCGGGCACGGGCTTGCCCAGCATCTGCTCGATGATCTCGATCGCCTGCTCGTTGCGGGCCTCGTCGAAACGCCGGGCGAGCCGGCCGAATCGGATGTGGGAGATGTTCTTGATCCACTCGAAGTAGGAGACGACGACACCGCCCGCGTTGAGGTAGACGTCGGGGATCATCACCTTGCCGGCGGCGCGGAGGATCTCGTCCGCTGCGGTGGTGATGGGGCCGTTGGCGGCCTCGGCGATGAGCGGGGCATGGATCCGACCCGCGTTTTCAGCGGTGATTTGCCCCTCGAGCGCGGCCGGGATCAGGATGTCGCATTCCGCCTCAAGGACTCGGTGTCCGTCATCGACGTACGTGGCCCCTGGGAAGCCCTTGACGCCACCGTGCTCGCGCCGATGTGCGGCGACCTGCTCGACGGGCAGGCCCTGATCCGACATGATCGCGCCGTCGTACTCGATGATGCCGACGATCAGAACGCCGTCCTCCTCGGAGAGGAACTTGGCGGCGTGGTAGCCCACGTTGCCGAGGCCCTGGATGATGACGCGCTTGCCCTCGAGCGAGCCATCGAGTCCTGCGGCCTTGACATCTTCCCGATGGCGGAAGATCTCGCGCAGGGCGTATTGAACGCCGCGGCCGGTCGCCTCGACGCGCCCGGCGACGCCGCCCTGGGTGAGGGGCTTGCCGGTCACGCACGCCAGCGCGTCGATGTCGCCGGGTCTCTGGTCCTTATAGGTGTCGGCGATCCAGGCCATCTCTCGCGCGCCGGTCCCCATGTCCGGCGCCGGTACGTTGAGGGCCGGGCTGAGGAAGCCTTTTGCAATCAGCTCGGCGGCGAACCGCCGTGTGATGCGTTCCATGTCCTCCTCGTCGTACTGGCGAGGGTCGATACAGAGTCCGCCCTTGGAGCCGCCGAAGGGAACATCGACGAGCGCGCACTTGAAGGTCATGAGGGCGGCGAGGGCCTCGACCTCGTCCTGGTCAACGATCGGTGCGTAGCGGATGCCGCCCTTGGCGGGCAGGCGATGCTCGCTATGGGTGGCCCGCCATCCGGTGAAGACGCGGTAGCCGTCGCGGAACTTGACGGGGAAGCGCACCTGGTAGACGGCGTTGGTGAGCTTGATCTGGTCGGCGAGGCCGGGCGGAAGGGAGAGGGTCGCCGCGGCGCGATCGAACATCAGGTTGACGTCTTGGAGGAACGAGGCGTTGTGGCCGCGGCCCCCGGTTGGTTCCTTGCGCTGCGCACGGGCATCGGTGCGGCCGTCGGCGGCCGGCCGGTGGTCGACGCGGGGGGATTCTCGCTTTGTTCGGACATCCGTCATGTTGTGCCTCGATTCGACCCGAAGTTCTCTTGGACCTCAGCGGCGTGAGGTGCATCCTTCATGCATGATCAATCATTGTATCGGTTGGTGCGTTCCACCCGGTTCACCGTGCGCTACGGGAGGGGGCATTCCCCCTCTCGTTCCCCTCTGCCTTCGTTGCTGGCACACAGGCGGGTTCACCGTCACGTAGGGCATGCGCAAAAAGTTCGGAGATCGACGGCGATAGGCACCTATCGATCTCCGAACCTGACACCTCGTACCGCGTAGGGTGACGAGGATATGCCAAGACTGGTGGTCGATTTGTCAGGGTCTGCAGACCAGCAAACCACGTAACCATTTGATAAATACATCCTTATAGATGGTGAACGTCCTCAGGAGTCCAAAACCAGCCATTGGCCCCCTTGGCGGCCCCCTCCCCGGCGAAACCCGTTATCTTAACGCGACCTCAAGCCCCCCAGCGGCCCTGCCCGCCCGTATGGGAACAACCCGTTCAGAGCGGTGGGTGACGGGCCGATCATTGACCGATAGACAAGGACGGAACCATGGCCTCCACCTCCACGCAGACGAGCAGGCATCTCATCGACATCCTCGCCCCGTACAGGGAGCCGCAGCTGCGGCGCGCCCTCTCCCAGCTTGCCAACTCAGCCATTCCCTTTGCTCTGTTGTGGGCCGCAATGCTCTACAGTATCGACTACGGGTATTGGATCACCCTGCTGCTGGCGATACCGGCCTCGGGGTTCCTGCTCCGGCTGTTCATGATTCAGCACGACTGCGGGCACGGATCGTTCTTCAAGTTGCGGATGGCGAACGACATGGTGGGCGGCGCCATCGGGGTGCTGACCCTCGTCCCGTATCGCTACTGGCGAAAGACGCATGCGATCCATCACAAGACCTCCGGTGATCTGGACCATCGCAGCTTCGGCGACATCGATACCCTGACCGTCAACGAGTATCTCGCGCTGAGCAAGCTCAAGCGCCTTCGCTATCGGCTGTACCGGAACCCCTTCATCCTGCTCATCCTGGGGCCGGCCTATCAGCTCATCCTCAAGCACCGGTTCCCGGCGGACATCCCCCGATCGTGGAAACGGGAATGGGCGAGCGTCCACAAGACGAATCTCGCCCTCCTGGCGATCCTCATCCTGGCGTGGCAGACCATCGGCGTCCAGAGGCTTCTCATGGTGCATTTGCCGATCAGCCTCCTTTCGGGCTCGATCGGGATCTGGCTGTTCTACATCCAGCACCAGTTCGAGGACACGTACTGGCGCCACCACAAGGAGTGGGACTTCATCGACGCCGGCATCCGGGGAAGCTCCCACTACGATCTCCCCAAGATCCTCCAGTGGTTCACCGCCAACATCGGGCTGCACCACATCCATCACCTGAGCAGCAGGATCCCGAACTACCGGCTCCAGAAATGCTGCGACGAGAACGAGCAGCTCAGGAGGGTCACACGCGTGACGCTCGGACAGAGCTTCAAATGTCTGCTGTTGTCGCTGTGGGACGAGGAGCAGGGTGGGCTCGTCGGCTTTCGCCATCTCAAGACGCTGGGGGCGTAGTCCTGAGGGGTTTCGCCTGCACCTGAGGTGACCGGCCAAGAACGGCCTGCGCCTCTACACGACCGACTTCGGCAGCGTGTCGACGGTAGCGTTCCGCATCCTCTACTGCTTCGTTGCCCTGCGTCTCGACCGGTGTCGGGTTCTGCGCTTCAACGCCACGACGAATCCCACTGCCCCGTGGAAGGCTCAGCAGCTCGTTGAGGGGTTCCCATACGACGACGCCAGATTCCTCATCCGAGATCGCGGCGGCGTCTCAGTAGTAAGGTCGGAGTTTCACGCCCGTACGACTTCAGATGAGGATTTCGGGAGAGACAGGCCCTAGCCGTCTCGGGCGTTGACGCTGAGGACGGGGAGGTCGCCTTGGTGATGCCTCTTGACGTGACCGGCGCTGTGTTGCCGAAAGCGTCTCGTACGTACGATCACCTGCTCAGCGACGAGCGGCTGACGGTGGGAATCCTGTGAGCTCGGTCGACTTTGACACGTCACGGCGGATCGCCTCGGAGAGATGGTAGCACAACTCGCCAGGTTTATGGCTTCACTTTGTTGTCAGCTTGGCCGCATCGGTATTCACAACAACTTCTGGGGGATCCCGACGATCCATGCTCAACTCAAGCGCCACTCGCTTGAACGTTTTGATCCCGGCCTTCTTTGCCGCCTCGTCGAACATGCGGGTGAGACTCGGGTCCACCGTCAGATAGAGGATCTGCCACCCACTTCGTACAAGCTCCACGGCGGCGTCCACCAGGATCCGCCTCCGACCGGCATCGGCGGTCAAGAACGTATCGTCCCAGACGAAGAATGAGGGCGCACCCAGAATGCGCTCGGCCAGCACGGCGCGAATCGCGAAGTACAGTTGATCGACGGTGCCGCGGCTCAGGGCATCCAGCGGAACACCAGAACCGTCAGGGAGCACGGCCTCAAGTTCCCCCTCTGCCGTTCGTTGTACACCTGCCCACCGACCGCCGGTGATGCGCGCAAACAGAGCGTTCACACCGTGGTTAGGATCTCGCAGCGCCTGGTCGAAGTGTGCATCGAGGTCGCTTTGTGCACTCTCGATAGCAGCCAGGGCTAGGCTTGCCGATTTTCGAAGAAGGTCTCGCCCACGCTGCTCCTGCCGCAATAACTCCAGCGCTTGCCGAACGCTTGCTAGATCAGGGCGACCAATCTGGATGAGGCCTTTGTCGAGCAGCGCCTGCGTGCTCGCCTGAAGCTTGTTGACGCGGTTGCGCTCGTTCTGGAGTCCCTCCTCCAGTTCGTCGAGCCGACCCTGCATTGGCCGCCGACCGGGATCGGGCACCGCTAAGGCCTTGACCTTCTGCTCCCATCGAGCGAGATCCGACGCGCCGAACAAATTCGTCAGGTCGGTTTCGGCCTGTTCTTTCCGGCGCCGCAGCTGAGCCCTATTTCCGACCTTCGCTTCCAGGTCCGCTCTCGTACCGAGTCCTGTGCGAGCTCGAATCTCAGAAAGCTGTTCGCCACTCCCGGCCAGACCCTTTTGGAAACGCGTCACTTTGTCTCTTTGTTGTTCGAGCAGCTTCTCCCGCCGAGAGGCCTCCTGCTTGGAGGTGCTCAAACGTGTTTCAAGATTGGTGATCCGGCCATGGGCCTCCTCGGCGGCGTGTACGAGCCCCTGCACATCCTCCGTAGTGATACCGATCTTGCGCCCCTCCCCAAGGACTTCGAGAGCCTCACGTCGCACGGCGCGCGCGTTCACAGATCGGCGCCCTTCGAGGGTTAGCAGCGCCACTCCCACGGCGATGAACATCCCCAGCGCCGCGACATCCCAGCGGCTCATCATCATGCCAAGCAACAGGGCGGTGGCTCCGAGAGCGGTCAGGATCCACCCAACCGGCCTGAACCTTCTCCATTGCCTGACCTGCACTTCAGCCGCTTCTAGGCGACTGGTGACGTCCCCTGCGCGACCCACTATGCCGGAGCGGGTAATGCGATCGTGCCTGCCCGCTGCCTCTGCGTGTTCGCGCTCGAGCTGATCGATGTCGTCGAGAGCCTCCAACAACTCTTTCTCGCGAGCCTCGACCCCCTCTTGCGCTTGCCCGAGGGTGGCCTTCGCTTGATCGCAATCTGACTCCAGTCGGCGCCATTGATTCAGGTCGTCGTCGGTGTACCGCTCGTAGTTGGGAAGTTCGGCTAATGCTGCCTGGAACGTGCTGAGTGCGTTCCGGGCGACTTGGTAGCGGCCGAAGTCAACAGCTTGGCGCTCTGCGCGGGCTTCCTCCTGACGCTTGGTCAGATCGCTCCGAGCAGCCCGGAGATTCGCCTCCTGTTCAGGCAGTCCCGCAAGCGAGCTCAGGAAGGACTCGATCTTCTGGATTTCATCGTCGATCTGCGCGGCGCGCTCTCCCCAATCCCTGGTGTCACGATCAGTCGGCGTCAGCCCGGCCCTGGAACGGATCGAGCGGCAGAGTGGATCAGGGTCAAAACCGGTCAGGTGGTCGAACGAATCCTGGAGCCAGTCTCCGGAAGCGCCGACAACGCGTTCAGCCGCGCGGCCTTCTGGGATAACGAGCAGATTCCAAAGCAGCGGATTCTCGCGCAGCCGGTCGGGAGGGGCGGAGACCGGCTCTCCCTGACCTGGAGCGCTGGGGTCGGACCGGACCAGATCGAGCTGGACGTCCCCGTCGTAGCCTGGAACGTTGCGGCGCACGCCCCCAAGGGAAGTAGCGTTGATCCGGGCAAACGATTCACGAAGCCCCCGATGCAACGCCACGACGATGGAGGACTTCCCGGCTTCGTTGTCCCCCTCGATGACCGTCAAGTCGCCGGGTTCCAGGGTAAAGCCGTGAAGGGCACCGATTCCATCCACGGTTATTCTCTGGATGCGGACACTCACGACCCACCTCCGCCAGCCGCCTCGACGAGGAGGCCGACCGCCGTCCGGAGCGTCTCTTCGTCTGCTTGGCGCTCCTCGCCAAGTCGCTTGACGCGAGCCAGGAGGTCCTCGAGTTCCGGCCGTTCAGACAGGACCAGCGCGATCGTCCGGACGGTCACGTCAAGATCGACCTCGCGATGAGCTTCACGAACTCGATCCAGCTCGGCTTCGACACGGGATCGAAAATCGGCTTCATTGTCGTCCGTCCAGCCCTCCACCTTCAGTCTCAGCCCACGGCGCGGATCGGCTTCTGAGGAAGCGGCTGCAAGCTCAAGGTGCAAACGAGCAAGGACCGCGTCGGCCGTCTCCCAGGGGGCGGCCTGGACATCAAGGCTCTCCCAATAGTCCGTGTTGAGCCGTACAGGCCGGAGATCACGGACACCGACGCCCGGCTCCAGATCCACCAGGATCGCGTGCCGAAGCCCGAGCTCCCCGCGCGTCACGGCAACAGGAGAACCGGCGTAGCCCCAGGCTGCATCCGCGGACCAGCGGTCAAAGGTCGTTCTTGCGTGCAGGTGCCCCAGGGCGCCGTATGCAAACCGGCCCTTCAAGTCGTTCTCGCGAATGGGGAAGTAGGCCTCCTCTTCGCCTTCGAGTTCCGCGAGCGAAAACGTACGGCCACCTTCAAACGTGCCGTGCGCAAGCAACACCGCCCCGAGCGGATCATCAATCTGGACGCCCGCCAGCGCCTGGCCCAGCGTCGCTCCGTCCTGATAGGGAACACCGAACACCCTGACCTCGTCTCCTGTCGCGTCTCTGATGATCTGCTCGCTGTACGGCGAACCTGCCAGCACGATGGTTGATCGTCCGTAGTCAGCCTCCGGCGCAAACGCTGTGAGATCATGGTTGCCTGGAATCACAATCGTCTTGCCATCAAAGGTTTCCAGAATGTCGCGCACCTCAACGCGCAGGGCCTCCGCCGCTTCCGGTGAGTCAAAAAGGTCGCCGGGGATGAGGAGCACGCCGGCCCCCTCGGCATTTGCCCGACGAACGACCTCGCGCAAGGCGTCAAGGCGATGCGGGGCATCGGGTCGCAGATGGAAGTCAGATGCCTGTAGGAATCGCATCAAAAACTAACCTTCCCCCGGTTTCTGTACCACCTTCTATGTTAGTCGAACGCTGGGTGCGCTTGTACCCGATCCTGTACCAGATGGAGAGTGAGATCCGGGCATCAACCGGCCAGGCATGCCTGGCCGGTTGATGCAGCGAACTCCCTGGGGGCCAGGTAGCCCACGGCGCCGTTCTCCTCGGCCATCCGGATCGTCAGCCGTCTGATCTCTTTCATCACGCCGGGACGCCCGGGTCGTCGCTTGTCGCTTCTGTCGTACTTCGCAGCGATCAGCTGTCGGTGCCAGCACAGGATCGTATCGGGCGTCACGACTGAGCAGAACTCGGCGAGCAGCTGCCACGATGCGAATCTCATGGTTCCAGGCTAGGTTGCTGAGCCTGGGAGATATCGCCATCCGCAGCGCATCCACTGCTCCGCCAGCGGTTGACACGTCAGGGGTTTACGATTCGGCCGAGTCTTGGAACCATACGCGTGCGGCGGAAAGAAAAGTCTCTCTTGGCCTTGACCTGCTTGCCGTCGATTTCCAGTACCGGGTAGGCCAGGAAGTTGATCGGTCCGGATGCGGGCAGGGGATCAACCACCAGGTCGCGGCCACGGCTGAGTTCGATGCGGTTGGCGGGGTGCCGACCGAAGAAATACGTTGCCAGCGGCGTGCACTTGTCGGCCTCGGAAACGTCGATCGGCCACCATTTTCCATCGGTGTAAAACTCCGCCCAGCAATGGTAGCCCGTCATGCCGCCCTCGTCGCGCATTGACGGAATCGACGCGCCGATTGCAAACCGTGCCGGGATATCGACCGCGCGGGCCAGAGCAATGAAGTAGGAGTGGTAGTCGGTGCAATTTCCAGAATTGGAATCGCAAGCATATTGTGCGTCGCCCTGGCCGTATTGGTCACCGATCTTGGCGTAACGCATCTTGTCCATGACGTGGTCGTAGAGCGCGCGGGCACGCACCAGGTCACCGGCCTGGTCCTTGAGGACCTTTTCCTTGATGACCTCCATCGCGATCGTCTTGAACTGATCGGTTTGTGGCACGAGCCTGTCAGGCAAAAGGTATCGCGCTAAATCTCTTTCCGTGTTCTCGTAAACACCTTTTTCCCGGCGATCAACCTGATAGCGGATTTCGATCGGTTTGTTGCCGTCATTCGGGCCGAGTATCAGCACCAGGATGCGATTGCCGTAGACCTCGTCCTGCACGATTGTCTGTTTTCCCGGTACGTTCATGGTCGTCAATTTGACCGTCTGGAAATTGTCGCTGGTGGCAAGCGGGATCCACATCGTGCCGCTGACCGTTATTGCCGGGGTTTCGGAGCGGTAGATGAATTCGAAGGAATCACGCCCGGTGATCACACCCAGCAGGTCCTCGCGCGCACCGTCAAAGGCAACGCGCACCCACGTCTTGTCCTCTTGCTGTTCCCAGACGTAATAGGGTTGGCCGTTGAACTTGTGGACCGTGGTTTCGACGACCTTCATGTTGCCGGGTTCGCCTTCGAGAAAAAAGTCCACGTCGTACACATCGCCGTCCTTCGTCGCCAGATCGACACAGGCGAAATGACGGGTCGGACCCAGCTTCGACAGGAATTCGCGGTGGACCCGCACGAGTTTGAGCTTTAATTCTCCGCCTTCATGCGCGAGCTTGAAGGCGCCGCCGTCCGCGATGGTCTTGCAGGCGATGTGATGTTCGATGCCTTCCTGGATGTCGAGTGTGACGCGCGAGGGTTTCTCACGCGTCACGGATTCGGGCCGATCCTGGGGCGCGGTCTGAATCTGGTCGGCAGGCGGGGCCTCCGAGTCGGTGGAGGTACAACCCGCCAGGGTTGCGATGCCCACAGCCAAAGAGGATGCGAGGATGCGGTTCATCGCGCACCTATTACTTGCTCTTGGCGTGGTCAGCTACCTTCGGCGTTCGGATGCTCGGTTTTGGCATCGTCACCCTTGGGATGCTCGGTTTTGGCATCGTCACCCTTGGGATGCTCGGTTTTGGCATCGTCACCCTTGGGGTGCTCGGTTTTGGCATCGTCACCCTTGGGGTGCTCTTCGCCCTTGGGGGCGGGGTCCTCGCCCTTGGGATGATCGGGTTTGGCCATGTCGCCACTATCCGACATCGTCACCGGGTCCGATTTGCCACAGCCGAGCGCACCGAACGAAAAAATCGCGGCCACCGCCATCAATGTCAGAATTCGTGCCATTGTGGGATCCTCCTGCACTGGGTCCGAACCTGCACC
>JADFKZ010000116.1 GCA_022564665.1 Planctomycetota bacterium | reverse complement strand
TTGAGATGCTCGGGAACTGGTCGTTCGGCGACTACTTCAAGGCCGAGGCGATCGAATGGGCCTGGGAGCTGCTCACAGCCGGGGAGTCCGCGGGGGGGTGGGGTCTGGACGCCGGCCGGCTCCACGTCACCGTCTTCGCCGGCGACGAGTCTGAGGGTCTAAAGCCGGACACCGAGGCGGAGGAGATCTGGAAGAAGTACGTCGCGCCCGAGCGGATCAGTCGCTGGTCCAAAAAGGACAACTTTTGGGAAATGGGCGCCACCGGTCCATGCGGACCGTGCAGCGAAATCCATTACGACTTCACCGGCGATCGGTCCGGCCGCGCGCTGGTCAACGCCGGGGACCCGCGCGTCATCGAGCTGTGGAACCTCGTCTTCATCGAGTTCAATCGCGATGCCACCGGAACGCTCACGCCTCTTCCGGCGAAGCACGTCGACACCGGCATGGGTCTGGAGCGGTTGGTCCGCGTGCTTCAGCACAAGGACAGCAACTACGACATCGATCTCTTTGCGCCCATATTCGACGCGATCGCGACGCACACCAACGCGCGGCACTACCGCGGCTCGCTGGAGGACCCGGTGGACGTGGCCTATCGCGTCATCGCCGATCACATCCGGTGCCTGACCACGGCCATCACCGATGGGGCGCGGCCCGGCAACGAGGGGCGGAGCTACGTCCTTCGGCGGATCCTTCGCCGCGCCGTTCGACATGCCCGTCAGACGCTTGGGGTCGACGGGCCGCTGCTGTCAAAGCTGGTCCCAGCCGTCGTCGATTCGCTTGGCGACGCCTTCCCCGAGCTGAAGGATCGAGCGGGGAAGGTTGCCCAGATCATCCGCGACGAGGAGGAGAGCTTCCTTCGCACACTCGATCGCGGGATCGCCCTCTTCGGCAACGCGCTGAAACAAGCTGGAGAGGGGGCGGGGGCGCGAATTTCCGCCGAGGATGCCTTCAAGCTCCACGACACCTACGGATTCCCCATTGATCTGACGCGGATCATGGCCGAGGAGCGCGGCGTCGGCCTCGACGAGGCCGGGTACGAAGCGCTCATGGTGCAGGCCCGCCAGCGGAGCCGACAGGCCAGAGGTGATCAGCTCGAGCTCGCCTTGGAATCCGACGCCGTCGGCAGGCTCAAGGAACGGGGCATCAAGCCGACAGGCGACGATGCCAAGTACGCCGGTGGACAGATCCAGGCTGAGGTGAAAGCGATCATTGACGGCGGGAAATTAGAGAAACGCGCGCCCGTCGGCCGCACCGTCGCCGTGATCCTCGACATGACCTGTCACTATGTGGAAGCCGGCGGCCAGGTGGGCGACCGGGGCGAGATCCGCACGGTCGGGACAGGGCGGCCCGAGGCCCGGTTCCTCATCCAAGACACCCAGGCCAGCGCCGGCTATGTGCTGCACATCGGTCGCGTCTCGGAAGGAGAGCTGCGGGTCGGCGACCGCGTCTCGATCGAGGTCGATCAGGAGCACCGCCGGCCGGTTCTGGCCAATCACACCGCGACCCATCTGTTGAACTTCGCCTTACGGAAGGTGATCGGTCCGGAGGAGGAGCAGAAGGGGTCGCTCGTGGCGCCGGAGCGTCTGCGCTTCGATTTTTCCTGCTCGCACGCCATGAGCCGTGAGCAACTCGCCGAGAGCGCGCGGATCGTCAACCACGCAATCGGTGGAAAGCTGCCCGTGTACTCGGCATACATTCCCCTGGCCGAGGCGAGGCGGATCTGCGGCGTCCGCGCCGTCTTCGGCGAGAAGTACCCCGACCCGGTACGGGTGGTGGCGATCGGGATCGGGATCGACGAGGTGCGGGCCGACCCCACCAGCGCGCGTTGGCGCGGGCATTCGATCGAGCTGTGCGGCGGAACCCACGTGGGCGAGACCAGCCAGGCGGGGCGGTTCGAAATCATCCAGGAGCAGGCCCTGGCCGCGGGCATTCGCCGCATAACCGCCCTCACCGGCGCCGCTGCGGACGCCGCCGCCGCCAACGGGCGCCGGCTTCAGAGCCGCGTGAAACGCGCGGCGGAGCTTGCTGAGGAGCTCCTTGAGGCCGAGCTGAAGGAGATCACCAGCCAGCTGAAGGAGCTGGCGATCCCCGCGATCCAACGAGGCCGGATCGATGAGGCCCTGGAGCCGCTCCGCGACCGTGTGAAGGCCGCAAAGAAGAAGTCGCGGGCCGCCAGCCGCGCCGGCGTCGTTCAGCGCGCTCGCCGGATCGCAGCGACTGCGGCGGGACGCATCATCGTTGAGCAGCTCGACGACACCGACCCTCAGAGCCTCCTCACTGCGATGGACGTGATCCGGGCCCTGCATCGCGACGCGGCCGTCATGCTCATCGGGGCTGATAACGACACATCGAAGGTTTCGATCGTGGCCCGGGTCCCCGATGACCTGATCCAACGGGGTCTCGAGGCGGGTCACTGGGTCCGCCGGGCGGCGGAGATCTGCGGCGGACGCGGCGGTGGCCGTTCCGACATGGCACAGGCCGGCGGGAATGATCCCGCCGCGATCCCCACGGCGGTCGCCGCCGCCCAGAGCCATGCCGAGCCCTTCTTGGAGCACTCATGAAAAACCCAACTGACAAGTCGAGCCCAGAATCGGTCCCCGACGGCGACCCGCACCCCGACCCGGCACATCAACCGCTGACAACGGGTCTGCCCCTGGACAGCCGGAATCTTCCCGCGGTCATCCACGACGTCGACACCAACCAGATCAAGCAGTTCGTCACCCAGATCAAGTCGGCGGAGCAGCAGATCGGCGAGCACATCCTCACCGCGCTCCAGGATGACGGGACCGTGGCGGTACTCACAGCGGTGGTGGTCTGGGCCGACGGCGGGCAGCGAATCGTCTCGGCGGCGCTGGACCCGAATATGCTCCAGCAGGTGCAACAGCTGCTGGCCGATGCCCAGACCCAGCGCGATGAGGAGATCCCATGCATCGGCTTTCACTGCCTGCTGAAACGAAAGGAATCATTCGCGCCCCAAAAGCGGGAGGTGAAGGAGGATCAATGATCCGGCGGCACGAGTTTCTCAGGTGATCCGCCGCCACTGTTGCGGCCGTCGCCGCGATGAAGCCGCCCCCAGGTTCATGACCAGTGCCCAAGCCCCACACCGGCCCCAGACCACTCCGGGAGACAAAACGCCGTTGTTCGGAATCTCGCTCGCCCAATATTCGCTGCATCGGACGCTCTTTGCAGGCGAGCTTCAGACGATCGATTTTCCCGGCTTCGCCCGCAGGCGATTCGATATCGGGGCGGTCGAGTACGTCAACACCTTCTTCAAGGACAAGGCGCAGGATCGCGCCTATCTCGACACGCTCAGCCGCCGCGGCGCGGACAACGGTGTGAAGAGCCTGCTGATCATGGTCGACGGCGAGGGCGACTTGGGTGACCCCGACTCAGGCCGTCGCATGGAGGCGATCGGGCGGCATCGGAAGTGGCTGGAGGCGGCCCGGCGTCTCGGGTGCCATTCCATCCGCGTCAACGCCCGCTCCCAGGGCACCCCCCAGGAGCAGCGGGACCGCGCCGCCGACGGTCTGCGCAGGCTCACCGAGCTTGCCGCCGAAAGGGAGCTCAACGTGCTCGTCGAGAACCACGGCGGGCTCTCCTCCAACGGCTCCTGGCTCGCGGCCCTGATCAAGCAGGTCGATCACCCCCGGTGCGGCACCCTGCCGGACTTCGAGAACTTTCAAATCGGACCCGACGAGTGGTATGACCGCTACCGGGGTGTCGAGGAGCTGATGCCCTTTGCCAGGGCCGTCAGCGCAAAGAGCCGTGACTTTGACGCCGACGGCAACGAGATCCACACCGACTTTTACCGGATGATGCGGATCGTCCTGGACGCCGGCTACCACGGCTATGTCGGCATCGAGTACGAAGGCGAGAGGCTCGGCGAGACCGAGGGGATCGCGGCGACGAAGAAGTTGCTTCAGCGGATCCGAGTGGAGTTGAAAGAACAAGTGACCAAGTAACTGATTGACGAACTGAGGACGGGCTGACGGTCCAGGGTCCATGGTTCAGGGTCTGGGGTTCAGGGTTCAGGGTTCGGCAGTGGGAGCTCGCCTCTTTTCCGAACCCCGAACCCCTGTGCATTCCGCTGGGTGGCTGGGTCTGAGCCCCGATGGAATCGGGGCGAAGCCCCGGTCTTCTTGTTGACGGACCAAATCACTTGTCAAGAGGCTCGCTGCGGGCGTCGACCCGCACGCCGCGGGCGGCGAGCGCCTCAAGAATCTCGGGAAGTTGCCCCTGCTGCCCGATCACCTCGGGCGGAACGACGCCCGGCCCCTCGATCGCGCCGCAGGCGATCCTTCGTGCCACGATGGTGCAGGGAAAGGCCGTCGTGCGTGCCATGCTCGAGGTCCCGCTGGAGGTCTCGAAGGAGTCGACCATCTCCCACGTCAGGCGTGTTCGCACCCCGTCCTTCATCCCTTCGGCGACCACACGCAAAACGGTCAGGTCCTCTTCGCCCTCTTCATAGGTCCACTTGGGAAACATCAACGCGCTGGTGACATCCAGGGGCCGCACCGTGCTCCCGCCGACCTCGACGGGATCGCGGCTGAAAAGACCGGTCTCGCGAAAGGCCAGCATCAGCTCAGCGTGCCCTGGCCACCGGAGCGTCTTTTCCTTCATGCAGGGCACCTTCAGGGTCCCGATAAGGCTCCGCAACCCGTCGGTGTTAAACGCCTCCAGCGTGCCAACCCCGGCAAACTCGACCCGCTCGCGATCGCTCAGCGGCTCGCGGACCACAACGCGCCCCTCCTGGACGATCCGGGCGGGGCGCGTGTACTCCTCAATGACATCGTGCGGTGAGAACGCCGCTTTGTAGAAAAATGGCCACCGCGGGTCACGCGGCACCCCGCCCACATGGATCTCAATCATCCGGCACTCATCCAGTCGGGCCACGGCAGCGCCCGCGATCAAGTTGCTCAGCCCGGGAGCGACGCCGCAATCGACCACCGCCGTGACCCCACGGTCCCTGGCCAGCCGGTCCAGGGCAAGCGGATCCTCTGCCATGAAGCTGATGTCGCAGAAGTTCTTGCCCGCGTCGATCACCGCCTCCAACGTCCGGAACCCCATCGTGCTGGGAAGCGCCCCGAGCACAATGTCGAACCCTCCGACCGTCTCGGCGACCGTCTCGGGATCGGATAGATCGGCTTGAACCGTCGTCAATCTCCCCTTTGATCTCGCCTCCGCCCGCCGCAACGGTTCCGGTCGAAGGTCGGCGAGGGTGACATCGAACTGCTGATCGTCGGCGAGATCCACGGCCATCACGGACCCCACCATTCCCGCCCCCAGGACGATTGCGTTGGGCATGGTCGGTCGGTCCTGTGCTAGAGGGACGCCCGTATCGCCCACAGATCGGGAAAGAGCGGCCGAAAGAGCGAGCGTCGGAGATATTCGACTCCCGAGGTGCCGCCCGTTCCCGATTTGGTGCCGATCGTACGCTCAACCATCTTGACGTGCCGGTACCGCCACTCCTGCAGCCCTTCATCAAAGTCCAAGAGAAGCTCGCACACCTGACAGGTCTTCGGATCGCTGTGGTAGATCTCAATCAGCAGCTCCTGGACGCCAGGCCATTCCTGCGGCGGAGCGGTGACATCCCGCCCAAGGGCTTCTGCGGGGATCGCGTAACCGTTGGCAGCCAGGTACCGCAGGAAGGCGTCATACACGCTCCGCTCACCGAGTCGCCGCTCCAACATTTGGCACACGCGGGGGTTGCCCCGATGGTGCTCGACCATGGCGCGACTCCTGATGCCGCAGATGAACTCGAATTCGCGGAACTGCACCGACTGGAATCCGCTGGCCGATTCGAGCCGCTCGCGAATCGACAGAAACGAGACCGGCGTCATCGTCTCCAGAATGTCGATCTGGCCGACGAGCGTCTTGAGGACGGTGAGAATCCGCTTCAGCGTCGCCGTGGCTCGAGGGTGCTCATTGGACTCCAGGCATCGCCTCAGCAGATCCAACTCGTGGCACATCTGCTTGAACCACAGCTCGTAGACCTGGTGGATGATGATAAAGAGCGTCTCATCATGCTCCGGCCCCTCCGAGAGCGGCTGCTGGAGCGAAAGCAGCTGGTCGAGCTTGAGGTATTTCACATAGGTCAGGGGCTGTGCCGTATCCGGGTCGCTCATTGCAGCGCGACCCTATCGCTGCGGCCAAACCCGGTCAAGCAGGCCCCTGCTTCGGACCGCCGGCCATGCTTGCAAACACCTGTTCTGGCAGGGCCCTTCGTCGACTCGCGATCAGCCCCCCAACCACACGACCCGCGCAGCTTTACCCGGGTCTGAGGGTTATCGGGGCCCCGATTTTGGAGGTCAGTCGCCGGATCGTACGCTCTAGCGATCGGAGGAGCTGGCTGAAGGGGCAGAAGGAGTCCGCCCGTGAAAACAAAACAAATGCTCGCCGTCGGAAGTGCCGTCGGCACGCTGGCCTACGCCGGGCTTATGAGCGCGTTGTCGATCACATCGGCCACCTTGCCGCCAGGCCAGGGTCATTCCAGCGACGGCACCGAGATGACAGGCAGTGCGCGCGACGCCGTATCTCCGGCACAGCGCCAAAGCAGCGCCCATCGGCTTGGCGGGCTGTTGTCCCGTCTGCGTCAGCGCCTGATGCATCTCGGCGGTATCGGGAGAGGTACCCGTTGGTCCCCGGAGACCACTGCCCGGGCCTCCAGCTTGCTCAGTACGTCGCTGGATGCATTGGAGACTCAAGTCATGTTCGTGCGGGGCGATTTGAGCGACTGGCGGGCCGTCCAACAGCTCCATAGCCATTGCGAAACGCTCGTTCAGCCCGGCCGACAGCGCGTGGTGCTCAATCTCGCCAGCGTTGACCACGCTGATACAAAGCTTGTTGCCAGCCTCGTTGCTCTGGCGCGACGCGCCCAGTCCGCGCAGGTGCCCTTTGAGATCCGGCCGTCATCCCGGTTGTGGCATTGGATCACTCTGTGTCGGGTCGAGCAATTTCTCAACCTGAGGACATGGGCCGGTGTTACAAATAACGACGAGGAACCAGAAGGGATTCAGTGATTCTCCCGAAGCTACGGACACGCTCCCCAGTCGGCTACCAGCAGCAGCAGATCGGGCATTGCAACTATCCCGTCGCCATCGAGGTCGCTCGGACTGCCGGGGTTGGTCCCCCAAGCCTCCAGCAACGTCACCATGTCGGAGATCGCCACGCTGCCGTCTCCGTCAAGGTCGGACGGGCAGAGGTTGGCACTCGCATACAAGGCCCCCTCTTGGCTGAGGGCAACAGTCTCTTCGCTCGCGGGAATACTCGCCTGCGCCGCACACCTTTGGATGCTCCCTTTCTCCCGCCCCTTGATCAAACGAGCGCTTCTCCATTCGTTTGTCAGATGGGCGACGCAGCTCACGAACTCCCCATGATTTGACGCTCCGTCTGCACACTGCGCGATTCGGTCTGCCATCGTGCAGCCGTCCTCGAAGAGCAGGTTTTCGACACCGGTATCACATCCATCGATGACGATGCTCGCACTCAGGTCGGAATCTGGGCACGCGTCATCAGCATCGTCGACACCATCGCCATCGCCATCTTGATCTCGGTCGCCGAGCACAATGTTATCGAAGAATACGTCGCCTGCGACACCCAACGATTCGTTGAAGTCCTGCAACATGATTCGAATCGTGTCGTCACGAGGCGGCACTTCTGAGAAGTCAGTGAATTGACCCGGCAGACCACTGGCGAATACGTCAATCTCCATGACATACGTGTGCCACTGACCGTCGTCGATGAGCAGGTCTTCCTCTACATGGCAGCACGATGTTGTCCCCGCCAGCCAACGGTGTCTGCCTGGCGTGCTCTCGGCGATCCCAAGAGTGCCACCGAGGTCGCCCGGTATGCCACCGAGATTCGGTAGACCCAGGTACTCGAAGCTCAGGATGAGCGTCTCGCCCTGAATCGCAATCACCTCGGTACCGAACAAATCGCCGCCAGCAGTCACCTGCAAGAACGTCAGCACGTGATTTCCGGGCCGAAGTGGATCTTCAACAATTGTTGCCCGGCTCGAGCTACTCTTGGCAATCCACTTCGAGAGGTCACCCTCAAAGTCGTCAAAGAACGAAGACGACTGGGCACGCGCCGGGGCCGCGAAGAACGGCACAGACACACAACACGCAATCAGTCCCAACGTGAGTTGTTTCATCCCCGCTCCCTCGTAATCATCTCGCGCGTTTATATCGTCGTCAGCACAAGGTCCCTTCTTCAGTCAAAGGAGCAACGCAGCGCGTTTCGTGCGAGAAGACGCAATGGCAAACTTCACAAAGATCACTTTCGCCCCTGTTGCTTGCTCCGCCTCTTTGTCGTTTCCCCTGGTCTCCCCAGTCGTCGTATTCGTTCAAATACACCCCAAAGCGCCCCAAGGCGCCACACCGTCTCGTGCTCGCATGAGCCGACGCGTCAGCGAGCGCAGTTTGCATTCAATCACAGCGGAATGTTCGAGACAGGCTGCGAAGCCGGAGGCCGCTACGGAGCGATCGCGACAGCTCGAGGAAACACTTCTACTGACACGACCCCCAGTTGGCCAGGAGCTCGAGCAGGTCCGGCACCGCCACGTCACCATCGCGGTCGAAATCGGGCGGTCCGCCAGGGTTCGTGCCCCACGCGGCGAGCAGAGCCAGCAGGTTGGCGATCTTCACGCTGCCGTTACCGTTGAGGTTGCCCGGGCAGCAGACCACGGCACCCAGCTGGAACTCGTACGCGCCCATGTCCACGGCGCAGTCTCCATTTCCCGTGTCGGGCGTGGCGGGATCATTGACGAATCGCGGGTTGCCGTCGAGGTCCCAAGGAGTCGGCTCCACGGTATTGCCGTCGTTGTCGAGATCGGCTGTACCAGACGGCACAGCTGTGTTGTCCGCCGAATCAATGCATGGTGAGCCAGCCAGGAGCCGAAAGTCACCGTTCGCTGCGTCGACAAACATCGGGTCGACGTCGATATTCCCGACACCGAGCCGACCACCCTGCACGTCACTGTAGCTGACGGTCGGGGTAGCACCAGTGTCAAAGAACTGATCGGGACTGTTGCCCCAGAGGATGCAGTTGGTCACCGTGGGGCTGCTGACCTGGTTGAACATCCCGCCGCCTCCGTCTTGCGCGATGTTGCCGCTGAACGTGCAGTTGGTCACCGTCGGACTGCTTTCGACGTTGGCCATTCCGGCGGCACCATCCGCTGTGTTCGCGCTGAAGATGCAGTTGGTCACCGCTGCGTCGCTGGCGTCGAAGTTGATCATTCCACCGCCCGCGAAGTCTGCTGAATTCCCGTCGAACATGCAGTTGGTGACCGTCGGGCTGCTCTGAAGGTTGAACATCCCGCCACCGTGGAAGAGTGCTGAATTTCCGCTGAAGGTGCTGTCAGTCACGCTCGGGCTGCTGCCGACGAAGTTGGTCATTCCGCCGCCGAGGAAACCGGTATTCCCGCTGAAGGTGCAGTTGGTCAGCGTCGGACTGCTGTCGAAATTGAACATTCCGCCGCCGTATATGTCGGCTGAATTCACGCTGAACAAGCAGCCGGTCACCGTCGGGGTGCTGTTGACCTTGTTGGTCATCCCGCCACCGGCGCCGGTGGTCGCCGAGTTCCCGCTGAAGGTGCAGTCGGCCACCATCGGGCTGCTGGCGAAGTTGCACATGCCGC
>JADFKZ010000115.1 GCA_022564665.1 Planctomycetota bacterium | reverse complement strand
GTTCGGGGTTCGGGACGATCTGCTGAACTCTGCTCTTTTCTCCGCGGCCCTCCGCGGTGAATCTTCGCCTTCTTCTTCTATTCCTCACGCGCCTTGAACGTGACCTGAACCGCCACCGGCATGCCGTCGCGAAGAACGGTCAGCGTAACCGTGTCGCCGGGCGTGTGCTCCTGGAGCATCATAAAGAGGTCCCCCAAGCCCTCGATCGTCTCGTTTCCCCAGGCGGTGATGACGTCACCATCCTGTATTCCCGCCTCGTCGGCTGCGGTGTCTTTAAAAACCTCATCGACGAGCACGCCGGGGAGACCGTCCTCGTCCATCCCCGGCCTTATCCCCAGCCTCACCGGCGCGTATCCGCGATTCCGGCCCCGTTGCACCGGCGGCTTCTCAAAGACAAGCTGCTCGGGCCGGCGGGCAATGTCCTGGGCGATATCAAAGACCAGATCGAGGACCTCCTCGGCGCCCGCGGGGTTGACGGTGTAGGCCTGGTCTGCTGGAGAGGTGTACTCCCGGTGCATGCCCGTAAAGAAGTGAAGTGCGGGCACGCCGATGCGGTGAAAGCTCGCGTCGTCCGATCGACCGCTGCCGCCGCCGTTGACGGAAACCGTCAGGCCGCTGTGCTCGAAGAGGGGTTCGAGCACCTCGGACAGACCCTCGGCGGTGGCGGTTCCCAGCACCGAGACGGTGTGGTTCCGCAGCCGGCCGATCATGTCCATGTTGATCATGAGGCTGATCATGGCGGGGTCGATCGAGGGGTGTCGGGCGAAGTAGCGCGAGCCGTGCAGACCCGCCTCCTCGGCGTCAAAGGTCAGAAGCAGCACCGATCGAAGGTCGGCATCATCCGGCGCGTCCGCGTACGCCTCGGAGAGCTTCTTGGCCAGGACGAGCACGCCCGCCGTCCCCGAGGCGTTGTCGTCGGCGCCGGGGTGCAGTTGGCCGCGGTTTCTGGGGTTGATGCCACCCAGGGCGCCGTGGCCCACGTGATCGTGGTGGGCGCCGATGACGACCCACTCCTCGGCGAGTTCACCGCGGCCGCGGAGGATCCCGCCGACGTTGGCGCCCGCCACCCTCCGCGGCCGGTGGCGGACCTCGGTGTGCGCTCTGACCGTGATGGTGTCGCGGAGATCGACGGTCTTCACCGCACCCGTGTCCGCGAGATGCCGCCAGGTCTCCAGCCCCCGTCCCTGTGGATCGGCCTCGACCAGCAGCCGATCGGCCACGTCAGGGGTGATCTGGAAAACGGGTATGTCCAGCCCGCGACCGAAGCCGCGTCTCTGGCCGATCGGTTCCAGACCCTCGCCTCCCATGGCCGCCCCCGGCGGGTTGACCATCAGGATGGCCGCGGCGCCGAGCCGGGCCACCGCCCGCATCTTGCGGGCGATCCTCGCCTGACGGCGGTACTGCCGCTCGTTCCACAGGGGCTCGCCCGCCTCGTCCAGCGGTGCATAGCGAAGGAGCAGCGCCACGCGGCCGCTCAGATCGGCCTCGGCCTCGAAGCTGGAGTACCCGTCGGGGCCGTCGGCGATCCCGTAGCCCACGAAGCTGATGGGGGCGTTGATCTCGCCGCTCGCCGAGTTGCCCAGCACCACGAAATCGGCGCCGTCTGCGAGCGGCTCGCCGTCAAGCAGAAGCTTGGCCGTGATCACCTCCATGTCACTTCCTCGCAAGCCGAAGGTGAAGGGCTGGCGATAGCTGACACGTTGCGTCCCCTCCGTTTCTTCGGTCATCTGGCCATCGGCGGGAAAGGCCGGCTCCAGACCGTATAGACGCAGGAAGAACTCGACGTACTCCGTGGTCAGCTCGCTGCCGCGCGATCCGGGCACGCGGCCCTCGAAGAAGGGGTTGGCCAGGGTCTGCACGTGCTGGTACCACAGTGTCGCGTCCTCGCCGAGATCCTCCAAGACCTGCCGCAGGCTGACCTCCTTGGCGTCGACGGGGACGATCTTCTCCGTCGGGGCGAAGTCGGTGAAGCTCTGCGGGAACTGGATGATCCGCCCCGTCGCCTCTTGCCTGGCCTCGGACCGGGCACCGGGCGCGACCGGTGAGAGCCGTCCGACGTCGGTTGGGGATTGGGGTGACTGGCACCCGAGGGCGAGCCAGATCACCGCACCTGTCACCACGAGCAGCCGGTCGTTTCGAGGATGGTGAGCCATTGTCGGATGTCCTGTGTCAGACGGAGCGGGCCAACGATAGCATTGGATTCCCAACCGCGTTGCCCGGTCTGAGGCCCGCGAATCGAATATAGTTCGCACCTGCCGACTCAGCCGTCAACGGGATCCCTGGATTCTATCGCGAGGCCGCAAGAGGCCCCGGTCTTTTTCTTACACCGCGAACCGCCCGACGCCCATGGACTACACCCAGATCACCTCCGCCCATGAGCAGCAGATGCTCCAGGCGATCGGGGTCGCTCATGTCGATGAGCTCTTTGGAGCAATCTCGCCGGAGTTCCGTTTCCGCCAGACGCTCGATCTTCCACCGGCGCGCTCGGAGCTGGATCTCCAGCGCGATCTGGCCGAGATGGCCGCGCACAACCATGGCGCCCACGACATGGTCTGCTTCATGGGTGGCGGAGCCTACGACCACTTCTGCCCGGCGCTGATCGACCAGCTGATCAACCGTGGGGAGTTCCTGACCGCCTATACCCCTTACCAGGCCGAAGCATCGCAGGGGTCTCTCCAGGCCTTCTTCGAGTTTCAGACGCAGGTGGCCCGGCTGGCAGGCCTGGAGGTTGCCAACGCCAGCCTCTATGAAGGTGCGACCGCGGTGGTGGAAGCGGTGCTCATGGCCCTTCGTGTCTCCGGCAAGCGGCGGGTCCTGGCCGCCTCAACGCTCCACCCGGATTACCTGGCTGTCCTGGAGACCTACCTTTCGGATCTGCCGGCGGAGCTCTGTCGGCTCGAGGCGACGGAGGGTCGAATCACAGTGGAGGTCCTTCGCGGCCATCTCGACGACGACACCGCGGCCGTGGTGATCCAGTCACCCAACGTCTGGGGTCTGATCGAGGACTCCCAGCGTCTGTTCAGCGCCGCACACGACCGGCCGGGCACCTGCGCGATCGCGGTGTTCAACCCCATTGCCTGCGCCCTCCTCAAGAAGCCCGGCGAATGCGGGGCCGACATCGCCGCCGCCGAGGGCCAGCCCCTGGGGGTGCCGCTGAGCCTGGGCGGGCCTTACATCGGGCTGCTCGCGGCCAAGAAGCGGTTCATCCGGTCGATGCCGGGTCGGCTCGTCGGGCGCACCACCGATACAGAGGGCCGCCCGACCTACTGCCTGACGCTCCAGACGCGTGAGCAGCACATCCGCGGCGCCCGGGCCACGTCGAACATCTGTACGAATCAGGGGCTGCTCGCCCTGCGGGTGACGATGTTTCTCAGCGCGTTGGGCAAGAGCGGTCTCGCCGAGATGGCGCGGCAGTGCTACCACAAGGCCCACTACCTGGCCGGGCAGATTGCGGCACTCGATGGGTACGCGATGACGTTCGACGGGCCCTTCTTTTTCGAGTTCTGTATCACCTGCCCACGACCGGTCACCGAGGTGATCGAGACCGCCAAGCGCCGGCGTCTCCTCGCCGGCGTCGCGCCTGGCGGCCGGCGGATGGGCTCCATCGGCGGACCAAACGATCTGTTGATCGCTGTGACCGAGCAACGGACCAGAGCGGAGATGGACGCGCTGGTCGAGGTGCTGGAGGAGCTTTCAGGGTGACGCGTGTCATGGAGTCAAGACCCCAGACAACCCACGACCGGCCCGTCGTGGCCACCTTGGGCCAGCGGCCCGCCGAGCCGCTGATCTTTGAGAAGTCGTCGCCGGGCCAGCAGGCGGTCGACCTGCCCCCGCTTGATGTGCCGACGTCAACGATTCCGCAGGAGCTTCTCGGGGCACCCGTCGCGCTGCCCGAGGTGGGTCAGCACGATCTGGTGGTCCACTACACGCGGCTGTCTCATCGCAACTACTCCGTCGACACCAACTTCTACCCGCTGGGCTCCTGCACCATGAAGTACAACCCGCGGATCAATGAGTGGGCGGCGGGACTCAGCGGGTTTGCCCGGCTCCATCCGCTGCAGGACGACGCCCAGATCCAGGGGGCGTTGCGGCTGCTGTATGAGACGCGTTGCTTTCTCCAGGAGATCGCCGGCCTCGACGAGGTCTCGCTCCAGCCGGCGGCGGGGGCGCACGGGGAATACACGGCGCTGAAGGTCATCGGCGCCTACTTCAAGGACCACGGCCAGCCGGAGAGGCGTGTCGTTCTCGCCCCCGACACCGCGCACGGAACCAACCTCGCCAGCTGCACGATGTGCGGGTCGGAGGTTGTGGGGGTCAGGACTGTTGAGGGTCTGACCGACCTGGACGACCTGAGGCGGGTCATCGACGAGCACGGCCCCGAGAAGATCGCCGCGTTCATGATCACGAACCCCAACACCGCCGGTCTCTTCGACCCCAGGATCGGCGAGGCGGCCGAGATCGTCCACGCCGCGGGCGGGATGCTGTATCTCGACGGGGCGAACATGAACGCCATCCTCGGCAAGACGCGTCCGGGCGACTTCGGCGCCGACGCGATGCACTTCAACACCCACAAGACGTTCTCGACCCCGCACGGCTGCGGTGGCCCGGGGGCGGGGCCCATCGCCGTCTGTAAGAAATTGTCTCCCTACCTGCCCCTGCCTCAGGTGATGATGGCTGCCGACGGCTCTTTCTACTTTGACCGCGATCGGCCCAAGTCGATCGGCAAGGTTCGGAGCTTCTGGGGGCAATTCGGCGTGTTCGTCAGGACCTGGGCGTACATCTCCGCCTGTGGCCCGGAGGGACTGCGGAACGTGGCGGAGAAGTCCGTGCTGGCCGCCAACTACCTGGCCGCTCGCTTGCGTGACGTGTTCGAGATGCCCTACTTCGATCCGGCTCG
The DNA here is from genome assembly GCA_022564665.1 of Planctomycetota bacterium. GTDB lineage: Bacteria > Planctomycetota > Phycisphaerae > Phycisphaerales > SM1A02 > JADFKZ01. The sequence goes on along the minus strand of JADFKZ010000115.1, from coordinate 4,741 downwards.
GCGGCGGTTCTGTGCCCATGAGTTCGTCACCGTTCCCCGGAGGCTCCTGGAGAAGGGCGTGACGCTCAACGACATCGCCAAGCGGATGATCGACTACGGCGTCCACCCGCCCACGATGCACTGGCCGGTCCAGGACTGCCTGATGATCGAGCCCACCGACACCGAGTCCAAGCGCACCCTCGATCAGTTCGTTGAGGTGATGCGTGCGATCGCGGTGGAGATCGATCACGATCCCGGGCTGCTCGCTCAGGCCCCGCTGGAGGCGCCCGTCCGGCGGGCCGACGAGGTCGCCGCTGCACGCGCGCCGGTGCTCGTTTGGGAGGAGTAGGCCGAGCCCCTGTGCCTCCTTCCGGGTGGCTGGGGCTGAGCGAAGCGAAGCCCCGGTCTTAGGGGGGATGAACCAACCGTGGCGTCGTCCCGATGCGATCGGGACTCCGACACCGCCACCCGGAAAGAGGAAGGCGATGATTCACCGCGCAGACAAGAGGTGATGCGAGATTGAGGCGCGGTATGCTTAGCCCGTGGATCGCCAACTGGGGTGGCTGGAGGGCTGACCGCCCGTCACATGAGACGACCAAAGCCATATGTTGTCGGGCTCATCGTCGTCGGCCTTCTCCTTGGGGGATGGCTCCTGGGCCGGCGCCTCATGGCGGTGGTCTTCGGCGGCATCGAGCGGTGGTGCGGCGAGCAGCTCCTGGCGATCGCCAACGACCACCTCGGACCACGGCTGGACTTCAAGTCGCTTGACTACCAGCGCCCGACCACCGTCTGGCTCTACGACCTCACGCTGACCTCCGGGGACGTGACCTTCATCCGGGCGGACTCGGTCCGCGTCGAGTTTGCCCAGGTGCCACGACCGGGGCGTCCGATCGTCATCTCCGAGGTCGCCCTGGAGCGTCCCGTGGTCCGGCTCATCGAGCAGCATGACGGATCACTGGCGGGTTTCCGCGGGTTCGTGGCCTCAGAAGGCGGGCGGGTCCTGCCCGACGGCGGGTCCACTCGGCTCAGCGACGTGCTGGCGATCAAGGAGATCCTGATCGCGGCCGGATCGCTTTCCTATGAGCCCCTCGACGGGCCGCACATGCGGTTGAGCCCGCTGTCATTTCATTGCCGTCAGGCTCCCGGTACTGCGGAGGCGGGGTGGTATGCCCTGGAGGCGCAGCTGAAGCTGGACCCGGTGGCTCGACTCGATATTGATGCGTTTCTCAATGTCGACACCGCCGAGCTAAAGCTGTCGGACCTCCGGCTGGCAACGATCCTCCGGCCGTCCACCTACGAGGTGTTCACACCGCAGATCCAGGCGATCCTGCGGCGGCACGAGATCCAGGGAACGCTGTCGCTCCGTGCCAGCGGGTTGGTGCCATTGAGGGATCCGAAGCGAAGCGCGTTGGACCTCAACTGGGACTTGACGGATGGCCGGGTCACCTTTGGCGAGTACGTTCTGCCGCTTGAAGCGCTGCGGCTCGCCATCAGGCTTGACGGAGGCGACCTGAATGTCTCCAACGCCACCATCAAGGCCCTTGGCGGGACCATGGAGTTGACGGGCTCTCTGGCGCTCGACGGACCGGACGCCGGCCGCTTCGAGATCGCCGGGCATGGCGAGGGCCTGCGGCTCGAGCAGACCATCCGCACGCCAAGCGGCGCGGAACCGAAGTACGCCGGCGAGATCAGGTTCTCGACCGAGGCGACGGGAATGCTGGGAGATCTTTCCGGGACGCTGGTTGGTCAAGGCGACGTGTCCGTGCGCGACGGCCGGCTGCGGATCATTCGCGTCTTTGACAAGCTGCTGGCGGCCGGGGGTCTGTCGTCGAAGAAGCGTGCAGGCGCTGACCGCGGCTCGCTGAATTTCGAGCTCGCCGGGGATCGCGTGCATCTCACTGAAGTGCACGTGGTCGGCGGTTCCATCGGTGTCCGCGGCCGGGGCGAGATCTTCTACGATGGCCGGCTGAACCTGCGTTTCACCGCCGGGCCGCTGGAGAGACTCGATCGGGGTATCTTGAAGGACATCGGGAAGCTGTTCAGCACGGTCACGGGCCAGCTCGTCAACTATCAGGTCTCAGGGACGCTCAAGGAACCCATCTTCGCCGTACGGGCCTTCGGCATCGGCGGCGCGAAGGCCGCCACCCAGCCCAAGGAGTGATCTGAACCCCAAGGCGACGGCCCTCTTTCATGGATCACTTCTTGTACAAAGATGGCAGGCTCTATTGCGAGGAGGTGGCCCTTGAGGCGATCGCCGAGCGGGTGGGGACGCCCTGCTACGTGTACTCCCGGCGGACGCTTCTTGATCACTACCAGCGTCTGGCGGAGGCGTTTGCCCCCCTGGATCCGCTGATCTGCTACTCGATTAAAAGCTGTTCTAACCTCGCGATCTGCCGGACGCTGGCAGAGGCAGGCGCCGGGATGGACCTGGTCTCGGGCGGCGAGCTGCACCGGGCGCAGTTGGCGGGTGTGGATCCGGCCCGGTGCGTGTATGCCGGTGTCGGTAAGACCGACGGAGAGATCCGCCAGGCCCTGGAGGCATCTGTGGGGTGGTTCAATGTGGAGTCGGAATCGGAGTTCAGGACCATCAGCGCGCTGGCCCAGGAGACTTCTCGGCGGTGCCGGGCGGCGCTACGCGTCAACCCCGACGTCAATCCCGGGACACATCGATACACGACCACGGGAAAGAGGGAGACCAAGTTCGGCGTCGACATCGAACGGGCAGAGGCGTTCTTTGAGACATATGGCCGCGACCGGAATTGTGTGCTGGTGGGTATCCACCTGCATATCGGGTCGGGGGTCAATTCCACAGAACCCTTCGTCACCAGCATGCGGAAGATCTGCGGGCTCATCGATGCGCTTGTCGCAGGTGGCCATCGGATCGAGATGCTTGACATCGGCGGCGGGTTCGGTGCCGACTACGAGACGCATCAGGCGCCGCCGGCGAGCGAATACGCCGCCCAGCTCGTTCCGCTGCTCCTTGGGCGTGTCAAGAAGGGTCTTCAGATTGTCATCGAGCCCGGGCGGACGATTACGGCCAACGCGGGCGTGCTTCTGCTGCGGGTCCTTTTCGTCAAGAGTTCCGGCCGCAGGAGATTCGTGATCTGTGACGGCGGTATGAACACGCTGCTGAGACCGTCCCACTACGGAGCGTTTCATTTCATCTGGCCCTGTCGGGTGAGGGCTGAGCACGTGCCCCCCCATCGAAGGGAGCGGATGGATCTTGCCGGCCTTGTCGAGGTCGATGTGGTGGGGCCGATTTGCGAATCGGGTGATTTCCTGGCGCAGGATCGTCATCTGCCGCCGCTTGGCCGGGGGGACCTGCTGGTGGTCTTTTCCACCGGGGCCTACGGGATGGTGATGGCCAGCCGGTACAACTCCATGCCCCTTCCAGCAGAGGTTCTGGTGGAGGGGCGGTCCGCCAGGGTGGTCAGACACCGGGAACGATATGATGACCTGACGGCGCACGAGCGCGAGCCCGCAGCGATCTTCGCGTCGGATGGACCGCGGCGCATGCTTGACGGCTGATCGAAGGAGCACCTGGATGATCAAGCGGGAAGACGACGGCCTGTGGGTGATCCTGGAGGAGACGATCGCATGCCACCATGACGAGGTCTTCTCCTGCCTGACAACCGCCGAGGGGCTGACTCGGTGGTTTCCGGTGGCGGCCACGGTGGATCTTCGGACGGGGGGGCAGATCGTTCTGAGCTGGGACAAGGATTTCACCAAGACCACGACGGTGGCGATCCTCGACTACGACGCCGGCGGCAGAATCGTGTGGGACTGGCAGGCGGGACACCAGGAGACGCATTCGCCCGTGTACTGGCACGTCAAGCCGTCTGTCGAGCAGGGAAGCAATGTGACGCTGCGGCAGGGGCCCTTTAAGGAGGATGTCGAGTCGCTGGTGGTGATGGCCGAGGAGGCGGAGAGCTGGCGGTGGCAGTTGTGCAATCTCCGGGCGGCGCTTGAGGTCAAGCACGACATGCGCAAGGTGAGACCGCTGTAAGACGAGGCTCTCGGCTGTCGGCTATCAGCTGTCAGCCAGAGAAGAGTCGGTTGCGCTTTTTCTTGCCGATAGCCATCTGCCTCCCGCTCGGGTGGCTGGGTCTGAGTCCCGATTTTATCGGGGCGAAGGCCCGGTCTTTTTGACGTCGGACCAACCGTGGCGTCGTCCCGAACCCCTATGACTCCTGGATGAACCGGCCGTATAGCTCCGGTCGCCGGTCGGGCAGGAACAGGCGGTGGGCGGGCGAGCGAGACACACAGTCCAGATCGATATCACAGTGGAGGATCTCCTCGGTCCCCTGTCCGGCGCGTGCGATGACGCACCCCTGCGGGTCGCAGACGAACGACTCACCGGCAAACGTCAGTCGCGGCTCGGGACCGACGCGGTTGCACAGCGCTGTGAAAAAGCCGTTTTGGAAGGCCGCGACACGCATCTCCGCCTCGAAGAGCCCCTCCGGCCATTCGCCCACTGCACCGGCTTGCGGGACGAAGACGATCCGGGCTCCGCCGAGGGCAAGCGCCCGCATGTACTCCGGGTACTATTTCAATCGCCGACACCGCCTTGGCACTATCGCCAGGGCGGTTTTCTTAGCGACAAGCGGGCAGGATTCGGCCTCTTACGGGACAGTCTACGGGACACTTTTCGGGACCGGATGGATGCCCGAATTCTGCCCGAATTCTGCCCGCTGGCTACGGTCCGATCTTCGGGACACCCCTCACAAGATCGCCCGAGATCAGGGACTGGACGGGGAATAGG
>JADFKZ010000114.1 GCA_022564665.1 Planctomycetota bacterium | reverse complement strand
GCCGCATGGGACGCATGATGGACATGATGATGGGCGACGCGGAGCCGTGGGAGGTCCTCACGGAGACGGTGGATGCCAACGGTGACGGCGATATCGCCGGCGAGGAATTGGTCGCCTTCTTCAAGGAGCGGGACGACGGGGACGGAGTCTGGACATTTGACCGCGGCGCCATGCGCGGACGCCGGGGCCGGGCCGGGGCCGGGGGCGGCGGGGGGGGCGAGCGGCCCATGAGCGGCGTGCCCGAGGGCCAGATGGCACCCGACTTCACGCTCATGCCGCCGGAGGGCGGCAAGACGGTCACGCTCTCGTCCTTCCGCCGCAACGTCCCGGTCGCGCTGATATTCGGCAGCTACACGTGACCGCCTTTCCGCCAGTCAGCCGGTCGGCTGAAAGAGCTCTGGAACAGGTACGGCACGCAGGTCCAGTTCTACGTGGTCTACATCCGTGAAGCCCACGCGCTCGACGGACGGTCGCCCCTGGGCGGCGGCCCGATGCCGATCGTCGAGGAACCGGTGACGCTCAAGGAGCGGAGCCAGGTCGCCACGGTCTGCATGACCCGCCTGGCGCTGGAGCCGATGCCCGCCCTGGTCGACACGATGGACGACACCGTGAGCAAGGCCTACGCAGCCCACCCCGACCGTCTCTATCTCGTGGGAGCCGACGGCCGCATCTCCTACCGCAGCGGCCCGGGGCCGATGGGGTTCAAGCCCGAGGAGCTGGCGACCGCGATCAAGGAAGAGCTCGGCCTCGACTAGGACTGTTTCGAACGCTCCCTAGCGGCCTCCGGCCGCACACTTGCTCTGGCGGCTGCGCGGCCTATCAAAAAGGCCGCAACGCTTGGACGCAATCTGCGCGAGCTGTCATTCCGCCAGCCTGTGCGCCAGGACGCCAGACGGTGCGCCGACGTTGATTCGCCTACCAGAAGACCGGGCCTTCGCCCCGATGGAATCGGGACTCAGACCCAGCCACCCGAGCTCAGCACCAGCCAGCCAGAATTTGCCGTTCGTCTCTTTCTCCGTGGCCCTCCGCGGTGAATCTTCGCCTTCGTCTACGTCCAAACGAACGGGAGTGGATGGGAATCGAACCCACCCGGGACCTGCTTAACAGACCCCACAACGGGTTTGAAGCCCGTGGCCGCCACCAGGCGTGCTGACACTCCCAACGTGCCCGTGCATTTCGATCGAGCACCTCCTGGTGCTGGGTGCGTTCATCGATGGCGTAATGGAGCCGCCGACGAAGCTCCCGCCGAAGGACAGATACGACGGTCTTCAGGTGTGGTGCCGCGTGTGTTTCCTGGCCTACCTCCGCGACCGCCGGGACCGCCTGCGGGCATCCCCGGCCCGCCCTTGACCCCACCGTGGCGGACGAAACAGGGCACGGGGGGCCCTTTTTTGTACCGATCCGCCTCGCGCCGGAGGTACGCACACAAAATAAACCCCCATAAATAGGCCCCCGAAAAAGGCCCCGCGCTGTCGCTTTGGCTTCCTCAGTCCCAGTTGGCCAACAGGATCAGGAGGTCGGCGATGCCCGCCGCGCAATCGCCGTCGATGTCCGCCGGGCAGTTGCCGCAGTCAGGACACACACCCCAGTTGCTGATCAGCAGTTGCAGGTCGATGAGGTTGACGGATCCACCGCGGTCCAGATCGGCGCGGTGGGGCTGCCCGGGGCAGCATTCCGGTTTCGATTCCGCCTTGAACTTGAGCTTGTCATGGCTGACTTTGGTCGTCACGGTCTGTTCGCCGAAGCCCGAAGCGCTGGTGATGAGTCGGACGGTAATATCCGGACCATCCATGTCGTCGAAGCTGCGGCCGTCTATGACCTGAAACTCAAACTCGCATTCATCCAGCTCGAATTTCGCCTTGATGGATCGCGACTCGAACCTGAAGGTGTCCTGCCCGCGGGGCTGGAACGAGCCCGCCGGGATGAAGAACGTGTGCGTGTCGCCGTCGGCTTCGTCGATGAACTCGTAGGTGATGTCCTCGAGTTCCGGGTTGAAGTCGGGCCCGGCATCCAGCGACCCTTCAAGCTTGAGTGTCTCATCGTTTGAGTCGCTGTCACTGTCGTCGTCACTGTCACTGTCGCTATCACTGTCGTCGTCAGCTTCTTTTTGGATCTCGAGTTCTCCCACCGCAAAACATGCAAAGGGAGGGGTCGAGCTGATCCGGACGGACTGGAGCAGGTGGATATCGCCGAACCCGATGGCGCCGAAGGAGAGCCACATGGGGATGCCGCACCGTTCGGCCCGGAGGAAACTGTCAGCGCACTCGCCGCCATCGTTGCCGGCCGGTCGGAAAAAGAATTGACCAGCGGGGTCCTCTACGCTCCCGTTGACGATCTGCTCGATCTCGACGATCAGGTGAACATCGTCGGGTACCGCAGGTGGATCAGTGAAACGGACCGTGATGATCGTGCCGTCGTCGGCGATGTTGACGATAACGGCCTCCCGGGCGATCTCAGTCGTATTGATACCGGGGCCATCAAGTTCCGCCGGGCAGCCATTATCGTCGGTATAGAGCACGATATCGACCACGACCCCGTCGACGGTGATCTCACTGACGCCAAACGAAACCTCCTCCACCACATAGCCGACCGGGCTCGCGGGTACGCCCTCAGCGGCAAAGTCGTAGCACCGGGCCCAGCCCTGGTCGGTGGTCCCGACGCTGGAAGCGCACGCCACCATGCCCCCGATGGTGGTCGTGTCCACACTGTGCGTGACCTTGCAGCCGGAGTCGGAACAGACCGTCGCCGGGCAGGGCGGGGGTCCCAGCTCGCCTTCGATACTCAGGATCAGATGCGAATCGGCGAACCCGATCACGGCCAGATCGATCCAGCCGGTGATGCCGCAGTCGGCGGCGCGGATGTAGCTCGCTGCGCACTGGCCCCCCGTGTTGGAGATCGGTCGGAAACTGAAGAAGGGCATGGCGGTCCCATCGTCCACCTGCTCCACCTCCACGATGAGGGCATCGGCGTTGGCGACCACAGGTCCGCCGGGGAAGGGGACGGTGATGAACGTGCCGACGTCGGCGATGTTGACGGTAACGGTCTCTCGACCGATCTCAACAACATCCAAGGGGGATCCAGAGGCGCCGGGAGGCGGGCAGCCATCGTCGTCGGCATAGAGCACGACGTCGATCCGGATCCCGTCGATGGTGGCCTCCTGGACACCGAACGTGACGCTGTTGACAGTGAAGCCACCGGATTGCAGGCCCTCGGCGGCCATGTCAAAGCAGCGCGCCCAGCCGCCGGCGGTGGTCCCGTCGTCGTTGGCGCATGCCACGGAGTTGCCAGCGTCCGAGGTCAGGTCCAGGCTCTGGGTCAGCGTGCACAGCCCAGGCTGAGAAGCGCAGCTGCTCGCCGGGCACCCGGCGGCGGCCAACACGATGCGGCCCGGACCGGGATCGTTGACTTGGAGGGTCAAATTCCGATCTCCAGTCTGACGCGATCGATGGTCGATGCCCCCGCCTTGTGCGATCGCCATGGTTCCACAGACCATGACGCCACCCATCACTCCAACGGTCAGAGTTCCTCTTGGCAGCCTGATAGCCATCTCGCTTTCCCCCTTGTTTCCGTTCTCTTTCACAAACGCCAACAGAGCCGGGCGCTGGCACGGTCTCTTCACGGACGCAGGTTGTCGCCCCCGGATCTACTCTCCAGGTTAGGGTAACGCGCGCCGGGCCGCCGACAAGCCGAATCGCTTGCTTCAGGACCAATTACACCGCGCCCGAGGCCCTGCCGGCGCCGTTACTTCTCCGTGTGCCTGTTACCGGACGGGAGGGATTGTTGCCCATGGACCACAGTCTGCGTTGCGTCTCGGCTTCGAGAGCGCCTCGAAAGATGTGCCTCCGTGGTGAGTCCGTTTCGGGCACGACAACGGCTCAGTGGAAATGGCGCTACGAGTTTTCTCGACGTCGTCGTGTGCCAATGCTCGATCGAACCAGAAAGCGAGCGTGAGCATCGGGTCGAGGTGCCGTCGCACCGGCCGTTCTCAGCCGAATCCAGGCGTTCTGGGCCCGAGAAATGCAGGTGGCCCCATGCCCGTCATCGTCGTGATCGCCAAGCGCATCGGCGAAACCTTCACCGCCATACAAATACGCGCGCGACATCTGGTCCGAATCGGATGTGCGAAGTCACTGCAAGGCGCACCGCGGGGTTCTTTTCACGCCGGCGGCGGTGGCCTGAACCGGGATTTCCCATTTGGCTTCCGCCCGACTGAATCACGGGTCCATTTAGGCAGAGTATACCGTTGCCGCCAGTGACAACGAAGCCCCGCGTGACTTGGAGGGCTCGGGTGTTCGGCCACGAAGCGGCCGACCCGGACTCCACTGCCCGCCATCGAGCTGTACGACGGACCGATGTACCGCGTCCTACGGTCGCACGTGCGCCAGCACGCCTGGCCTAACGTAACTAGTCTAGTCGGCTCCACCGCCAACTGGGCCGGCCACAAAGTCGACGGTTGGCAATACATCACGCCTTCTCGCGGTTGTACCAGGCATAGATGCGCTCGGGATGAATGCCAGCGCGCTCGGCGAGGAGCAGTCCGAGGTCGAGCAGTCCCTGACGAAGAACGCCGTGCCGCAGGAAGCGACGTGGGCTGGTTCTCATGCGGCGCCTTACCAGTAGGAGCCTACCGTGCCTACGCAGGCGCCGGCAGAACACCACGTCTTCCATCAGCGTGACGTCCGGAAAGCCTCCCACTGCCTCGAACGTGCTGGGCCGTACGAAGATGCCCTGGTCCCCGAAGAACGACTTGGTCATGCGGAAGCGAACGCGGTTGATGTTCTCAACGACGAAGAGAAACACCAGCGGCAGCCACCACACGCCTGCGTAATTCCACTGAAAATCGAACGCCCCGCCGACCGCTTTCGGATCAGCGAAAGCTTCGGCAATCAGTTCTTTCCAGCCCTGCGGAGGCAGCGAGTCGGCGTGAAGGAACCAGATGGCGTCAATCTGCGGCCGCGCCGCAAGAGCGCGCTGGGCACCGGCGTTCATGGCAGCAGCGCGGTTGGTCAGTTGTGATCCTCCGGTCGTGACGGCATTCCCTCGTCTCGCCACTTCGCGGGTACCGTCAGTGCTACCACAATCCGCAACAACAACGAGGTCGGGGTTCCCACCTGCGCGCAGCGATTCGAGGGTTTGGACCAGATCTGCCGCGTCGTTCCGTGTAGGAATGACGACGGCAATCCGCATCGACGCGCTATGCGCCGATCTATCCGCGCATGGCCTACTCACGCGGCGCGGTAGACTCAATCGGAAGCGCCTGATTGATTGACCAGTCATAGTCCATGAACTCAATGCGGCCTTGCCGCGCCGCAGCGATTGCAACCTCGCGGCGCCTATCGTCCGGATCAAGATATCGCTCCAGAACGCCCAGCAAACCGCCCATTGCATCAAAGTCCTCTCGGTACCAGGAGAAGATGCCAGACATCAACACCGTGCCATCGTCGCGAACCTGCAAGCCGTCCGGCTCGCCGAGCCAGCGGCGGCCAAGGCCGTCCAGCTGCTCGTCGAGTCGCTCGCTGACGAGCGGCTCCTCCAGAAGCGGGGGACACCCCATCGCCCCACACACTAGCGCCACGTGAATCCGCGGCTCCTTGAACGTCGGGCGAATCAGCGACTGCTCCAGCTTGTCCAGCGACGTCCACGATCCATCCACTCGCCAGAAGTTCGTGAAGAACCACAGGCGATTGACGGTCTTCGGTTCTCCGCCCATGCCTGCGCCGCCGTCGAGCCACTTCCTCAGCATTAAGGCGTTGTAGGCGTTGAGGTAGTAGGCGAGTCGGTGATCGTGCGTGGGGAACAGATCTGGCGTCGAGTTCGGACCGAAGCGGCCGATCGCGTCAAGATACTGATGGAGTTCGTCTCCGTACTCAGCGCGCAGCTGGTGGTAATCGACCAGACCGTCACGCACACATGCCGTCAGTACACGGCGATACGGTTCATCGCTATACGTTGTCAATCGCTCAGACGGAGGCACGCTGATCGATGGGCATCGAACGACGATGAGCGCCGTCGCGATGATGAGCACGAAGGAGCCGAACAGCGTGTAGATCGCCCGTCGCAACATCTTGAGCACCACCTATTTGTATGCCGTAGACCCCCTCCGCGCACGACATCGCCACAGCCCCGAATACTTGATATGTAGGCTTGCCGAACCACCCCGGACGCACTGGGAATGCGGTTGGTCCACCAGTGGGTGATGTGCGTCAACGCAGGAACAACCCTGGATAATGCGTAGGCGAGTGGCATCCGACAGACGCAAAGAGTGACGTAATGTGATGTGAACAGCCCTGGGTGGTCAACAGAGGCGGTTACCTTCTGACATACGGTTCAGACGCTCACCTGTTCAGGCCCCGATTTGTAAGAACTCGTCATCATCACCGAGGCTGTGAGCAAGCTGACTCGATGCCGAGAGGGTCCATTCCGGTTCCGAGATGTTTGCTACACCCCCCGGCCTCGCTCCACGCATGTATAGGTTGACCCCCTCCACGAGAATGGTCCGGTCGTCGTTACGTTACGAACTGGCCTAACGGTCTGGTCGTAAAGGTGGTATGGAACCGCAGGATGCAAAGACGCATTGGGCGATCACTCGGGTCTACCGTACCCCGAAGGAGTTTCCACTGGCCGAGCCGCAGTATGTGATGAGTGATCATGGGCCGTTGCTGTTTGACCGGCAGAAGGATGCTGCCCGTCGAACGTCGGAGCTGGGGTCGGGGCAGAGACGTTGGGAAGTGGTGAAGGTTCGCTGGGGTGAGGACGGGAAGCTGCGTCGGGTGTTTCGCTGACCACCTCTGCCGTCCGGGCGGTGGAGAACTTGATCATGGTCGAGTTTGGCTCGTCCACCCACCGGCTCCCGTTGGTATCTTCTCGGGTGAGATACACGCAGACAGAGCGGTGTGTAGCCGCTCAACATCAAGAAGAGGCGGGCTTGCGCGTCAGTTGCGTGTCAAAAAAAGGATCCACCTATGGCTGAGGCAATCTACAAAGTTGGCGATAGGCTCGTGATCAGGATTCAGGGAAAGCTCGGCGGGACCATCGAAATAAAGCTGGTCAAGTCTGACGAGGCAGGTAAGCGCGACATCGAGGCTGAGGTCATCAATCTGGAACCGGGATATGCTGGACCGCTGGAAATCGGTGCTACGCTCAAATTCGCCGAAGATGAAATCGACGACACCTATACGCAGCCTGGGCGCTGAACCTCGATAGTCATGCCGAGGCCAACGCAATCGCTGGCGTGAACGCCGAGGCTGTATCATGGCGGCATGACGATGAAGCGTGAGCTACCAACCTGGGCCTGCTGGGTGATTGCTACTGTGATCTTGGTCTGACCATCGTGGTGGCGGGCTAGGGCGCAGGAGATATCATGGCCACTATGAAAGCCCACATCAAATTCTCCACCATGTTCCAGGATATCCAGGACTACAAGATGACCGATCCCGGTGAGGATCAGATGGTCTCCAAGATCGTCTTCTCGCTTGAGTTGGATGGTTCAAGACACGGCCCGTTGTTCGTTGAGGTCGCGCAGCCAATGGGTACCGACTACAAGACCGAACCGCTCACAATTGGACCGCTGCCGCTAGAGGTGGCCGACGGGCCGTGGAACCAAGAAGCGTTTACGGAAGTGGTCGAGGAATACTATCGCTCCGCGCTGGAGAAGTTTATCAGATTCGGGGGGGCATCGGGTGTACGGATGCGGAACAATATGCTCAGCTTCGTCAAGTCCTACGAGTTTGACATTGAGACGGGTTGGTCGCCGCCGCCGTAAGATGCAACGACGAATGAGCCGGGGGCGGGAGTTATCTGTTGTTCCGAGAGCGAGCCGCCGTTGAACTAATCTATTGGACCCCTGGTGACGGCACCAAGATCGAATGGACCCGAAAGATCAGCGATATCACGCCGGGATCATCGGTCGGCTTGGAAACCGACGAGGGCGACTTGGTGAAGATCAATGTCACAAGGAATGTACTATGGAACTTCGCAGGCTCCATCGTGGACATCCAACCGGACCCGCCTCGGTCAGAGCACATTGCGGATCTTCAGGTCGGTGACGAGGTTACGTTTGGTGAGCCGAATCTGATATTTGTATTCTCGGTTCCCAAGCCGTCAATCGGTTGAGCCGGGGGCGGGCGAATCAATCGTAATGATCGACCCTAGAAGGAGATCGCCATGCCCGAGTCAGCACAAGAACCGTACAACCAGATCATTGCCCACATTCGAGAGGAAGGCAGCGCCGCATCCAATTGGTATGCAGGAATCGCATCGGACTGGGAAAGCCGCCTTGAAGATCACAACGTTGGCATCGGCGAGGGCTGGTACATCGTCAAAGGATGCCAGAGCGATACCATCGCCCGCGCTGTGGAGAAAGCGCTAATCGAGTACGGGTGCGATGGCGGTGGCGGTGGTGGTGACGCGTCTACTGTGTGGGTGTATGCGTATCTGAAGACGCCATCGACAAATCCCTAGACGCAACGCCGATCACCTTCGGCCATTGAATCTCCATCGTCCGACCGCGAATGGTGATTCTGAGAGATTCGTCCGCAGCATTTATCGTTGCATCGTCTCCAAACACCTTGTTGAATGTCTCTACTAGCTCTGCAATTCCGTTTGCCATCTGTCAGTCCTTTATCAATGTGACCCACTACCGACGGGTGCGATGGCCATGGCTGTGGGCAATGCGACGGACGCGGTTGGGTGTGGCGAAGATACAATGCAGTGCCAAACCACAGGAGATAACTATGTCGGATTTTGATGACGCATATGATCGGTTGATATCGTCGGCGCAAGCCTTGCTGGGCACAGCAGAGGATGGTCGAGAAGAAATCCGCAAGGTCTATGACGGGGAGATAAAGCCCCCCGAAGATTGTCCGTCGGCTGCGATATTGGTAAGCACAATGCTGAACGGAGTCCGTGGAAAAGAAATAGAAGTAGATGCCGCTGTTGAAGATATAATCCAGGCAGTTGCAAAGAAACACCCCTAACTCCATCACAAACGTGCTGGCCGACGAGAAGGCCGTCTAAGGCATCGGAGTTTCGACGGGTAGGGTGCAGCAGACTTGTCAGCCCGGTCGGCCCGCCTTACTCCAGCTCGCGGGCGATGCGGTAGGCTTCCTTCAACGCATGACTCAACCGTTCAAGTCGCTGCTCGCCGATCACTCGGCCTGGTGTCTTGACGATCATGGACCAGGTAGACCTTGCCTTGGAGTCAAGTCCGAAACCGATTTCCATCACACCTAGTCTGTCAAACCTTTGCCGCAGCGACTCAACAGCGATCTGCGCCGTGCGGTCCTCGTCGTATCGCGTTTCACCATTGCCGAACAGCACGGCGAGCCTCAAGTCGTCCGTCGGTTGGAACACGCCGATCGGTTCTTCGCGTAGGTGCTTGCGAGCGACGTTGGCGACTCCAACCGCTACCCGATTCCAATCTACCGGCTCGGTAGTCACGACTCCAGAGTATCGAGACGCCGGACGATCCGCCACTGGCGGTCGGCGAGGCGGTAGTGTCCTAATTTGAGATCAAGTGCCCCGGTAGAATTCCTCATCGCCGATATCACGTCTCAGTTTCCGCTCAGCCCGATAGAGATCCTCCTTTTGGGACTCGTCAGGTTGCTCGTTCGTCTCCATAAGCCGGTTGATCAGGGTGATCGTTGGACCAGTA
>JADFKZ010000113.1 GCA_022564665.1 Planctomycetota bacterium | reverse complement strand
CCGAGCCCGACAGCTCAAGCGAAGGGTTGGGCGACTGCTTAGTCCTTGGGGGTTTCTTCAGCCTCGCGCCGCTCACTGTCAAAATGATCATCGGATTCGGCGTCCGGCACGTGGCCGACACAGTATGCTTTGAACGTTGACCGGTGCGTTACCTCGCGATCGATCTTGGCGACAAGAGAAGCGGCCTTGCAGTCGGTGACGGCGAGACCGGCGTCGTGTCGCCCATCGGCTTGCTCGAGCTTCCGCCAGGTCCCGAGCTGGTCACGGCGATCCTGAAGCGGGTCGAGGATCACGAGCCGGAGGCGATCGTCCTGGGACTGCCCCTGAACATGGATGGCAGCGAAGGTCCCCGTGCCGGGAAAGCGCGGGAATTCGGGGCGCTGCTGGGCCGCCACACCGACAGGCCCATTCACTATCACGACGAGCGGCTGACGAGCTTTGCCGCCGATCAGCAGATGGCCCGCAGCGGGCGGACGCACAAGCAGAAGAAGAAACGACGCGACGCGATCGCCGCCGCCGAGATCCTGCGAGGCTTTCTTGCCCTTTCAGCCGACTGACGCGCCAAGCCGGCCGCACCGGCACCCGACGACTGCTACTTCTTCGCCGGATGCATGAAGCTGAAGTGCATCTCGGCGTGACGGCAGTGCAGCTGCTCCCATTGCTCGGGGCTCAACCGGCCCAGGATCGGGCTGGGAGCTGTCATCTTTTCCAGCTGCAGGCGACCGATCGTCTCACGCATGAATCGAAGCGCCTTGACCAGCGTCACGTCGGCGTCGGGTGTCAGGAAGTGGAACTTCCGTGGGAAACTGTAGCCGGCAGGTAGGGGAGTGCTTAACGCGCGTTTCCTCATCATGCGACCCAGCAACCGAACCGGCAGCGACCCACGCCTCGGAAAGCCGTCGATCGAGTAATTGATCATCTTGGCGAGGTGCTGGACGATCTGCGCGGCCGTCCAGTTGCCGGTGGTTCGCGTGTCTTCATCCAGCCTCGCGACATCGTCAACGATGTCCTGCATCGAGGTAAAGCGGAGCTGGCGGCGATCGGTCACCTTGGTGGTATCGATCATCGGGGGTCCCTGGGTCGATGGAGTCAGCCCCGGCCGCAAGCGGCGGCGTCGAGGAACCACTTCAGCTCACCGTCAACGGGCTTGATCCCCTTGATCGGCAAGACCTCCGCCGACTCGGGACCGGTGGCGACCCGCTTGATCATCGCGGCCTTGGCCGATCCCGTGACCAGCACCGCGATCATCCGCGCCGCGTTGATCAGCGGGAAGGTCATCGTCACACGCTGCGGAACCTCGACGCCCGAGGCGGTGACGCGACGGACGAGATGCCGGGTCTCCTGAAGAACGTCGTTAAAGGGGAAGAGGCTCGCGATGTGGCCGTCGCTGCCCATTCCCAGCAGGACGAAATCAAGGCGGTCCTCGCCCCGCTCCCGCCACTGCAGCACCTCGCGAAGCTGTGACTCGTAGTCGCGGTCGGCGGTCTCCGACTGGGCATCGATGGGATGGACCTGCTGCTTGGGAATGCCCGAATGCTCCACGATCGTCTCCCTGATCAGTCGAAAGTTCGACCGCTTGTCGTCGAGCGGAACCGCACGTTCATCGACGAGCCACAGTTGTGTCCGCGGCCAGGGAATCGCTCGACAATCGGGGTCGTACATCAGCCGTTCATAGAGCGGCTGCGGCGTCGTTCCCCCGCTGAGCGCAAGCTGGAAGTCGCCGTAGTGGCGCACGCATCCCTTTGCCTGGGCGACCATCTCCGCGGCCACCAGATCGATCAGCGCGTCGGCGGTCTCGGCGACAACAACCTTCCCGGGAAGCGGCGGGCCTGCCGGGGCCGCCTTCTCGAGCTCGTAGGTCTCAGGGGTCTCAGTTGGTTTGGGGCGGATCATCGGTGTCCCGGTCATGCATGATTGCACGCCGGCGGCCCATTGACCAGTTTATCCCGCCCGGGATCGAGGCGGAACCGGAGGCGCTACGCTCATGGCGGACGATGGTCGGCCTGTTGACCTGGCCAACCTACGGGACGTCGCTCGCCGGCGGCGGGCGGGGGTGGTTCGACCGCGGCAGCCAGACGCGCGGCGGGCCGATCCCCGAGCCGCCCGAGGGCGGCCGCCCCACGGCGACGATGCGGCCCCGGGTCCGGCTCGATCCGGAGCAGCAGGCCGTCGTCATCAGCGACCTCCCCCGCATCGCCGCGCTGCGCTGCTTCAGGCTGCACCTGGCCGTCGCCGCCGAGGATCACGTACACATCCTTCTTTCCTGCAAGCCTGTCCACGGCGTCCCCCGTCTTGTTCAGCTGATCAAGGGATCGCTGAGCCGCACGCTGACCGTGGCCGCGGGCGACGAGCCCGCGGCCACGGCCGATGGCCGCCGAGGCCCCCATCACAAGTGGTGGGCCCGGCAGTATTCGTTTCTTGTGGTGCCCGACCGCCAATCGCTCCAGCGCGTCATCGAGCAGCTTGCCGCCCACGTGAACGCCGATTCCGCCCACTGCACCCTGGGCCGCTTCCACGCCGTCGATATGGACTAGCCCGGATTATTCATGACCATCTACTGTGTGCAACGAGAAGCCTTTCTGGCAGCGACGCTTGCGGCAGATCCGGGCTAGGCGGACCGACAATGCCGCAGCTATCATCAGAAACTGGTCAAAGGCGTCCACTGTGGATGACCGATCCTGTGCCCCGGGAGCGTGTGCGATGACCTGGCGTATGACGGTGACCCTCTCGATACTCGCCGCGGCTTTGGCGGTAAGCGGACTTGCGGGTCAGCCGCCAGCGTCGGCGCCGGCCCGAGGCACAGCGGCAACTCCTCGGGGCGGGGTCTACGAACCGCCCGATCGACCGCTGGACCGGCGGATCGACCCGGACAAGGTGACGGAGTATGACCCGCCGCCGCTGCCACAGAGGCTCATCCAGCCCATGCCGCCGGAGTTCCGGCTCGCCGCGACGCCGCAGGAGGTGCCAATCAGCCGCGAGCACTGGCACAAGGCAAAGCAGGCGATCGACAAGGGCCTGGTGTATCTGGACTCGACCCAGGAGGTCAACGGCGGATGGCTTACCCACCTCCACGCGACCCCCACCGACGAGCCCGACACGCCCTCTGCCATCGCCGTCGCGGTCACGGCGCTGGCCATCAAGGCCTACGCCCAGGCCCGGCCGGAGCTGCTCGGCGAGATGCGGCTGATTTTGGCGATCCGCTTTGTGCGTTCGGCTCAGCGGGCCGACGGCGCCTTCGAGGGTGGGGCGTTGACGAACTACGTCACCTCGGCGGTCGTCATGGCACTGGCGACGATCGATCGCCGCGATTTTCACGAGGAGCTCCAGGACGCCACACTCTGGCTCCAGAGAAGCCAGTGGGACCAGGGCGAGGGACTCAGCCCGAGGCAGGACTGGTTCGGCGGCGCCGGCTACGGCAACCAGGGACGCCCCGATCTGTCCAACACCCAGTCGATGCTCGACGCGTTGCATGAAGCGGGGATCAGCCCCGATGAGCCCTCCGTCCAGCGCGCGCTGGTCTTTGTCTCGCGGGCTCAGAACCTGCGCGCCACCAACAAGGCCGCGTGGTCGGGCAACGACGGCGGGTTCGTCTACACGCCGGCCAACGGCGGCGAGTCGTTCGCCAGCGACGCCGCCGGGGAGGGGCAATACGGCGAAAGGATCCCCGCGGGCAGACCCCGCAGCCTGCGGAGCTACGGCTCAATGACCTATGCGGGCTTCAAGAGCATGCTCCACGCGGGTCTTACCGCCGACGACGTGCGTGTCCGTGCCGCGTTCGACTGGATCCGCCGGCACTGGACGTTTGATGAGAACCCGGGGCTCGGCCCGCAGGGGCTGTACTACTACTACCACACGATGGCCCGGGCGCTCCGCGCCGGCCAGCAGCACATCATCACGGATATCGACGGCACCGAGCACAACTGGCGGCAGGAACTCATCGACGCCGTCTGCGCCCGGCAGCGGCCGGATGGACGCTGGCAGAACCCCGCCGACCGCTGGCTGGAGGGCGAGCCGGTATTGGCCACGATCTACTCGGTCCTGAGCCTCCAGGAAACGCTCAAGCCGGTTATCCAGACCCAATAAGCTGTCAGCGAACGGCTTGGCGAAACGGTTGACCGGATCAATTCCCTGAGCAATGAACCATGAGAGCGCGCTCGAGGAAAATCTCCAGAAGCGTCGCGATTGTTGCGACGGCAATCGGGGTGCTTGCCGCGCCCGCCGCCGCCCAGGCCACCCGCGTGCAGCGGGGCCCGCCTCGGTTTGCGGTCACCTACGACCCCGCGATCACGCCGTCGTATAGCGGCCGCGTATACGTGATGCTCTCTTTACGAGAGGCGGGCGAGCCGCGGCTTGGACCATTCTGGTTTGCACCGGAACCCTTCTACGCCATCGACGTGGTGGACTGGAAGCCCGAAGCGCCGCTGGTCATTGAAGACACCGCGCTGGGGTTCCCCGGGCGGCTCTCGGAGATCGAGGCCGGGACATACACGATCCAGGCGGTGATGCGTCGCAACCCGGACTCGCCCACGATCGGCCGCGGACCGGGCACAGCCTACGGCCCGACGCTGCGAAAGCACATCGATTCCAACGCGGGCGAGATCGTGCTCAGGATCGACCGGCTGGTCGATGCCAGGCCGTTTCGGGAGACGGACCGCATCAAGCTCGTCGAGCTTGACAGCGCGCTGCTCGGAGAGTTCCACGGCCGCCGGATCACCATGCGCGCCGCGGTCATCCTGCCACCGGACTACGAGGACAACCCGGGCATCCGATATCCCGCCTTGTACTGGATCGGCGGCTTTGGCAGCACGCATCGCATAGCCGGGCGTCTGAGCCGGAGGTGGGACGCGACCGGCCATGCGGACCGGATCGTCCGCGTCGTGCTCGACCCCTCCTGTTACAGCGGTCATCACGTCTTTGCCGACTCCGACAACAACGGACCTCGCGGCGCCGCGCTGGTCACGGAGCTCATCCCCCATCTCGAGAGACGCTTCAGGCTCGTCGCGGCCCCGACCGCCCGGTTCCTCAGCGGTCACTCCTCCGGCGGATGGTCGAGCCTGTGGCTTGGTGTCACCTACCCCGACTTCTTCGGCGGCGTCTGGTCACTGGCGCCGGATCCCGTGGATTTTCGGGATTTCCAGAGGATCAACCTCTACGAGCCAGGGGCCAACATGTTCACCGACCCGCAAGGCAACCGCCGCCCCGTGGCCCGCCGCGGAGAGGAGCGTCTCTTCTACGAGCCCTTTACCAGGATGGAGCTTGCCTACGGTGACGGTGGTCAACTTCGCTCCTTCGACTGGGTCTTCAGCCCCCGCGGCGCTGAGGGCCGGCCCCTTCGGCTCTACGACCCGGTGACGGGCGACGTCAACGGGTTCGTCGCCCGAGCGTGGAAGCGGTACGACATCCGGCTGATCCTTCAACGCCATTGGCCCACGCTGGGCCCAAAGCTCAAGGGCAAGCTCAGCATATTCGCCGGCGGGCTGGACACCTTCTACCTCGAGGGTGCTGTGGCGAAGCTCCGGACAACCCTCCAAAAGCTCGGCGCCGATGCGACGATCGAGATCTTCGCCGGCGCCGACCACAGCAGCTTCTACACGCCCCAGCTTCGAGAGCGAATCGACGCGGAGCTGCTGGCGATCTTCGACCGTCACCACCGCGGGACATCGACGCGGCCACAACAGCGCTAGCCCGGATTATTCATGAACGTCTTCGCGAGGCCGCTACGAAGCGCTCGAAACCGCTCTCGGGGCGCGGCGATCACTCGTCACTTCTGCTCGTCCTCCTCGGCCATCTCCGGGGCAGCGCCCACCCAGCCGCTGCGTCCAGACGCCAACGTGTCGCTGCCGTACCTGATGCGGGCCAGCGACCGCGGGCAGACGATGTCGATTCGGCGCGTCCGCTCCATCTGGAGCTGAACCGGCATGCCGGGCACTCTCGGCAGCCGGACGGAAGTGCCGGGAACGAGGCTGACGGCGAGATCCGTGGTCTCATCGCCGCAGGTGATTCGCCGGATGACCAGGGCATCGTCACCTTCGCAGGCAACCACGACCTTCTTGTCCTGAAGTTCGATCCTGACACCCTCGCGCGTCATGGATTCCGATGCCTCGATCTCGATTGTCTCCACCGGTCGATGCTCGACATTGAACACCGCCACGAAGCGTTCGGAATAGTCCACAAGGAACCCCGGCAGCTCGCAGCGCGGCGTTGTGCCGCCGGCGGGATCGGCCAGCTCGAGGATCACCGGCCGGCCGATGTGGCGCTCCAGGATGGGCTCGTAGGCATTGCCCATCGTGCCGATGAACGTCTTTCCAAGATCGTCGACTCCCGACCGCTGGCTCTGCAGCGCACCGCCGATGCCGCCGGTCTTTCCCATCTGGGATGCCACCATGCCCAGCGCCTTGGTGCATGCGTCCCTGATGGTGTTGACGAGGTTGCGGAGCCGCCGCCTCCAGCGGCGCAGCAGGCCGGGGCTGAAGCTGGCCTGGATCTGGGCTTCCCGATCGCGGCGCTCCTGCTCGGTGAGACCGTGGACGCTGCGGCAGATCGCCAGGCACCCACCAAGATCGTCGTCGAAGATGAGCGTACTGCACTTTGCCAGACCGCGGCGGGTCTGATAGGGCGTGTCGAAGCAAAGCTCCATCCCCCCACTGGAGACGATTAGGTCCCCCCACATCGTGGCACCGGCCGTGGTGAGGTAGGTCACGTGGTAGGTGTCGAGCAGCTTGAGGCACTTGTCCTTCTGGCGGAGCCGCACAATCGCGGTCACGATCGCCGCCCCGAACAGAACCAGCATACTCAACCAGAACAAGTCGCCGAACTGAAACCACGACGACCCCCCGGACTCGGTCTGACTCAAAAAGGACATGGGCAGTAACGCAAGCTCAAAACTCAAAAACCCAAACCCGAAACCGGACGACCCCTCACCGCTTCTGTAAACGCATCCCCCATGCTACAAGCAACGCGGAGAGCGCAAGCAGCACGGCGCCGGTCGCCTGGTGAGCGGTGGTCAGGAGGACCTCCAGGAGCGTGATCGCGTCACTCGGGTCGCGCGGTCCCCTGGGCACCACCATGAACGAGCCAAACCCCAGAAGGACCTGGAGGGACACCGTGTGGACCAGGGCGATACCCACACGCCTGAAAACGGGCTGATCGGCATACCTGCCCCAGGCCCTCAACCCGCACAACAGCACCATCAACACGACAAGCGCCGATCCGACAAAGCTGTGGCCGTGCAGCACGCCCATGAGAAGCGCCGTCGGTGTCTCAGGCAGTGGCTGGAGGTGGCGGAAGACTGTGCCCAGGGTGATCTGCCCGAGGATCATCGCCCCCAGCCACCAACCGAGGATCGCGTCGGTTCGGAGCACGCGTCCCGACGTGATCGCGTAGTCGCCCGACCAGGCACGCCCGGTCGCCGCCGCGATCACGACCAGTACCGAAAGGACGACGTGGCCGAAGATCCCGTGGATGATCGCCAGAGCCGTGCTGTCTTCGGTCACACGCGTCCCGCCCAGCGTCCCCTGCACGATGACCGCACCCACGAGCGCCGTGGCCAGCCAGCAGATCCACCGCCGGCGTTCGACGATCCACAGGTGGACCATCAGCATGATCGTGGCCAGGCCGACCAGGAGCCCCCAGAGCCGGTGCGCGTGCTCGACGAACGTCCCCACGTCCCGCCGCATGAGCTCAAGCGGAAAGAGGATCAAAAGGTGTCCCTCGGGTCTGAGCCAACCCTCTACGGCCAGGCCCGCTTCGAGACCGGTGACGAGGCCGCCGGCAACGAGCATCAGCAGCACCGTCGCCGCCGTCACCCACGCGAACCGCGCGGTCCAGTTGGCGGTCGCCCGGCCGGCGCGGAAGGATCGCCTCCCGACCATGGCCCCCACCGCCGACAGCACGACGGCGGTGATCAGGAACCCGGTGAGCCACACGGCGATCCGGCCCATCTCCTCTTGGGGCTTTCCGCCGCCGATCAGGCTCAGCAGGATCAGCAGGTTCAGCGCCGTCACCGCGACACCGACCGACGCACCGCCCCATACGCCGCGACCCGCGAACAGGCCCGCCGCGTAGCCCGCGGCGGTGAGAAGCACACCGACTGCGACCGCGACGATCCACACGGCGATCTGGCCCGGCGGGATCGCCGCGCCGTAGAACACGATCCACATCAGCAGCGTCGTCGCGAAGCTGATCGCCAGAACGTCCGCCCCCTTGGATGAGTCCGGTTTCCGATCCATGGCAATCCGGCGGCGTGGACGCTCCAGTCGCGTTCCTATAGTATGTGACGAAGTTCACAAACACCATCTCGCCAGGCGCCCGGGGGTAGCCGGGGGTGCCCGGGAGGTGCCGGGGGAGGTGCCGGTGGGTGCCGGGGGCTCCCGCGGTGTGGATGATCGATGTGCTCACGAAACCCGGCGCAGACCCTATGAGCGTGCTGTCGGAAGTCAACGAGACGATGGTGGCGGAGGGGCACACCGGTGGCCGCAGCCTCCCGGGCATCTACCTGCAACTCGCCAAGGCGCGGCTGACAGCCCTGGTGCTCATCACCACCGCCGTGGGGTTCATCATGGCAAGCGGCCCCGGGCGGGGGCTCGACTGGTCGACGCTCCTGTGGACGATTCTCGGCACCGCGCTCAGCGCCGCCGCGGCCAACGCGCTCAACCAGCTGGCCGAAACGCGACGTGACGGGTTGATGCTTCGCACCCGCCACCGCCCCCTGCCATCGGGAGCCGTCGGGCCGGCGCACTGTCTGATCTTCGCCCTGGTGTCGGCGGCCGTGGGCCTCGCGGTCCTGGCGGCGCTGGTCAACCCGTTTGCGGCGGGCCTGGCGCTCCTGACCATCCTCCTCTACATCCTGCTCTACACACCGCTGAAGACCGTCAGCACCGTCAACACGCTTGTGGGCGCCGTCTGCGGCGCGATACCGCCCCTGATCGGCTGGGTGGCGGCGGCAGGGACGATCGAGCCGGGCGGCTGGATCCTGGCCGGGCTGCTGTTTGTCTGGCAGATCCCTCACTTTTTTTCACTCTGCTGGTTCTACCGCCGCGACTACGCGCAAGGCGGGTTCGTCATGCTGCCGGTCGTCGACCGCTCCGGGGCGCTGACATGTCGGGTCATCGTGCTCAGCAGCCTGGCGCTCCTGCCGCTGGGGCTGGCGGCAACTCTCTTGGGGCATACCGGCTGGGTGTTCGCGGGGGGCTCGATCGTGCTGGGTCTGTGGCTCCTGAGCTACGGCGCCCGGCTCTTTGCGCGACCCAGCGAGGTCAACGCCCGCCGGCTGTTTCTCGCCACCATCATCTACCTGCCGCTTCTGCTGTGCCTGATGGTCATCGGTCGATCGGTGCCCGATGAGCTGGGCACCGTGGCCCAGGCGGCCGACGCTCTCGCCCAGCGCACCACCTGCTTCGAGGACCGCCCACATGACGGCCCAAAGGTCCGAGGTGGTCGCCCCCGGCTTGGCCGCCGCGATGCCGGCCTCGGTCGCCCGGTAGACCACCTCGTGCGCCCGCCTGGCCGCCTCCGACGGCCGGCCGAAGGCGAAGTTGCGGTCGAAATCGCAGAAGTAGCCGTCGTAGGTCGTGCCGGTGTCGATGATCAGGACATCGCCCTCGGTCAGGACCCGGTCGGTCGGGCCCATGATGATGTTGTCGTAGCCGCCCGGCCCCGAGGCCGCGATCAGGTAGGGCGAGGCGTCGGCGCCGCGCTCGAGGA
>JADFKZ010000013.1 GCA_022564665.1 Planctomycetota bacterium | reverse complement strand
GGACGGTGGCGGGCCGCAGCGCCAGGGCCTTGCGGAAACCGCCGATCGCCGCGTCAGTTTCGCCGTGGGCCAGGAGAGCGACCCCGAGGTTGTTGTGGGCGATCCAGGCGGTGGGGTTCTTCTCGACCGTGTCCGTCCACAGGGTGATCGGGCTCTCGTAGACCGCGGACCGGCGCCAGGTGAGCCCCGAGAGAACGGTCAGCATGATCGCCGCGGCCACCGGCACGGCCCGGCGTCCGGCGGGGCGGCGGGCCAGCCCTGCCGTTGCCGCCGCAGCGAGGGCGATCAGTCCTATGCTCGCCCAGTACTGCCAGTGGTCCGCCACGTAGGAGTACCGCGTGAACGCCACGTTGACAAACGACACCGGCACCACCGCCAACATGAAGTACGCCACCGCCGTAAACGGCCCCTTGCCCAACCGCCTCCGCATCACCCACAGACATACCAGCACCACAACCGCCAACACCGGATACAGATACTGCCACCACGACCCGGCGTCGATCTCCCACCGACGATACATGAACGTCAGCTCGCTCGGCCACAGAAGCTTCGCTCCGTAAAACCACACCGCCCGACCCGCGATCAGCACCCGTTCGATAAACGACTGGCTGAACATCTCCCCACGAGCACCCCCGTAATGCGACTCCAGGTACACCGTTAACCCAACGAACGCCAGCCCCAACACCGCCAGCGGCGCAAGCGCCTTGACATCCCGCTTGGTCACCCGATCTCGCTTCCAGTACAGCAAGAGCCCCAACGCCAACGGCAGCAGACAGGTGGCGGTCTTTGCCGCCAACCCACAGACAAACAGCACCAGGCCGAGCACGTAGGTCTTGGGCCTCCACGGCGATCGCTCGCCTAGAGTTGTTTCGAGCGCTCCGTAGCGGCCTCCGGCCGCACACTCGCTCTGGTACGCGGCGGCGAATTCATCCGCCGCCGCTGATCGGCCGCTACGCTTTGACGCAATCTGCGCTAGGCCGAAATAACGCATAAACAGCAACGCCGAGGATAGAAAGAAAAACGTCGATAAAACGTTCTTCAACTCGCTGATCCACGCCACCGACTGCACGTTGACCGGGTGCAACGCGAAGATCGCTCCCGCTACCCACGCCCACCTCAGCCCCAGCGACCTCAGCAGACGCCACACCAGGCACCCGTTCACCGCATGCAGCAGCACGTTGACAAAGTGGTAGCCGAAGGGGTTGTCACCCCACATCCGCCGCTGAAGCCAGAAGGCCGTGCTTGTCAGCGGGTAGTACTGGTGCTGATAGTCCCGACCCCCCACCTCCGTCCAGATCTGGCCCAGGCCTCCAACCGTCTCCATCCGCTTTTCCTGGGTCAGGTAGATATGGTCGTCA
Organism: Planctomycetota bacterium; assembly: GCA_022564665.1. Taxonomy (GTDB): domain Bacteria; phylum Planctomycetota; class Phycisphaerae; order Phycisphaerales; family SM1A02; genus JADFKZ01. Next base: position 30,660 of record JADFKZ010000013.1, on the reverse strand, counting down.
AAGACATACCCCGCACCCAGGGCCGGCAGATACGCCAAGACCGTCAGCCCAAGCAGCAAGCACGCCGCCGGAACCGGACCGCACACCTGCCCAAGCAGGCCCCGCCACTTGCTCTGCTGACTTGCAAACATGCCAACGCCACCGGCCAAACGACCACACTTCGTCCGATATTCTTCGGCCCGATCGACACACGCCCGAAGCCCTTTCCAGGGAAAAGAAGAATGGCTCTCGGCTCTCGGCTGTCAGCAAGAGAATGCGGTCGGCCGGAGGGGGGTGGACGACGCCACGGTTGGTCCGACGACAAAAGACCGGGCCTTCGCCCCGATGGAATCGGGACTCAGACCCAGCCACCCAAAGATTGCCGCATGCCGACAGTCCGCTTCCTGAACCCTGCTCTTTTCTCCGCGCCCCTCCGCGGTGAATCTTCGCCTTCTCGGCGGCTCGCGGCGAGCGGCGGCTTCGGTACACTATGAGACCTTCTTCGAGGGGTCGCCATGCCGCTTGACCGCAACCAGATCGCCAGACGAGCAGCGCAGGAACTGCGCGATGGGATGTACGTCAACCTCGGTATCGGGATGCCGACGCTCGTCGCCAACCACATCCCCCAGGAGATGACCGTATGGCTTCAGTCGGAGAACGGTCTGCTGGGAATGGGGCGATTCCCCTACGAGGACGAGGTTGACGCCGACCTGATCAATGCCGGCAAGCAGACCGTCACCGGGGTGCCCGGCCACAGCTTTTTCTCCTCGGCGGACTCCTTCGACATGATCCGGGGAGGGCAGATCGACGTCGCCATCCTCGGCGCGATGGAGATCTCCCAGGAAGGCGACATCGCCAACTGGATGATTCCCGGCAAGATGGTCAAGGGGATGGGCGGGGCCATGGATCTCGTCGCCGGCGTCAAGAAGGTCATCGTGATGATGGAGCACACCACCAAGAAAGGCCAGCCCAAGCTGATCCCGTCTTGCACGCTTCCGCTTACGGGCAAGCGGTGCGTGGACATGCTCATCACCGATCTCGCGGTCCTGGAGATGGACGACCAGCTGCGTCGATTCCGGCTCACGGAGCTGGCTCCCGGCGTTACCGCCCAGGAGGTGCAGTCCAAGACCACCGCCCAGATCACGGTCGCCGAGTCACTCGAGACCGTCGAAGTGTAGGCCAGGTGCCGACAGCCGACAGCGGCCTTCGTTCAGCGCGACGTCGGCACGTAGATAATCTCCGTGCGATCGGTCTCTTCATGCTTCAGGGTGACTGACCGGTCGTATCCGTCGATCTTGATGACCCGCCAGTCGTCACCCTTGATCAGATCACCGACGCGATACTGCTTCCTGTCGATCAGCGCGACGTTGCCCCGGCGGGAGGTCAGAACGACTTGGAGGCTGAGTTGGGGCGGCGTGTCATCCAGCGGTCTCTCACTGGGATCCTCAGGGAAAGGCGTCCTTCGATCCACTGACTGCCTGTAGTAAAACGGTGTAGAGCCAAACGGCTCGGTCTCCAGAAGAACGACGTGGTCCGCCGCCGCCTTCTGCTGAGCCGTCCATAACACCTCTCGGACCCCGGGTGGCTTGAACGGTCTCGGCTTGACGGCGATGGAAGACCCCGCCGCCATGCTCGGGCCCGGGCTTCCAAGCAGGCCTCCGCCCACCTTGACCAGCACCACGGGCAGTAGGAACACAACCAGACAGGAGATGAATCCCTTCAAATCTCGAGTCATTTGTCTGAACCTCTGATCGCCGTGACCTCATCGGGCAGGCGAAAGCTCAATACCTCGCAGCCCAGCTGCATGACAGCGGCGTGCTCACCGCCGACGTCCGTCGGCGTGATTCGTAACGACTGCATGCGGATATACGCGCCGACACCATCAAGTGCGCTCAGGAACGACGCGAGCCGCTCAAATGTGCCTTCGACGATGACGTCGACTTGCGTCCTGGATACCCGCTCGTCAGCCTTGCCGCGCTCGACCCGCGGCTGAATGTTTCTCACCTTGAGATTGTTCCCCTGCGCCAAGCTCATCATCATGCCATAGAGGCCCGCCGAATCCCGCGCAGGCTGGCCCTTGGCGTCGACTTTGTCTGCCCGCGCGTGTAGCTTTGGCGCGTATTCTGCGATCCTGATGACGCCCACGTGGCTCCCGGCAGACACCTTGGACCGGTCTTCGATGATCTGCGCTTCGATCGCGTGGAGCTTCTCCACCCTTGGCTCTACCAAGAGCACCCACCCGCCAAGACAGGAACCAACGACCACCACCACCTGCATCAGCAGGTCACGATCTATCGTTACGCTCATTGCCGGGGGCTCCCCTTCCCTACGGCCACCTGCTTCCGCGCCGTCTCCTGGGCGACCACGACGAGCGTAAAGCTCGCGTCAAACCGCAGGCCCGAAGACGGCCCACCCGGGCTCACCTCGACGTTGCTCAACACAATGTTCTCGAACAAGGGACTCGATTTGAGCAAATCGATGAATGGCTCCAACTCCGTCCGGTTCGTGCTGATTTCTATAGGAACTGCGCGGCCGCTGATCCTTCCCGTCATGACCTGACCCTCCCGGCGAAACTGCATCGCCGTGAGCCCGACCGACGACGGTGTGATGCGGCTGAACTCGTGGAGCACCGCCCCCAATCTGATCGGGCCCCCCACCGAATCTGCGATCGTCTCGTCCAGCTCATCCATCGCCCTGATACCTGCGATCAGCCGTGCTCGAGTTACCTCCAGCTTTTCCTGGGACGCCGTGGCCCCAGCCAGCGCTGCTGCCTCCCGCTGGGCATCGCCGAGCTTCGCGCTGATGCGAAGCGCGTCGGTACCGATCGCAACCAGCGCCACCGCCGCTCCCGCCCACAACCAGCGACGACGGTGAGCCAGCTGCCGGCGCTCCGCCAGCTCCGACGGCACCAAGTTCAGACGAGCAAGAATCTGCGGGTCTTCGATCGCCTCAACAAGCTCGCTGCCGGTCGCCGCCGGCAACAGATAGTCGTAGCCGCTGTACTTTTCGTCGGCCTTGACATCGAGGCGAAGCTCCCAGCCGACAAGGCTGGCAAGACCCGGTATGGCGCTACCCGGACCGGTGACGGTAATGGCGATCGCCTTGCGCTCACCCTCGTCGGGCACGCCGAACCGAATCGATTGGCGCAGCTCGACAATGTAGCGCTGGAGGACCGGCTGGATCAGCGGCATGATGTGCCGGCGCGTCAGCTCGGGGTCGTGGTGAACGACCTCGTCGGCGTCAGGGATGCCATGTCGATGAAGAATCTTGAGCGCGCTGTCGAAGTCCAGCTCAACAATTTCGTCCCCACCGGGCAGGCGAATGGGGCGAGTGAGACTCCGGGCGATGGTTCTCAGGCCGATCGCGATGGAACGCTCAAAGCGGATGGCGCCCCCGCCGCCGACCACGAACAACGACGAGTGCTCGCCGAAATGAAGCCAGCCCTGTTGCGGTCCACTGTGCTTCAGCACCTGGCGAAGGATTCGCACCATGATTGGAACGTCGATCGGTGCCGCCGAGCTGAACTTCAGACCGGCGGACTCGACCATCTCAACCATGGCCCGCACAGCGTCTGTGCGCTCCGCGGCTACGGCGACGTGAGTCTTTGGGGCCGGGCCCGCGCGATCGCGTCCGACGACAACCGCCTCGATGACCGCGGTGCTCGCAGAGTAGGGCAGCGACTCGGAGCAGGTCAGTATGGCCGCCGTGCACGCCTCGCTGCTCGAGCGAATTTCGAAGCTGGCAAGATCGACCGCCTGGGTGGGGCTCCGGTACAGGATCGATGTCTGCGCCCCGCTCAGCCCCAGCTCTTGCACGATTGGCTCGAGCACCGTGCCAATGGAGCGTACCGCTTTGATCCACTCCAACCCGTCGGTGGGAAGCTCGATTGGAACCCGCTTGCTGACGAGAACACGGCCACCCTTGATCGCCGCGACGTCCATGCGATCGTATAGTAATTCAATGGCGACTGTGCCTAAACTCACGCCGCTTCTCTCAGGAACTTAGAGGCCAGATCTTCACAGTTATGTCGGCGTGATCGGACGGCTACTTGTGAACGCGTTACCGCCACAACGATCGTTGCCCATCGGTCCTGGCAGCACGTTATCGGTCAGCGACTTTGGCGGCAAAGAGAAACGGCCTGGGCTTTGAAAAGCCCAGGCCGTCGGGTTGACAAGAGGACCAGAGGGGTGGCGAAGGAGTCCGATCCTGCCAGTCATGAATGCGACTCACACCATACGATCCGTGGCGGTCGATCCAAACCCCTCTCATCAAGACAACGACATCGGCGTAGCGATGCGCCGCTTCGGTAACCTGTGCCTTCTGCAGGGTCGTCCGACCCGTGTCGCTGCCTCCTGGTTACGGTACCGCCCCTCCCCAAGCAACCGTCGGATCAGTCCGCCGCGGGCCTGCGCGCGGACGCCAAGGGACCGTTCGTGGTGGCGGTGGTGTGGGAATAATCCAACCTGTCGCCCAAGGGCCTCAGGCCAGCGGCTCTTCGTACTTCCGGCATCCGGACCCCGGCGTGGTCCGAGTAGATATCGTGTTCGGCGCCGGTGAGCGGCCCCTTTGTCCTCGGGGTCGGGTCCGACAACAGGGCGCTCACCGCCCCGACCAAGGCACACACGGCGATGGCAGATCGCTGATGGAGCCTCGAGGGAGCAGGTGGGGTCAAATCGTCGGACATGGGTCGTCGATCCTTCTCGAGGGGGCGCGTCCAATCGACAATACGATCCGCCGACCCGCATGCAAAGGACAAGGGGCTTGGCCCGTCCCCCTCCGGCCCCCGGGCATGACGTGGGCAAGCTTTGGGAGTCCGCCTGGTGGCTCCGATCGTACCGGCTGGCGCAGATTGCGCAAAGCGTCGCGGCCAGAGCGACGCAACGTCCGGTCAGCCACCGCGAATGAACTCGTGGCGGTGTACGAAAGCGAGTGTCGGCCCGGAGGGCCATACGAAGCGCTCAAGAAAGTCGCCGTGAGGCCGATACGGAGCGCTCCAAACATCTCTGCGCACAAACGCGCACGCAACACGCCCCGGGCCGATCGGCCCGGGGCGTTGCGCTGAGCAGGAGGATCAAGTGGAAGAAAGAGAGAAGAAGAGGTGTTGGTGAGAAGGAGCCCGATCCTGCTTGCTCAATCAACAGGCCGAAGCAACGATGCGTGGAACTGCAACTCCTGCGTGTGAGTTCATCTTTGGGGTTGTGAGCTTTGACGGCTTCGAAGCGTACGATTCGCAGGCTCCCCGCCCAAACCTAAACTCGCCAAGAAATGGGATCGGTGCACCACCTGCCCGGGCTCAGCAAAACAGTTCCCGTTACGCGTTGGTGCCGGTCGTGCGGACTGTCGGGGCACCGGCGGGGAACGTCTTATAAAGGCGCTTCCCCAGCCCGGCAACCAGCTTCCCGTGGCGCGGTTCTTCGATTCGCCTCAACCGCCCCCGCTCATCGTCGAGCGGATAAAGACCTTGCTCCGCAGTGACTCGGTGACGTTTTGCCGGCTCAGCGTTACATCGAGCAGCACACGCCGGATTGGATCGCAGTCGGTACCGCTGATGTCACCCACAATGGCGTCATTGTCCCTGTTATAGACCGAGATGGCAAAGGCGGTGACATCGCTCAGGAGCACCGCCGCGGCTCCGCTTTCGACCGCCAGCATCAGGTTGGAGCCCGTCTTCGACAGGCTGTAGGTCTGGTCGAGGGAGTCCGTCCAGGTCATCGCGTCCTCCGTGCCCGCCTGGGTGACGCTGTCGATGTCAGGGTCGGTCGGGCCGGCCGTCTCATCGTTGTCGATCTTACGCATCTCGCGGGTCAACCTGTCCAGCGCGATCGCCAGCTCGGCGTGGAGCTGGGAGGAGGTCGCTGCCTCCACGTAGCCGTCCACAGCGTCGACGATGAGAAAGGACGCCATCGAGCCCAGGATCGAAAGCACCGTGATGGTCGCCATGGCCTCGATGAGCGTGAAGCCGCCCCTTCGCCTTGGATGATAAGAGCGTCCGTTCATCAGGGGGTGTACTCCGTCAGAACCGTCGAGATGGCAAGCGACATCGCGTTACCGGTGGCGTTGTCCCAGCCCACGCTGACGGTGACGGTCTTGTACCCGCCATCGACGGTGGGGACGAAGAGTGCGTCGGTCTCCGGGTCGATCGTCACCGTGCGGCTGAACTGCTCGTATCCCGTGATGTCGCCCTTGTTCTGGGCCGCGTAGTTGGAGACGTCCAGATAGTCGTAGCCGCGACTGCCGCTGTCAGAGTGGCGGTCGGCGATGATGTCCTCGAGCTTTTCGGTCGCCAGCCAGCGGGCCTTGGAGGCGAGCATGGGGTTCACCCGCTGGATCTGGGCCTCCTGGACCGCCCAAAGCATCGGCGGGATTGCGACGGCCAGAATCGTGATCGCCGCGATTGTCTCGATCAGCGTGAATCCTGGTCTCGGTCGGATGCTCATCAAGGATCCCTTGCTCTTGAGCCCAAAGTCCAGACCCGCCGCTCGCCCCCAAGTATTACCGCAGAGACGTTTCATTTGCTATCTCCGCTCTCTGGGCGCCTCTTCGGTGATCAGAAAGCACCCTAGGGCGCGACATAGGCGATGTGACCTGTGCTGATGGTGACGGTGATCTGGTGGCCATCCGAAAGCGTGACCGTACCCGCCGCAGCCAGCGTGGTGTCAGCGGAGTTGAGTGGCTGACCGAGCCAATCGAAACCCACCTCACTGCCGGCGTCAAAGGTCGCGCTGACGAGTTCCACACCGATGAACGAGCCGGTGCCGAGCGTCTCGACCATATCGCCGCCCGTGGCGGGGTCGGTGAGCGCGGTGGCGCCGGCCCGACCGGGGCTGCTGGGGTCCTCAGAGAGGATCGACCAGGTTTCGGCCCCGGTGTCGAACACCACCCAGGTGCCGGTGCCGGTGGCGATCGCCCGCTGGCGAGCAAAGGTCATATCCCTCAGAAGCCGCTTGGCGGCGATGGCGGCGCGGTTCCCTGTCGTCGAGCTCATCGCCACCACGGCCACGCCCGACATGATCACCGTGACCGTCATGACGACGACCAGCTCCATAAGGCTAAACCCACCGCCTCGCATGAGACGGTGGGCTCGGTGTCGGCGAATTCGAGTCCGCATGAGCCAGACCGATCAGAAGTCGTTTTCGCTGATGCCGGCCGAGTCGGTGTTGGCCCAGAAGACCGCCCTGGACCCCACGCCGCCACCGGAGTAGTACCGCCAGCCCTGAGCGCCGCCGGTGGTCCTTACCGTGGAGTTCGCCCAGGTGGCCGTGACCACCACGTTGCTGGCAGGACTCGGTACGGATTATCGGGCAGGATTTCCAGCATCACCGAAGTGCCGCTCAGCTCGGCCAGCGTCGGATACCTCGAGGTAGCGGAGTTGATGGCCTTGTCGGCGTAGAAATTAGCGATGCCCGCCCGGACACCACCCAGCGTGCCCTTGGTGGCGGCCACCTTGGACTGTGCGGCGTAGTTGAAGAACTTCGGCAGTGCCACGCCGGCCAGAATGGCCAGGATCACGACAACCGCCATGAGCTCAATCAGCGTGAAGCCCTTTCTCAGTGCGTTGCGATTCATGGTCTTTGTTCCTTCCTTGCAGGATATCCGCGCTACGTTTGTCCTAGATCTGCCGCAACCACCCGTAGCCGCGGCCCTTTTTCAACACCAGAGAACGCCGCCGGCGCCTCTATCCCATCAGCGTCCCCATCTCCCACATGGGTAGGAAGATGGCAAGCGCGACAACGAGGAAGACTCCGGCCAGGCCAACGATCATGATCGGTTCCAGGATCGTGGGCAGGTTCTTGGTCAGGTGGCCGACCTCGGAATCGTAATGCCTCGCCACGATCTCACACATCTTTGGCATTTCCGCAGCTTCCTCACCAGCGGCGATCATCCGCCGCGCAAACCCGGGCAGATATGCACAGGCAAGCATGACATCGGCGAGCCGGCCGCCTTGTTTAACCTGATCACGCATTTTTTGGACATCCGCCTGCAGCAGCGGCCGTCCGGACGCGTTCCCGGATAACTCCAGGGCCTCAATGAGCCCCAACCCGCTCTGGAGCGTGACCCCAAAGAGATGGGCGAAACGGCTGACCGCCACTCCCCTCAGCAGGTCCCGCAGGACCGGGATCTTGTGGAGCCACCCATCGATCCTGTACTTTTGGGTCGGTGCCCGCCACAGCCGGCGAATGCCCCACACGATCCCCGCGCCTCCGGCGATTACGACGTGCCAGTACGAGCGGACAACGCTGCTGGCACCGATCAGGATCTGCGTCGGCAGCGGCAGATCGAACCCCCTGCTGGAGTACAGGCGTGCGAACTGGGGCACGACGAAGATCAGCAGAAAGGTCACCGCCAGCACCATGGCGATGACCACACAGGCCGGGTAGATCATGGCCCCCTTGATGTTCTTATTGGACTCGTACTGCCGCTCAAGCATCTCCGCCAGCCGAGCCAGCACCTTGACCATGTTGCCGCTCGTCTCTGCGGCGCGAATCGTCTCGATATACACCTCGCCGAACACGTCGCGATGCTGGTTCAGGGAGTCAGTGACCGAATTCCCCGCCTCGATCTGGCCGGCAACCTCCTCAATGACGGCACGAAGCTTTGGATTGGTCTCCTGTTCACTGATTGAGCGGAGCCCGTCGGCAATCGGGATGCGGGCCTCCATCAGGACCCCGAACTGATAGGTCAGGTGTGCGAGGTCCCTGGTCCCCACGGACGCCGAGCGCCCACCGATCCGCCCGGATCTCTGCGCGGTGAGCTTAAGAGGCTTCAAGCCCGCCGCGCTGATCCGGCGGTACGCCTCATTGGCGGTCGCTGCCCGAAGCACGCCCTTGGTCTTGGCGCCCCGGTGATCGATCGCCTTATAGCGAAATGATATCTGGCTCATGCGCTCTTCCTCCTCCGCTGCGAGGTCCCGACGGCCAGAACGGCGGAGACCTTGGCGATTTCCTGAAGTGTGGTCTGGCCCAGTCGCGCCTTCTCCAGGCCGTCCTGCCACATCTGACGCATGCCCTCGCGCGCGGCGCGTTCGCGAATCTTCTTCGTCGAGCCCCCCTGCTCCACAAGCACCTGCATTGAGGGAGTAAAGTTCAGCAGCTCAAAGAGACCCACCCGTCCCCGATAGCCCGTATGCCCGCAGCGCGGACACCCCTTTCCGCGAACGAAGTCGGTCTCGTCCGGGTCCAGCGCAAAACGATGGCGGATAAGGTCGTCGATCGTGTCGGGAACGACACAGTGCTCACAGACGCGGCGGACGAGGCGCTGAGCCACCACGGCCAGCACCGCGGAATTGATGACAAACGGTGGCAGGTTGTAGTCGCGCAGCCGCGCGACGGCGCCCGCAGCGTCGTTGGTGTGCAGCGTGGCCAGCACCAGGTGCCCGGTCAGGGCCGCCTGCAGCGCGATCGTCGCCGTCTCGTTGTCACGGATCTCGCCCACCAGAATCACGTCGGGGTCCTGCCGCACGATCGATCGCAAAGCCGAGGCGAATGTGAGCCCGATCTCCGCATGCACCTGAATTTGGCGAAGATAGGGAAGCCGGATCTCGACCGGGTCCTCGATGGTCATGATGTTCCGGCAGGGATCGTTGAGCTTTTGCAGGACAGCGTAGAGGGTGGTTGTCTTGCCGCAGCCGGTGGGGCCGGTCACAAGCAGCATTCCGTAGGGACGCGCGATCAGCTCATCGAGTGCCTCGCACATGTGGGCGGGTACGCCCAGCTCATGAAAGTCCAAAGGCGTTTGCGTGCCCGACAGCACACGCAGTACGACATTTTCGCCGCAGACGGTGGGCAGCGTCGACATGCGGACATCAATCGGCTCATTCTTGTAGTCGAATCGGAACTTGCCGTCCTGTGGTCGACGCGTTTGTGTCAGGTCCAGATTCGCCATGACCTTGAGCCGCTGGACGATTCCCAGATGCATGGAAAGCGGCGGGCCCTGCTGCTCGTAGAGAATCCCGTCCACGCGGAACCGCAGGCGAAGCTCGTTCTGGTCGGGGTTGATGTGGACGTCGCTGGCCCCCTGTGCGCAGGCATCCATGAGCATCTGGTTGACCGCCGCGACCACGGGCTGGCTGGCTTCGGCCGGTGCCTCCTCCTCCGGCGCTGATTCAACCTCCACAACCGGGGTCCCGATCTGGCTGAGTCTGTAGGCGCGCCCGATGACGGCATCAAGCTGAACGCGATCGCAAAGGACCGCGTCCACCTCACACTGGGCATAGAGCCTCGCCTGGTCCATCGCCTCGAGGTTCAGCGGATCGTCCATGGCCAGCGTCAGCACGTCGTCGATCTTGAACAACGGGAACATGCGGAACTGCTCGGCAGCGGCCCTCGGTAGAAGCTGGGTGTTTGCAAAGGTCGGCTCGTACTGGCCGATCTCGACGTACGGTGCTTCACATATGCCCGCCTTGGCCAGCGCGATGTCGCGGGCGCTGATGACGTCGCAGGCTATCAACGCGTCCACCAGGTCCACTTTGCACTCGAGAGCGTGGCGGCGCACGGTGTCCAGCTCCACGGTCGTGATCTGCTCCTCCTCCAGGAGCGCCTGCTCCAGAAAGATGTCCTGATTACTCATCAGGTTCTCCCGGAGATTCCGAGGCCTGCCCTGACGGCATTTGAGACTGCAGCAGGAGCATGCGGCTGGCGATCTCGGGATCGATGCCGTCGGGGTCGTCGAAAGACACCCCGATGAAATAGGTCGGCTCGGGTCCGATCATCCGGACTCGCCGAACCTTGACGCGCTGGGCGAAAGCGACTTCATGGACAGGCGATCCGTCTGCATTGGATCTCACCGGCGCTGGATCAAACACCCGAAGCGTCCCCTCGCACAATCGGGGCAGGAATTGCGCAGAGGAGAATCCGAGTCCACCGGGACTGATGTCGAGTGAGACGCCGCGGATGGTGTGTTCGTCCACGGCCGACGAGGACGTGCTGAACTTCACCTGACTGCGATGTTCCTCGCAGATCACAAACTCCACCGGCAGCTCGATCCCCCGGCGCTGGTGTTGTCGAACCCTCAGTCCGCTCTTGCGCGACATGCCTCACCCTCATACAACATCAGCGCAGACCGCACCCCACCACGTGTGTGGGGAGCCGGCCGCCACTTCGATATCGTCCGCTTTGTCGGAGGGATGAAGGTGAAGCGTCAAGCTCTTCCGGCCACAGACGCTCTCGGCTCTCGGCCAGAGAAGGCGGTCGGCACACCTCCGGCTGATAGCCGACAGCCTTCTTTCAGAACTCCTTCGTCCGATATTGCATCTGCGCCTGGAGCCGGGCCAGAATCGAGCTGTGCATCTGGCTGACACGCGATTCGGAGAGATCCAGCGTAATCCCGATTTCCTTCATCGTCATCTCCTCGTAGTAGTACAGGATGACGATCAGCCGCTCAGCTCGCGATAGACCCTTGGTGATCAGGAGCTTCAAATCACGTTTGTGAAGCTCCACCAGCGGGTCTTCTTGCCGGCTGTCCTGGATCACGTCGATTTCGCGGATGTCCTTGCTGGAGTCGGTCTCGAACCACTTTCGGTTCAGCGAGACGATATTGACCGGCTTGGAATCCTTGGAGAGCTTCTTGTATTCCGCCTTGGTCACTTTCAACCGCCCGCACACCTCTTTGTCCGTCGGACGCCGGCCCAGCTCCATCTCAAGCGCCTTTCGGGCGCGCTCCACCTTGGCGGTGCGTGAGCGGACCAGCCGCGGGACCCAGTCCATCGCCCGAAGCTCATCAAAGATGGCCCCGCGGATCCGCTGGGTGCAGTAGGTCTCGAACTTGACCCCGCGCTCAAGATCAAACGCGTCGATCGCATCCATCAGCCCAAAGAGGCCGGCCGACATGAGATCCTCCACATCAACTTCGCCGGGCAGGCGCATATGCATTCGCTCCGCCGTGCTCCGGACGAGCTGAAGGTAATGCTCGATCAGGAAGTTTCTTAGATCCTCCGAGGCAGTCGTCTTGTACGCCTGCCAGACGTCCGCGATCGGCGCCTCCTTAAGCGGTCCCCGAATCGAACAGACGCCGTCGGAGGCGACCCGGTTGCGCCGCACCGCGGGGGCCTTTATTCTTGTCTTGGGCATTGGTCGGCTCCTTGACCTTGGCTAGAGCAGCCGTTCCGCCGTTCCCTGGCAGAACTTCCGTTCAATATACCGCGAAACTGTCCCTCGGTACAAACAGTCGATCAGACAACCGTCGCATCATCCGCGTCCTCTGCTTTCTCTGCGATCTGTGCCGTCGGTCGGCCATGGGCCTGCAGGGTCGATTCATCATCCGCGCCCGTCTTCTGGTGTGCTTTGACCTGCTCCTGCAGGACTCGCAAGCACATCATTCCGACGAGCATCCCCACCGGGTAGCACACGATCATCGCGATCACGGCACGCAGGAGGATGGCCGACGGCGTGTTGTCGCGGGCCAGTCCCGCCACCACCGCGACGGCGAACGCGGCCATGGCGAAGCAGCCCCCAAGCACGTGTCCGGGACTGCTCCTCGTCACCATTCCCGGATTCCATCCGTCTTGTCTGGCCATCTCTGCCACCAACTTGAGGTCCGTCAAACCTGTTCCTATCGACACTTTCCAACGAGTCGATCAGCTCTCAACACGCCGAAGGGATCCTTCGCAGCAACGATCCATCGCCTGCACTACGCTGGCGGCACGATCAACGGTGTGCCGCCGCCCAAAGAAATCAGCAAGACGTCCGAAAAAGCCGACGCTCGGGTCCCCGGTGTGGGCCGAATCCGCCTCATGGGCGACCCCGGAAACCCTCCGCGCCAGCCTGTTCAGGGCCGCCGTGGCCGGGGTGTCCGGGGCGTAGAGGGTAAAGGGAACCCGGTGCCGAACCGCCTCCCGCACCGCCTGGTCGATGGGAACGCTTCCGGCGAACCCCAACGGCTGCTTGAGGAATGTCCGGCTCACGCGATCCATCCGGGTAAATACGCTGTCGCCCTCGCCGGCGTGGCAGACCATGTTGACCAACAGATCGATGCGGCTCCCGGCACTCCGCTGGACGAGGGCCTTGATCATCCCGTAGCCGTCGGTGAGGGCCGTCGGCTCGGGTGTGGTGACCACCAGAACCTGCTGGGCGGCGGCGGCAAACGCCAGCACGTTTCGGCTCAGCCCCGCCCCGGTATCAATGATCAGGGTGTCGGTGACGCGCTCCAGGGCCCCGAGCTGCCCCAGGAGGGCCATCCGGTCGGCGCCGGCAAGATCGGCCAGACGAGCCACCCCGCAGGCGCCCGGTATGAGGCGGAACCCGCCCGGTGCCAGAAGCATGGCTTCCGCCAGACGGCAGCGGCCGCTTATGACGTGCTCCAGCGTCAACCGCGGCGTGAGGCTGCACAGGACATCAGCGTTGGCCAGCCCCAGATCTGCATCCAGCAAACACACTCTCTGGCCGAGCCGGACGAGCGCCACCGCGAGATTGACAGCAATGTTCGTCTTTCCCACACCCCCCTTGCCCGAGGTCACGGCGATGACCCGGGCCATCGGGCGTATGCCCACCTCCAGCGGTCCGACGGCGTACCCCTTGACAGCTGCGGTCATCGCGGCGCCCATATCACTCTTGCTTGGCAGCCGTCGGCGCTGCGCGGCACGCTGAGTTGAGCAGCCCTCGGCACTGTGGGGCCGGACGTGGTTTGGCGACCCCCTGGGTCGCGGGACCGGCGGTGGTACAAAACCGCGTCCGGCGGGGTCACGAGCGGCGTCGGACTGCCACGCGGCGGCCGCCTGCTTCACGAGCACTCTGAGATTGGTCGCCTGATCGTTCACGTTCTATACCGCAGCACCCAGCACCAACTCCGCCATCCGGCGCGGCTCACCGACTTCGATGTGATTCGGCACCTCCTGGCCGGTCGTGATGTAGCTGAGCTTCTTGCCGACTTCCTGCATGACGTTGATGAGCACTCCGAAGCTCACGGCTTCGTCGAGCTTGGTCATGACGACGCGATCGGCCCCCAGGTCCACAAACGCCCGGGCCTCCCGAAGAAGAACACGCTCGCTGGACGTGCTGGAGAGCACCAGGTGCACCTCATGCGGATCCACTGCCGCCAGACACTGGCTCAATTCGTCAAGCCGTCCGGCGTCGTTGGGGCCGCGTCCGGCGGTGTCGATAAGGATCATCTCACAGTCGGCCAGCGCAGAAACCGCCTGCCGCATCTCGGAGGGCGTCTGCGCGATCTTGAGCGGAACGCCGATGATGTTGGCATAGGTGCGAAGCTGGTCGACGGCGGCGATTCGATAGGTGTCGCAGGTCACCAGCCCGACGTGTCGATGATGGCGCAGCTTGAAGGTGGCCGCCATCTTGGCGAGTGTCGTCGTCTTGCCCACGCCGGTGGGCCCGATCAGCGCAATCGTCCACGGCCGGTTTTTCGGGCTCTGCTGTCCCACGAGCGGATCCGCCGCCGGCACCAAGGAAGCCAGGTGCCGTAGCACCGCTTCCCGCACGAGCGACGCATCGTCGAAGTCCCCGTCGCTCAGCTCGCTGCGAACGGCGGCGACGATTCTCTCTGCGAGCTCCTCTGAGAGATCCTGTCCGATCAGCTCGAGATACATTCCAAAGAGCCTTGACGGCATCGACGCCTGCTGGAGAGTCCGCGTCGACGCCTGTCGATGTAAGACCCTCCCCACCATGAGCTTGATGGCGGCCAGCTCCTGATGCATGTCGCCTGAGGCCTTGTGGTCCGCCAAACGACGCTGAGGCACGGCAGGCAGCTGGCTTACGGTGTCCGGGGAAAGAGTCTCGCCGATCGCCGCGGGTGCCACCACCGTCGGAGGCCCGGTGTCGGCGGCTGACAGGATGAACCGGCGGGCCACGCGCGGGCGTGAGGGGCCGGCGGGTCGGGTACGCTCCTCCCGTCGCTGCGCCACCCCCGTCACCGGCGATATCGGGTCGCTGGGCACTTTGAACCGCTTCGGTTCCTGCGACGGCTTGGATCCGGATCGAGCCACCGCAGCAGGGACCGGCGGCTCCTGAGAACTCGGGGGCGGCACTGCCTCAAGAGGCATCGCAGGGCACTCCAAGGCGTGCGTGGTTATCCGCGAATGGGTCTCCGCCATCGCCTGCGCAAGCCGCCGGGTGCGGTTGCGCTGAAGAGGTTCCGCCTCTTCGGATTTCACGCGGTGCTTTTTGTAGGCTTCGCGTGCTATTCTGGGCATGCGTCGCGGACGCGCCGCCGTCGACAGCTCCGCGCGGTCAGCGTCGGTCGCAGTCAGCTCGAAGACGGATTTTCGGCCAATTCCGAAGATCCCTCCGCGTTTGAAGGTCCGCGTTTCCAGGACCACCGCGTCTGCGCCGAGATCGCGCTTCGCCACGTCCAGCGCTTCGGCCATGGTATATGCTTGATAGGTCTTGACGCCCATTGCGTGCCCTCCCTGGCATGTACCCGACGTTGTCGCGTCGAGCGCTAGCGTCTATGTGCCGCGTCCTATGCAGCACCGGCGCCGACAGAATGCTCCAGTTGTATCAGGCCCATCGATTCGACGTCCAGATCTTCGACCACTTCGTTATACGACAAAACGGCCACGTTGGGAAGGTGCCCCGCGAGAATCTGCTTGAGCCCGGCACGGACAGTGGGGGCGGTAAGCACCACCAGCTGGTGCCCCGCCGCCAGCAGGGGCTCGGCGGTCTTGCCGACCGCCGCCGCTATCTCGTTGGCGACCTGGGGGGGAACGGACATCGTGGTGCCGCCCGGACCGCGATCGATATAGCCGTTGATCAGATCACCCACCACAGGATCCAGGGTGACGCAGAAGAGGCGAAACTTGCCGTTCTTATCCTGCTCGGCGTAGAGCCTTGAGATCGTGCGACGCAAGGTGTTGCGTACGTACTCGGTCAGAACATCAATATCTTTGGTGTGGGCGGCCCATTCCCCGAGTGTCTCCACGATCGCCTCCAGGTCGCGGATGGGAATCCGCTCCCGCAGGAGGTTCTGCAGCACTTTTTGCAGCTCGACGGCCTTGACGACCCCGGGAACGGTTTCTTCGACGAGCTTGGGAGACTTGGATTTGAGCTGTTCGAGGAGGTGGTTGACCTCCTCGCGGCTGAGGATCTCGTGGGCGTGCCGCTTGATTAACTCCGTCAGATGGGTGGCCAGAACGCTGGCGGCGTCGACGACGGTGTAGTTCATCGTCTCCGCCCGCTGCTTGAGCTGGGGCTCGATCCACAGGGCTTCGAGCCCGAAGGCCGGCTCCTTGGCGGCAATACCGTCCAGCGTGCCCGTGGCCAGCCCCGAGTCCATGGCCATTTGCAAATTGGGATAGACGTTGCCTTGGCCGATCACCGCCCCCCGGAGCTTGATGTGGTAGGTGTTCGCTTCCAGTTGAACGTTGTCCCGGATGCGGACCGGGGGGACGACCAGGCCGATCTCCGCCGCCAGCTGGCGTCTGATCATGGCGATCCTCTCCAGCAGATCGCCGCCGCGCGCGGTGTCGACGAGCCCCACCAGACCGTAGCCGATCTCGATCTCCAGCGTATCCACGTGAAGCAGGTCCGCCACCTGCGACTCGTCGGCGGGCTGCTGGGCCGCCTCCGCCCGGACCTCGGCCTCTCGCAGCCGCTTCCGGTGGCGGTCGATGAACCCCATCGAGTACGCCAGGATCCCCAGCGATATGCCCGTGGCCAGCAGCGGCACCGTCGGCAGCGGCGTAAAGGCCAGCACAGCGAGAAAGCCACCGATCAGGTACAGCGCAATCGGCTGGGCGGTCAGCTGCCTGGGGATCTCCTCGCCGATCGTCTCCTGGTCGCTCGTGCGGGCCACGATCAACCCCGCCGCGATGGCAATGATGAACGAGGGCACCTGGCTGGCCAGCCCGTCGCCAATGGTCAGACGCGTGAACACGTTCATCGACTCCGCCATGGTCCAGCCCTTCTCGAGGGCACCGATGGCAAAGCCTCCGACGATATTCACCAGCGTGATGATGATGCCGGCAATGGCGTCACCGCGGACGAACTTGCTGGCACCGTCCATCGCCCCGTAGAAATCAGCCTCGCGCATGATCTCCTCGCGGCGTGACCTTGCGTCGGCCTCGTCGATGAGACCGGCCGAGAGGTCCGCGTCGATCGCCATCTGCTTGCCGGGCATCGCGTCGAGGGTGAACCGCGCCGCCACCTCCGACATCCGCGTGGCCCCCTTGGTGATGACCACGAACTGGACCACCACCAGGATGATGAAGATGATCGCCCCCACGATGATCGACTCGCCGGCGACGAAATGCCCGAACGCCTCGATGACGTGGCCAGCCACCGCCGTGGCCTCGGCGGGGGTGTCGGCATCAGCGGTGAGGATCAGACGGGTCGAGGCAATGTTGAGCACCAACCGGATGAGCGTCGTGGCCAGCAGCAGCGACGGAAAGACGCTGAAATCCAAGGGCCGGACCATGTAGATCGTCGTCATCAGCACAACCGCCGCCAGTGCTATGTTCGCCGAGATCATCAGATCCATCACCGGCGGCGGCAGTGGTATCAGCAGCACGATCAAGAGCCCAAGAAACGACAGCGGAACCAGGAGGTGCCGGTAGCGTGACACCCACTCGAAGACTCGGGGCAACTGAGTCAGAGGGGGATGGGTGGCCATGAGTGGTGATTGGTTGTTGGTTGTCGCTTATCGGTTATCGGCTTTGGGTCTTGAGTCTCGGGCTCTTGTTCTGTCAGCTGCTTGGCATCCTTGCTCCTTGCGCCGCTTGGCGTCCTGCCCGGCGCGGCTGTGGGCCTGCGCAGCTGAGCCTTCGGGGCTCCGCCCCTCAGGCTTCCCGGCATCCTGCCGGAATAGGCGACCCACGTGACATCGGTTCCGCTTCGTCACTTCGTTGGCTCGCTGGTTCTTGTTTCTCATCCTGCCTTCCTTGCGTTGAGGCGGTACACATAGGCCAGGATCTCGGCCATGGCGTTGTAGAAGTCCGGGGGAACCTCCTGGCCGACCGCCACCTGCCGGTAGAGTGCCCTGGCCAGCGGCGGCCGCTCGACGATCGGGATCCTCCGTAGAAGCGCGATCTGGCGGATCCGCAGGGCCAGGTAGTCCGCCCCCTTTGCGATCACCGTTGGGGCGTTCATCCGCTCTGAGTCGTATCGGATGGCGATAGAGATGTGCTCGGGATTGGAGACCACGACGTCGGCCTTGGGTACCGCGGCCGAAACCCTCTGCATGGCGATCTGCTGCTGCATTCGCAGACGCCTCTTCTTCACCTCCGGATCCCCCTCCGACTGCTTCAGCTCATCCTTGACCTGGTGCCTGGTCATCTTCAGGTCCTGGTTGTGCTTCCATCGCTGGTAGAAGAAATCGAGCAAGCCCAGCAGCAGTAGAATGGCCAGCAGTCTCACGGCCAGCATCAGGAGCATCCACGCCGCACGCGCCAGCGCCTGCATCGGCTCGAGGTACGCCAGGGTCACGATCTCCTTGGAGTACTGGTAGATCGTCATCACCGCCACCGCCGCCACCACCGCCACCTTGACCGAATCCAGTGAGACCTTGACGAGGCCGGTGATGCCGAAAATTCGCTTGAAGCCGTTCGCGGGATTCAGCTTGCTCAGCCGCGGCATGAGCACCTTTGGAGCAAAGAGCCAGCCGACCTGCCAGAACTGGGCGACAAAGGCGGCCACGAACGTGATCAGCAGAATCGGGGCGGCAATCCGGATTCCCGCCGACACCACATACGCCATCAGTACCGGAGCGGCGGCGGGATCCAGGGGACTGCCCAGCGTGTCGCCCGCCAGGACCGCCTCCAGGACGACCTTGAAGCGGCCCAGCATCGGCAGAGCCGTCGCCGCCAGCATACCCGTGGCGGCAATGAGCATGATCGCAGCGGCCAGATCCTGGCTCCGCGGAACATTTCCCTCGTCACGGGCCTGCTGGCGACGCTTGGGCGTCGCTTCTTCCGTGCGTTCACCGAGATCGTCGGCCATGGAGTGGGAGCTTTGGGGTTACGGGTCTAGCCGAACAATTCGAAGATCAACTGCAAGACTTCATCAACCATCTCCATCACCACGTCGTCGATCACGACAAGCCCGAGCGTGACGATGAGCAGCCCGCCGAGAATGCGAAGGGGAAAGCCGAGGCTGAGGATGTTGAGCTGTGGAACGGTCTTGGCCACAAAGCCCATGGCCAGCGTCTGCAGAAAGATCAACGCCAGCAATGGGGCCGCCACCCGCAGGGCGACCTCGAGGCTGGCGGTGAGCAGCCCCGTCAGCACCGCCGCGAACTCCGGATCAAGTCGAAAGGTCCCCAGTGGAATGTGCCGGAAGCTGTTCAGGACAGCGAGGACCATCGCCTCATGGCCGCCGATCAGGACGAATCCGGCGAGCGCCATCAGAAAAAGCAACTGCCCGACCACGTTTGCCTGATCGTTTATTACGGGATTGAAGGAGCGGGCCAACCCCAGACCCATCTGCTGCCCCATGATCAGTCCGCCGATCTGCAGCGACACAAGTGGCAGGCTGCCAAGAAATCCGATGATCAGTCCGATCAGAAGCTCCATGGCGACCATCGGCGCCAGCGACCAGAGATTCAGCTCAAGCGGGACCTGCTGAAGGTGCTCGGTGTCGATGATCCGGAACACGGCCAGACCAATGATGAATGAGAGAAACACCTTCACCCGCACCGGGATCACCCGCGACCCGAAGACGGGACCGTAGATCATCAACCCACCGATCCGGAAGATGACCAGCAGCGCCGTAGGAATCTGATCGAGCATTGCAGGGAGGTGGGACATGCGGAAGGGGAAGAGGCTATTGCCCATTCCCATCACTCATCACCGTGCTCCGGCTGATCGCTGATAGCTGACAGCCCACCTCACATCCGACCGAACATTTCCACCGCAAAATCGATCATCCGAGCCGAGATCCAGCTCAGGAGCACCATCGCCACCAGGAGCATCACCACGATCTTGGGCACAAATGAGAGGGTCTGCTCCTGGATCTGGGTCACCGCCTGGAAGAGGCTGATGAACAGGCCGACCACAAGCCCGGAGCCGAGAATCGGCAGGGCGATGATGAGTGCCTGCATGAGGGCGAGGCGTGCGACGTCAACGGGGTCCTGGATCATTGTTGGGATCCTGAAGCAAGAGGCGACGAAGTAGAAAGCTCAAAACCAAAGACTCAAAACGGACAACCGACAGCCCTTCCTGGGCGGCCGGCACGACCGGCCCTAGGGTCCTCCCCCCATAACCACCGATGCCGCCTGCATCGCCTCCTGGGGCTGCGCGACACTCGTCATCAGCGTCCCCACCACGAGCTGCCAGCCATCGACGAGCACGAAAAGAAGCAGCTTGAAGGGCAGGGAAATCAGCACCGGCGGCAGCATCAGCATGCCCATCGAGATCAACATGCTGGCGATGACCATGTCGATCACCAGAAACGGGAGATAGATTCGAAACCCCATGAGAAACGCGACCTTCAGCTCGCTGAGAATGAACGCGGGCACAAGCGTGAGCATGTCCACATCGGCGCGGGTAAGCTGTTGCGGATCAGACGTGTCGACGCCGCGGTAGTTCAGCATCATGTACACGCCTGACCAGTTGCCCGTCTGCTCGAGCTGGTCGAACATGAAGTCGCGCAGTGGCTGCTTGGTCCGCTGCCACGCCACGGTGTAGTCCTGCACGTCTCCAGCGGCGTAGGGGCGGATGCCATCGTCGTACATCCGCTGCCACGTCGGAGCCATAACCACAAACGTGATAAAGAGGCTCAGACCCACGATCACCTGGCTCGGGGGCAGCCCCTGCGTGCCCATCGCCTGCCGCAGGAGTCCCAGCACGATGACGATGCGGGTGAAGCAGGTGCCCAGCACCAGAAGCGCCGGTGCCAAGCTCAGGACCGTCAGAAGAATCAGAATGTTCAACGAGGTGCTGAGCCCCCCCTCGAAACCCGGAATCAACTCAGCCGTGCTTTGGAGGATCTCCAACGGGTTCGGCTCGGCGGGCTGGGCGGCCGCGGGCGACACCATGACCCAGGGCAGGCTCGCCGCCGCGACCACCACACCAAGGCCTCGTACTTTTTTGAGCGCTCCGTACGGCCCTCCGGGCCGACACTCGCTCTGGTACGCGGCGGCGAATTCATCCGCCGCCGCTGATCGGGCGCCTTGCTTGAGCGCTCCGTACGGCCCTCCGGGCCGACACTCGCTCTGGTGCGCGGCGGCGAATTCATCCGCCGCCGCTGATCGGGCGCTACGCTTGGACGCAACCTGCGCTGGTCTCATGAGGCGCCCCTCCTGATCCCAAGCGACCAGATCGACCGTCGCCGGCGTGTCAGATCGATGATCTCGTTGGCGTGCCTCTCCCCGGCGTCACCCCGCCGCTGAGCGGTCAACCTGCTGGTGTCCTGGCCGCCCAGCCGATCCAAGAGCGCCTGGAATCGACCCACCGCTCCAGCTCGCGACCCTGCCTCGATCCTCGCCTGAAGGGACGCAACCTCGTCAGGATCTGTGACCTCGCTGAGGGGTGTCATTGTCTGGCGGCTTTGATGAAGCAGCACAATGCGGCCGGCGACCCGCAACAGGAGAAGCTGCTGGCCCCGGGCGACGGGGTAGCGGGCCAGGACCGACATGACCCCGGAAGGCCGGCCCCCCGAACCGAGCGGGTCGATCAACCGCCGCACCACCGCGCGCGTCCCCACAAGCAAAGCCAGAACGATCCCGAGGCCCACCGCCACCCGCACAAGCTCGGTCAATGGAACCCCCAGCCACCGCGACGGGTCACCTTCGGGATCCTCGTCGGCCACACCCGGTCCCCCCAGAAGCCTGCGGGGCCGTCCCAACCCTCTGGTCTCCTGCTCCGGAAGGTCCGGGGGGTCGGGGGGCGGAACAGCCGCCGCTGCGGATGCCACATCCTCTATCCGGGAGTCGCCCGCCGCATGGACCTGGCGGGCGGCAGCCGGCGGCGGAGTGCTCAAGTCTTCTTCGGAATGAAGGGGCGCCCGCTGGCTGCCTGCCGCCAACGGCGCCGTGGCGAGGGGCAGGGCAAGGACCAAGGCTGTCGCAGCGCGCTGAAGAGCGGTCCGATCAAGCATGTCGCCAATCCTTGGCGGGACTCCGTCGGATCCTCCGACGGCCGACCCGGCGGGGGTCGTGTTCGCGTCGACGCGGTGGTTGCTCCGTCGCCGTTGCGAACTTTTTGCGCTATCCGTCTAAGCCAATCGGCTCAATAATCTCACTGACGCGTACACAGAAGTTGTCATTGACCACAAGCACCTCGCCACGGGCAACGTGCCTGTCGTTGACGTAGATATCCACGGGGTCACCGGCGAGCTTGTCAAGCTCGATGACGGAGTCCTCGTTCAGCCGCAAGACATCCTCGACGTACATTCGGGTCCGACCCAGCTCCACCTTGACTTGAAGGTTGACATCCCGAAGCAGGCTCAGACTGGCCGCCTCCGCCGGCGACCCTTCGCCCCCTGGGAAATCGGGCAGCGACAGCACGCCGCCGGACTCGGCTTCGGTCTTGATCGTCTCGAGTGCATCCCGGGCGCTCTCGATGGCATCGACCGCGGCATCCTGGGCCGAGGCCTCCCCCGGCTCCCGGGAGGTCTCGGGGCCGGATGCGGTTGCGTCGCCCTCGCTCTGCTCGGGCTCGGTGCCGACTGGGTCCGAAACCGGGCCTGGGCCCTTCTCGCCGGTGGCCGAAGTGTCTTTCTTGGGCATCTTCGCGTCCATCCCTACGTCCAAAACGCGCTCGTAGAAGAAACTCCAAAAAGCGGCCTCCGCGCAGAATCCGCGCGGGGTTCGTCAGCCGGTCCTTTCACGCTGCAAGGACCGCACACGCGCTACCGGCACGATTCGTGGACCCGGTGGGGCGCTATGTATCACAGCCGTCAGGCGGTTTGTCAACCGTCGACCCGGAAACCGGTGCCCATCACGATCACGCATTTGGACATGATCGGCTCGCTGAGCTGTTGATCGACACCGAACCGGTCAGTTAGCAGGGCGCCGACTTTGCGCGTCAGGCTCTGGAGGTTTGGCTCCTGGAAGTCGCGAGGGTCGCAGGTCCGCCAGATCGCCGTGATCTGGGATTTGATCTCGTTGCGGAACTGGTTCAGCTCCTCCCGCACCCGGACTTCGTACCGCTTCTTCACCTGCACATAGATCTCGGCGTCATAGAGGTAGGTGATGCCGGTCTTGTTATTGGGGAGCTTGGAATCCAGCACCAGGATCTCCACGATCTTTTCGTCCTCCGCGACCTCCAGCGCGGCCTTGACGTTGGAGGCCTCGACCTCGGGGGGACCGCTCAGGAGCACCATGGCACCGATAATGACCGCGGCCTCCACGACGAGGATGCTCCCCACCAGGAGGATCTTTACCAGGGTCGATTTCCCCGATTTCCGGTCATCTGTAGCCGCTTCAAGCTCTTGGGTCATCGCTCTAGCCTCCGCGGGCGAGGTTGGGGTCTGCAAAATACGGGTCCGCATTCGTTTCCTCGACCAACTCCTCGGTGAGGATGATTTCCACCCTCCGGTTTTCCGCCGCGGCCGCCGCGTCGACGGCCCGGGGATTCACCGGCTCACGGGTTCCCACGGCCTCCAACCGGAAGACGCGGTCATCCAGGCCAAACCTCACCAGGACCTCCTTGACGTTCCGGGCACGGTGGTAGCTCAGCTCGTCGAGGTCCTGCCAGACCGAGGACTCGGAAAGGTACTTGGCGGCGGCGTGGCCGCGAACGGAGATCTTGTTGAGGCGCCCCGCCAGCAGAACGGACAGCTTCTCGATCTCCTTGACGACCGACGGCTTGACCTCGGCGGACTGCTCGTCAAAGGAGCTGGGGCCCCCGATGGTGAACATCAGCCCTTCGCGGACTTTCTTGACGCGCAAATGGATGCCCTCGATGCTGTCAGTCGGCGACTGGCTGTCATGTATTTCTGAGTAGTTCTTGACGGCCAGGGTCTCCAGCGTCTCGATGATCGAGCGGACTGGTGGATCATCGATGGGCAGCACACCGACTCCACCGGAGTAGCCGAAGGCCTCCTTGATCGCGGTAACCACCCGCTGGTACTCACGGTCCTTCTTCAGTTCGGAGAACATCTGGAGCAGGATGAAGAAGCACAGCAACAGCGTCATCATGTCGCCGAAGATGATGACCCACGGTGGAAGCCCGTGCTCCCGCTTCTTGGGACGCTTGGACATGATCTCACGCGGCCCTCGCGTGGGTCTGCGGCCTCTGCTCCGGCGGCAGGAACGTCATCAGTTTGGATTCCACCGTCCGCGGGTTGTCACCGCTCTGGATCGCCATGACGCCGTGAATGATGATCGTCTTGGACAGGGCCTCTTCCGCGGAGCGATACGCGAGCTTTTCGGCCATGGGCAGGAACAGGATGTTGGCCAGTAGCGCGCCGTAGAGCGTGGTCAGAAGGGCCGTCGCCATGCCGGACCCGATCTGCGAGGGGTCTTCCATGTTCTGGAGCATGGCCACCAGACCGATGAGCGTACCGATCATCCCGAACGCCGGGGCGTACCGGCCCAGGGAGTCCAGCATCCCCTTGCCCGCTTCGTGCCGCTCCAGCAGGATCTCCAGCTCGGTCTCCATGATGGTCTGGATGATCTCGGGGTCGGTTCCGTCCACGGCCATCTGGATGCCCCGAATGAGGAAGGAGTCCTTCATCCCGTCGACCATCGCTTCCAGCGCGAGGATGCCGTCGCGGCGGGCGATCTCCGCCAGCTCGACAATCTGGCGAATCAGCTGCGGCGAGTCCTGGGGCTTGGACATGAGCGTCTTCATGACAACCAGGGGCAGCTTTGAGAATCGCGCAAGCGGCATCGAAGCCAAGGTCGCGGCCATGGCCCCGCCGACCACGATAAATACCGACGGCGCGTTGAGGTACGTGACGATATCGCCACCGATCAGAATCGCCACGAGCACCAGCAGGAAGCCCAGGAAGAGCCCGAGAAAGGTGGCGATGTCCACAGCGATCTCCCTCGGGGCGCGGAGGTGCCTTGCCCGAAATCCGACTCGATCCGGCCCTGGAAGGCTCATCGGAACCGTCCGGGGCGGACTTGAGGGCCGGCTGCGACACCGGGGGCCCGCCCGATGTGCCAGCGCCTCTTCCAGAAAGAGACTTTCGCGTTCGCTCCGCAGAAACGCCACAATCCCAGGATGTTTCGTGAGGGCCGGTATCCTCAGCACCCATGAAAGACTCACCGCGGAGGACCGCGGAGGTGGAACAGGTGCTGGTCCCTGAGAAGCTGACCCGCCGGATCATCGGAGCCGCGATTCGAGTCCACCGTTCGCTCGGGCCGGGCCTGCTCGAGTCTGCATACGAGACCTGTCTTGGCGCATGAGCTGATCAGTCGGGGACTCCGGAACCGGCGTCAGCTCGATCCAGCATCGGCCTTGTTTGCTTCTCTGCGGCTCTCTGGGGCCCTCCGCGGTGAGTTCTTCGGAGCCTGAAACTGGCCAAGTGGAAACGGCGCTAGCGGATGGGCAGGAGAACGCCCAGTGCTCGCGGCTGTACGCTCAGATCAACCTTTCGCACCATACCACCCGCCGCCCCGGCGGGTGGATCACCGTCGATCTGGAGCCGCTGCGGCTCGCTGCAGACAATCTCCACACGCCGGCCCATCCGATACACCAGTGCCGGATCGGCCAGCTGGCGGCCGGCCGCGCACTTGACGATCCACCGGAGCAAATCCGACCGGGACCTCGCCGGAAAAACGGCCACGTCCAGCTGCCCATCAGTCATGACCGCCCGACGGACTGGGTCCAGCCGCCACATGTAGTGCCGGCAGTTGGCCACGATCAACAACCCGCATCCAGTATCGAGGTCAATCTGCTCGCCGTCGACGGTCACAGCGAGCTCCATCGGCCGCCAGGCAAAAAGCTGCCGGAGCATCGGAGCCACATAGGACAGCCGCGAGATCGCGCGTCGGCGCCGGTTGGCCAAGTCGTACACGACCTGGGCGTCGTAGCCGATCGACGCCATCAACACGAAGGTCTGCCCGTTGGCGATACCCACATCCACCCGATGAATGTGGCAACACCGAAGCGACCGCAAGACGATATCGGCGCGCCGCTTCATTCCAAATGCGCGGGCGAAAAGGTTGGCGGTCCCGTAGGGAACGTGGTAGATGGGTGTGCCGGTCCGAATCGCGGTGGCCGCCACACTCCTCACAGCGCCGTCTCCGCCCACAACCAGCAATGCCCCGGCTTTTTCAAGCCGGTCATCGAGCCACTCCTCGGCTCGATCGCCATGCGTCTCGGCGCAGTCAGTGTCATACCCCGCCCGCCGGAGGCAGGCGTCGATTCGGACCCCGGCCCGCGCAGCCCTCCCCGAGCCGGAACGTGGGTTGACGACAATCATCACCCGCATGGGGAACAATATCAGGCAAAGAGCGGCATACAACTGCTGGAGTAGCGCAGTTTGCGTCCAAGCGTAGCGGCCGATTGAATCGGCCGCGGAGCCACCAGAGCGAGTGTGCGGCCGGAGGCCGCTACGGAGCGCTCGAAACACCTCGCAGTTTGCGTCCAAGCGTAGCGGCCAAAGTAAGCCAACGTCCGGTCAGCCGCCGCGAATGAATTCGCGGCGGCGTACCAAAGCGAGTATCGGCCCTCAGCCCGGCGGGCTGACAAACAAGAGCGGCCCCGCAGCCCGGAGGGCTGCTGAACAAGAGTGGCAAGGACGCCGCGACGCCGCGAGGCCGTACGGAGCGCTCGAAATAGCGCCACGATCCCGATCCATGACCCTGCGAGTCGCCATTGGGCTCTGGTGACCCTACGATGCGGTCATGAAGCGTGCCGCGTGGCCTCTCGGGGCTGCTGTCGGGCTCGGGCTCGGCGGGCCGACGGTCGTCGGCCAGCAGCACTACATCCTTTCGGAGAACGAGACCTGGGAGGCGGTCGGCACCTTCGATCCGCTCTCCCCCGAAGGCCAGCTGACCCAGGCGCGCCGAGCGCTGGCCGACGGCCTCGTGAAGGAAGCCCAGAAGCTGGCCGCCGCCTGGATCGATCGCAACCAGCACCATCCGCTTCTGCCAGAGGCGTACCTGATCAAGGGTGACGCCTTGAAGGCCCAGGCGAAGTACTACGACGCGCTCTTTGACTATGAGCACGTTGCCCGGACCTTCCCGGCGAGCGAGGCCTTTGTGACCGCCCTGGAGCGTGAGTACGAGATCGCCAGGCTCTACGCCACCGGAACCAAGCGCAAGCTGTTGGGTATGCGGCTTCTCGACGCCGGCGATGAAGCGCAGGAGCTGCTGATCCTGATCCAGGAGCGGCTGCCCGGCAGCGCTCTGGCTGAGCGGGCGGCCATCGAGCTGGCCGATTTCTACTACAGACGCGGAAGGATGCAGCTGGCGGTCAACATGTACACCATCTTTCTGGAGAACCATCCGAGGTCGCGGCACGTCAGCAAGGCCAGATGGGCGATTTCGATCGCTCATTTGGCGACGTTCAAGGGTCCTGAGTTCGACGCCACCGGCCTTCACGATGCGCGCCGGAGCCTCGAGGTCCTCATGAACCTCGAGCCCGCCACCGCCGAGCGTGTCGGCGCGGACGCCATGCTCATCCGCGTCGACGAAATGGATGCCCGCAAGCTGCTGATGACCGCCCAGTGGTACGAGCGGACCGGTGACCCAATCGCCGCGGAGTTGATCCTCCGCCGACTGCTTGAGCGCTATCCACGATCCGTGGCGGCGACCGAGGCGCTCACGCTCGCTCACCGCTTGCTTCCGCAGCTCCCCGCCACCGTGCGGGCCACGGCGCCCAACTACCGAAGCCTTCGCGGGCCCATGCCGAGCGGCCCCGCGTCCGCCGGCAAGTCCGACGATCCAGCTCAGGGCCGCGACGCGCCCGGAGGGGGTCAGCCGTGACGCGGTGGAGCGTGCCCGGCGTGCTTCTGGTTGCGTTTCTTGCCGGCGGGTGCGCTTCCGACCCCACGCGGGGGTACGCGCCAGTGTCGCCCTTTCCCGCCGGCATTTCCACGGTGGCCGTGGAGATTTTTGACAACAGCGCCTTTGAGCGCAATCTGGAATTCGAGCTGGCCGATGCGCTCATCAAGGAGATCGAGGCACGCACGCCCTACAAGGTGACTTCGGTGGACCGCTCGGATACGATTCTTACCGGACGGATACGTAACGTCCGGAGAGTTCAGCTCTCGAAATCCCCGCTGACAGGTTTGAGTGAAGAGGTCACCTTGAGTGTGACGATCGACCTTCAGTGGAGCAACCTCCGTACGGGTGAGCCGCTGCTTCAACTCCAGTCATTCACCGGTCACAGCCTGTTCGTACCGTCGCGACCGACCGGCGAGCCAATCGAACTCGGTGAGTTTGCAGTCGTACAGCGATTGGCTCGGGACATCGTCGGCCAGATGCGTGCCGACTGGTAACCGGGTGTTCACCACCGGCCCGTTTCCTGGGATCCTCATGGCAGACAATCGCAAGCACGACGACAAGAAATCGCCCGGCACCAAGCCGCCAGGGGATGATGGAGGCGCAGGCGGCTCCGGAAAGGGCCCGATACCGCCGCCGTCCGTGAAGCTGAGCCGAGGGCTGATGAGCTGGGTGATGGTCCTGTCGCTTCTGATCATGCTCTTCTTCCTCCTCAACGGCACGAGAGGTCGCGGGAGGGAGGTCCCGAGCTGGGAAACATTCAAGAGCTATCTGGAGAATGACGGTTTTGTCCTCGTTCCCGAGACCACCCCGGATATTGACGAGCAAGTGGCCGTCACGGTTCACGACGATCGGATCACGGGGATCAGGAAACCGGGGCCGGGTTCGCCAACGGGCGAGTCGGTCTGGGTGCGGATCGACGCCCTCAACCGCGAGTTCTATATCAAACAGCTCGACGAGATGGGCATACAGTGGAAGGCGGAGACGGGCACCAGCGTGTGGATGCAGTTACTGATCTCCCTCGCCCCCTTCATCCTGCTGATCCTGCTGATCTGGTTCTTCATCGCGCGCTCGATGCGATCCGCCGGCGCCGGCCCTGGAGGGATGCTCGGCAGCTTCGGAAAGTCACGGCATCGCCTGGCTACCAAGGAGAGCATCAACGTCACCTTCGAGAACGTCGCCGGCGTCAAAGAGGCGCAGGATGAGGTCCAGGAACTCGTGGCGTTTCTCGAGAACCCCAAGAAATTCCAACGGCTCGGCGGCCGCATACCGCGAGGCGTGCTGCTGGTAGGCCCGCCGGGATGTGGCAAGACCCTGCTGGCCAAGGCGATCGCAGGCGAAGCCGATGTGCCGTTCTTCTCCATCTCGGGATCCGACTTCGTGGAGATGTTCGTCGGCGTCGGGGCAAGCCGTGTCCGCGATCTCTTCAAGCAGGCCAAAGAAAACTCACCGTGCATCATCTTTCTCGACGAGATCGACGCGGTCGGCCGCCGCCGCGGCGGCGGCTTTACGACCGGCGGCCACGACGAGCGCGAGCAGACGCTCAACGCGATCCTCGTCGAGATGGACGGGTTCGAGGCCAACGACCAAGTAATCGTAATCGCCGCCACCAACCGCTCAGACGTGCTCGATCCGGCGCTGACCCGACCCGGTCGTTTCGATCGGCAGGTCGTGGTGCCGCTGCCCGACCTGCTGGGCCGCAAGCAGATCCTCGAGGTGCACTCCAAGAAAGTGACGATGGGCCCCAACATCGACCTGGAGCGGCTGGCCCGAGGCACGCCCATGTTCTCGGGGGCTGATCTGGCCGCCGTCATCAACGAGGCGGCCATTCTGGCCACAATGGCCAACAAGGACTGTGTCGAGATGGACGACCTGGAGGAGTCCCGCGACAAGGTCCGGTTCGGCAGAGCCCGCACCAGCCACAAGATCGAGCAGGAGGAGCGGGTGGCCACCGCCTACCACGAGGCCGGGCACGCCGTCGTGCAAACCCTGGTGGAGCACGCCGACCCCGTCCACAAAGTGACCATCATCCCGCGGGGCCAGGCCATCGGAGCCACGTTCAGCCTCCCTGAAAAGGATCGCTACGGCTTTGGCCGCAAGCACCTGATGGACACCATGCAGGCTCTTTGCGGCGGCCGTATTGCCGAGAACCGTAAGACGGGAGACATCTCCTCCGGCGCCGCTATGGACATCCAGCAGGTCACGCGGTTCGCGCGGTACATGATCCTGCAATGGGGCATGTCGGACAAGCTCGGATTTGTTCACTACGCGGGAGACGAAGACCGTGAGGCCCTCATTGCCGACCGCGACTACTCCGATGAGACCGCTCGGATCATCGATGAGGAGGTCAAGCGTCTCATCGATGAGGCATACGCCAAGGCCGAGAAGATCATCGAGAAGAACTGGGACGAGACCGTCGCCGTCGCCGAGGCGCTTCTGAAGTATGAGACATTGCAGGGGGAGGAGGTCCAGCGACTGACCCGTGGTGAGCGACTGGACAAACCCACCGTCGGCGAGCTTCTGGAGAAGGAGGCGTGCAGGACCACCAACCCGCCGCCGAGCAAGAAGCCCGTCACCGAGGAGCAGTCGGACGAGGAGCCCACGGGCGACATCATGCCGTCACCGGCATAGCCAGGGCCGGCTGTGCCGCCCGCCGAAGTAGGCGAAGAAGACAAAGATTCACCGCGGAGGGCCGCGGAGAAAGAGGCTGTCAGCTATCAGCTGCTAGCAATCTCTGGGTAGCTGGGGCTGAGTCCCGAGTCCGTCGGGGCGAAGCCCCGGTCTTTTCGTCGTCGGACCAACCGTGGCGTCGTCCCGATTCGATCGGGACTCCGTCACAGCCACCCAACAACGGGCTGTCGGCTGTCCGGCGAAGATGTGCCGACCGCCTTCTCCTGCCGATAC
>JADFKZ010000112.1 GCA_022564665.1 Planctomycetota bacterium | reverse complement strand
CCGATCGACACACGCCCGAAGCCCTTTCCAGGGAAAAGAAGAATGGCTCTCGGCTCTCGGCTGTCAGCAAGAGAATGCGGTCGGCCGGAGGGGGGCGGACGACGCCACGGTTGGTCCGACGACAAAAAGACCGGGCCTTCGCCCCGATGGAATCGGGACTCAGACCCAGCCACCCAAAGATTGCCGTATGCTGACAGTCCGCTTCCTGAACCCTGCTCCTTTCTCCGCGGCCCTCCGCGGTGAATCTTCGCCTTCTTCGCGGTGAATCTTCGCCTTCTTCGGCCGATAGCCGGTAGCCGACAGCCTTCTCCATGGAGTCCCGGCATCAACGGGCCGATGATTATGGGCCATGCAAGCAGCACCCGCAGGACTCGCCCTGTCCACGGAGACACCCGACCGCCGGCATGTCGAGCTTTCCATCATCGTGCCGCTCTACGACGAGCAGGACAACGTCCGGCCGCTTCATGAGAAGCTCACAGACACGATGGCACAGCTCGGCCGCTCGTATGAGCTGATCCTGATCAACGACGGATCCAGCGACTCCACGGGCCAGCTGATCCAGGAGATCGCTGAGAAGGACGACCGTGTTATCGCCATCAGCTTCCCGCGCAACTACGGCCAGACGGCGGCGCTGTCCGCGGGGATCGACCACGCCGCCGGCGACGTCATCATCCCCATGGACGGCGACCTCCAGAATGATCCCGCCGACATCGATCGGCTCCTGAAAAAGCTCGACCAAGGCTTCGACGTCGTCTCGGGCTGGCGAAAGAACCGCCGAGATTCCTGGATCCGGGTGCGCCTTTCCCGGGTCGCCAACGCCCTGATCTCCCGGGCCTGCGGCGTCCGCCTGCATGACTACGGGTGCTCGCTCAAGGCCTACCGCCGCGAAGTTCTCCAAGGGGTCCATCTCTATGGCGAGATGCACCGGTTCGTGCCGGTTTACGCGGCGTGGCGGGGCGCCCGCGTGACGGAGATCCCCGTCACACACCATCCCCGCGCGCGCGGCCGCTCCAAGTACGGGCTGGAGCGCGTGGCCAAGGTGCTGCTCGATCTGATCGTGGTGAAGTTCCTTTTGTCATACCTCACCAAGCCGATCTACGTCTTCGGCGGCTTCGGCCTGTTCACCCTCCTGCTTGGGGCCGGTTCATTTGTCGCCGCCGTGGTGTTCAAGCTCATCCCGCCTGACAACCCCTTGGGACCCGGCTGGCACAAGGACCTCGTGGAGACGCCCCTGCCCATCGCAGCCGTCGGCTTCTGTCTCCTGGGTATTCAGATGATCCTGATCGGACTTCTTGCGGAGATGATCATGCGCACCTACTACGAGTCGCAGGGCAAGTCCGCGTACGTGATCAACTCGATCCACCGCCGGCAAGCGGCGGCGAGGCCCCCCGACACCGCCGCCGCCTGAGGATCTCGCCGTGTGTGGAATCGCCGGATATGCGCGTGCCTTCTCCTCGCCACTCGAGTTGGAGGACGAAGCTGTCCTGGCCCGGATGACGGCGGCGCTGGAGCATCGGGGTCCCGACGCCGAGGGGTATCTCATCAGGGACCGTGTCGCCATGGGACACCGCCGGCTTGCCATCATCGACATCGCCGGCGGCGCTCAGCCCATGAGGGCAGACACGTTCGGCCTGAGCGTGGTGTTCAACGGCGAGATCTACAACTACCGCCAACTCAACGCTGAGCTTCACGGGCTCGGGTTCGGCGCACGAACCCGCTCGGACACGGAGACGATCCTCAACGCCTACGCAGCGTGGGGCGAAGACTGCGTCCGCAGGTTCAACGGGATGTTCGCCTTCGTCATCCACGACCGGCGCCGGCGGCGACTCTTCGGGGCCCGAGACCGCGTCGGCGAAAAGCCACTGTACTTGGTGCACGCGGGCCCCTTCTTCGCCTTCGCCAGCGAGCCAAAGGCGCTCCTGGAGCATCCGGCGGTCGGCCGGGAGATGGACCCGGATGCAGCGGCGCGGTTTCTCCTCTTTGAGCACGTGCCCGCGCCCCGCGCAATCTACAAGGGCATGACCAAGCTGCTCGCCGGTCACCGCTTCGGCGTAGATCTCAACCAGGGGCGGCTGTCAATCGACGCCTACTGGGATCTGGCGAGCGATCCCCCGACGCCGCCGGAGGCGACAAGCGACGAGGAATGGGTGAGACGGCTGCGCGAGAGGCTCACACAGGCCGTCGAGCGTCGCCTGATCGCCGACGTCCCGCTCGGAGTTTTTCTTTCGGGTGGAATCGACAGCTCCGCCATCACCGCGATCATGGTGCGTCTACAGGGTCACCGGCAGGTCAAGACGTTTTCGATCGGTTTCAACGACCCGCGGTTCGACGAATCCCCATGGGCACAGCGGGTGGCCGAGCACTTCTCAACCGACCACCACCATCAGCGGCTGGGCCCGCGCGACGTGCTCGACGCCCTGCCAACGGTCGCCGCCATGCTCGACGAGCCCTTTGCCGATCCCTCGATCCTTCCAACCTACCTGCTGGCGAAGTTTACCCGCCGCCACGTTACGGTCGCGCTCGGTGGCGACGGCGGCGACGAGCTTTTTGGCGGCTACCAGACCTTTCGCGCACTGCCGTTTGCGCGGGCGTATAACACGCTGGTGCCTGCCGCGCTCCACCGGCGGGTCGTCAGACCGATGGCGGGGTGTCTCCGCGCCAGCCACGGTTACTTCTCGCTCGACTTCAAGCTCAAGCAGTTCCTGCGCGGGGTTAAGGTTCCCCGTGGCCAGCGACTCTGGCGATGGCTCGGAGCGATGGTACCGGAGGAGCTGGCGTGGCTGCTGACGCCCGAGGCCCTGGCTGGGATCGATCTTGACGCCCTGTACGCACCAGTGACGGCCCTGCATTCGAAGGTGCTAAATCACGATGACATCGGACAAGACAGCTTCGTCTTCATCAAGACCTACCTCGCCGATGGCATTCTCACCAAGGTGGACCGGGCGACGATGGCCTGCTCGCTCGAGGCACGCTCACCGCTTCTGGACCACGAGCTCGTCGAGTTGGCCAACGCCATTCCCAGCCGGTTGAAAGTCAGACGGGGCAAGCTCAAGCACATCTTTCGACAGGCGTTGGAGGGGCTGCTGCCGCAGGATCTCCTCAACAGGCCCAAGCAGGGGTTCGCGGTGCCCCTGGGCGCGTGGTTCCGCGGGCCACTGCGTGAAATGCTTCTGGAGACCCTCAGCGAGCGGGCGCTGAGGGAGGGCGGCTTCCTGCGACCCGAGGCGGTCCAGCAGCTTCTTCGGGAGCATATGGCCGGCCGCTGCGACCATCGGAAACCGCTGTTCGCCCTTTTCATGCTCCAACAGTGGCGGCACAACTGGCTTGAGCGCCCGACAGCGTCCAGCCCGCGCCCCGTCGGTGTCGTCAGGGAAACAAGAATCACGGCTCGCGCGGCCGCCTGAATTGTCATGCGTGAACGACTCTGCCACTTCCTCTGCTGCCCCGAGTGCCGTGGGGAGCTTCAGCTCGTGGCCCACGAGCAGGCCGGCGGCGAGATCCTCACCGGCCTCCTCGTGTGCCCTCACTGCAATCTCGACTTCCGTGTGGAGGCCGGCGTTCCACGGTTCGTGCCGGCGACGCTTTCATACGAAAAGCAGCACACCGCCCGGAACTTTGGCACGAGCTGGAAGATCTGGCACGGGATCGACGACGAGCGCTACCGGTGGCAGCTCCTGAAGTGGCTGACGCCGCTGACCGCCGGGGACTTCCGGGCCAAGACCGTCCTCGATGCCGGCTGCGGCAAGGGCCGGCATCTGCGCGTCCTGGCGCAGTTCGGCGCGAGCGACGTGATCGGAGTCGATCTGAGCGAGGCGGTTGACGTCGCCTACGCCAACACGCGCACGCTTGACAACGTGCACGTCATCCAGGCCGACTTGCTGAACATGCCCCTCAAAGGCGGCTTCGATATGGTCTTGTCGGTCGGCGTGCTTCACCACACGCCCGATCCTGCGCGCAGCTTTAGCGCCATCACCAGACAGGTTCGCGGCGGCGGGACGGCGGCGTGCTGGGTCTATGGCCGGGAGAACAACGGCTGGATCGTGCGGTTCGTCAACCCAATCAGGATCGGGGTCACGCGTCATCTGCCGTCATGGGTGGTGCGGGCGATTGCCTGTGGCCTGGCGGCAATCCTCTTCCTGATGATCTACCTCCTGTATCTTCCCGCCGAAGTGTTGAGCATCAAACTGTTCTACCAGACCTACATGCTCAACCTCAAAGCCCTTGGCTTCGCCGAGTGCCGTCACATCGTCTATGACCACCTTGTCGCTCCCACGACGTTTTACCTTCGCCGGGCGGAGGTCGAAGGGTGGTTCCTCGAAACCGGGATCTCGAAATGCACCATCTCGTGGGTGAACCGCAACAGTTGGTCCGGCGTGGGCATCGTGCCCGCTCCCGCATGAGCAAGGCCATGGCCCAAGCAGCGATCGACCAAGATGCGCACACCGACCGGGCGCTCGACGGCGTACTCCCAAGTCTCCGCTGCCCCGTGAGCGGGCAGCCCCTGCGGAGGGAGGGATCCACCCTGGTCAGTCTCGACGGCCGGCATCGGTACACGATCGCCGATCCCGGGATCCCGCTGTTCGCCGTCCGACCCCATCTCCAAGCGAGTCGGATTCAACAGGCCCACTACGATCACATCGCGCCGGAATACGTGCGGAATCTGGTGCTCCCCCACACGCGGATATATGCCGCCTATCTCGACGAGGTCCTCCTCGATGCCATCGGAGCGGATCCGCCAGGCTTCGTGGGGGAACTCTGTTGTGGCCGCGGCG
The DNA here is from genome assembly GCA_022564665.1 of Planctomycetota bacterium. Lineage (GTDB taxonomy): Bacteria > Planctomycetota > Phycisphaerae > Phycisphaerales > SM1A02 > JADFKZ01. The sequence goes on along the minus strand of JADFKZ010000112.1, from coordinate 5,065 downwards.
AAGCGTTCCACCTGTTGCGGACGCTCGCTGCCGGCGTCCCGGCCGGCGGGATCGGCCTCGACATTTCTCAGGCCATGCTGAAGGCTGCCAGCGGAGAGTTTCCGCGTGAGGAGTTTCTCTTCATCCAGGCAGACGCCACGATGCTGCCGCTCGCCGATGAGATCTTCGACACCGTGTTCATGCTGGGGGGGATCCATCACGTCAACGACCGCGACCGGCTGTTTGCCGAGATCTACCGCGTGCTCAAACCGGGCGGCCGCTTCTATTTCCGGGAGCCGGTGAACGACTTTTTTCTGTGGCGCTGGCTGCGGTCGGTGGTCTATCGTCTCTCGCCAACCCTCGACGCCGAAACGGAACGCCCGCTTCGCCATCACCAGACGACCGCGCAGCTGACACGCGCCGGTCTCGAGGTGATCCACTGGCGGACCTGCGGATTCCTGGCGTACTGCATCGTCATGAACAGCGACGTGCTCTTGGTGAACCGTCTGTTAAGGTTGCTCCCGGGAATCCGCCGGATCACGCGGGCGGCGGCACGGATTGACGATTGGGCCGTCGGACTGCCGTTTCTTCGCAACGCGGGCCTCCAGGTGGTTGGTGTGGCCCGGAAACCGCCAGCAACTTCATCGGAATCTCCGCGAATCCGATCCTCGCGGTACCGTTCCATTCGGCCGCCAATCCCGGCCGGAGTCCAACGCCCTCATTTCGGTGACGCAAGCGAGCTCGAACAGCCCGAGATCTCAGCGACAGGACCGAGCGGAGCCTAGGCAATGTCCCATGCCAAGACCTGGTACATCTTGGTTCCATGCGTTCTCCTGGTGCTTCTGCTGGCCGCTTTGCTCGGTGTAGCCGAGGCGCGACGCACAGTACCGCTTGACCCCGAGATCCGGAGGGTGGTGGTCATCCACCTGGACACGACCCGCGCTGATGACCTCAGTTGCAACGGCGGAATCCCCAGGACCCCCAACATCGATCAAGTGGCGGCCCGCGGCATGCGGTACACCAACTCGATCGCCCCACTACCAAAGACCTCGCCCAGCGTCGCCTCCTTCATGACCGGCCGGCTGGCCAACCGCCACGGGGTGTACACGATCGGGGGAAAGCTCCAGGACAAGTACACAACCCTGGCGGAGGTGCTTCGCGACCACGGCTTCGTGACCGGGGGATTCTCCAGCAACCCCGTCGTCGACAAGGTGGGGCAGGACAAGGAAAAGAGCGCGGGATTCGACCAGGGATTCGACGTCTTCAAGGCCATTCGGAACCTCCCCGACGTTCCGGAAGGAGCGGAAGCGAACGCCGTACCCAGGGCACTGTGCGAGACGCTGGTGCAGGAGGCAATGGCGTTCGTGGACGAGAACAGGAATGACAAGTTTTTCCTGTGGATGCTGAACTTGGATCCCCACGCGCCCTACGCCCCACCGGCGCCCTATGACACCCTTTATACGAACCATCCTGAGGTTCGGGCCGGCAGCGTGAAACTGAGACCGGAGGTGATCCACAATCAGGCGTATGTCAGCTGGAGGCTCGACTCTCACGAGTATGTTGCGCGGCACATGGGCGAGGTGACCCTGACCGACTTCTGGATCGGAAAGCTCCTGAGGAAGATCCGCCAGCTGCCGGGCAAGACGCTCCTGGTCATCACCGCGGATCACGGCGAGAGCCTGGGGGACGCCAACTACTGGTTCGGACACGGCAGCAACATCCGTCACCCCTGCGTCAATGTCCCTCTCATCATCGCGTGTGACGGCATCGTCCCCGTCGGCGAAAGCGACGCGCTTGTAGCCAACGTCGATGTCGCGCCCACGATTCTGGGTTTGCTCGGTGTTCCCGGTGACCCTCTGGGAGCGGACGGCCGCTCGCTTCAACCCACATTCGACCGCCAGGATCCGTGGCCCGGCCGCCTGGTCCCCCTCCAGACTTACTACGGCAAAAACTGGCGAGGGATACGCAGTTCCCGATTCTGCCTTCAGTCCCTCCTCGATCCCAAGAGCGGCCGGAGACTGCAATCCTTGCTCTATCACATCGCCGACGACCCGACAGAGACCTCGGATGTCTCCACGGATTTCCCGGATGTGCTCAGCGTACTGCTCGAGGCCGAAGAATCCTGGTTCGTGCGCGGCGAGAGACCTGCGGAAGAAGTCCACCTGCGTCATGAGCCTGAGATGATCAGGCGGCTGAAGTCGCTGGGGTACATGCAATAGGCAGGGGCGGCTGTGCCCGCTGCGGAAGGGGGTTGTCGGCTATCAGCTCATCACTCATCACTCGTCACTCATCACTCATCACCCTCTCCTCCTTCTTCAGCAGGCTCACGTCAAACACGACCCAGGGATCGTGAACAAAGACCACCGCGCCCTCCGGCAAGCGGCGCACCACGAGCTGGTCGTGGTCGACCCCGGCCAGGATCGACTCGATGTACTCGTCAAAGGGCGGAAACACCCTGGCCTTGAGCCGGAAATCCTCCTCATATCGGCGGGTGTTGATCAACAGATGGGTAATCCCGTACCTCTGGCAATAGGCCAGCAGCTCCCCGGGGCGTCGGGCATAGAGCGCACGCAATGTGTCCCTGGTCCGCGCCTTGAATCGCTGCCACGGCTCAACGAGCCAGGGCTGGAGCGTCTCGTAGTTGTCAGTGGTCGCCCGCGCCGACCAGTAACTGATACCCGCCCCGTCGAAGGGGTGGGTGGCGATCCGGACGTCCGCGGGCAGCGTCCGCACGAACTCGTACAGCCTTGCGTTGCGGCGGGCGTCGATGCTCATCCCGTTCTCGGGAGGTCCCAACACCCCGTCACCCGCGAGCCCGCAAAAGAGTACGATGAAACCCGCCGCGGCGAGGTTTCGTATGATCGCGCGCCACCGGCGATCGCGGTAGAGGACCCCCGCCAGACCGATCGTCGAGACCACCAGCATCACTGAGGCCGCCTGCATCCCATAGCTGTAGTACCGCTCAGGGTTGTAGAACCGAAACGCCGCCACCCGGGCCAGCGCGTACATGACAATCGTCGCGCAGATGAACGTCAGGGCCGGCCAAGGTGTCGGCGCCAGCCTCAACATGATCAGGATCAACAGCCCGCAGATCACAAGCAGTGGGCCCGTCGTCTGGAGATCGGCATAGGGTTCTGCCAGCAGGGGTATCCCGGCGTGACCCGCCGCGCGAAAGGGCTCCACGAAATGCCACGCCATGGCGATGGCCGGCTCCGGAAAAGGCAGCACGCGCCTGGCGCTGTGAACGAAGGCCGGCTCCTGCAGGGCTTCTTGGAGCGTGTGAACGCGGCCGTGCTGGCGGCTGACGATCATCTGGGGCATAACCAGAAGTACACATGCTGCCACAAGCAGCGCGTATCGCCTCAGCCGACTCACAAACCACGCAGACCGGAAACGAAACCCACCGCGCACGGCGAGCAGCCCCTCGGCGACCAGAAGCAGCGCTGCTGAAGGCGCATAGAGGGGCGCCGCCAGAATCGCCGCCAGGAACCGCGTCCGCTCGCTGCCTGCCACGGCCCCGGCGGTCCACAGTCCAAAGAGCGGAAACACGAAGCCGCGCATGTGCCCCCCGGCCATCCGGTTCACCATGTACGGCGCGTGAAGCACGAGGAAGACCAGCAGCACGCCCGCGGCGAGACCCGCTCGCTTTGCCCGAATGAGCAGCGCACCCGCCGCAAACAGAACCAACAGGCACAACAGCTGGACCACCTTCGACGCGCCGTAAAGACCGACGATCGGTACCAGGATCCCGTACATCAGCTGCTGGGCGGGCGGGGCAATCACGGTCATTTCGTTGGCGATCGGATCCTCACGCAGCGCCCCCTCCGGGCCATACTTGTGAAAAGGAAAGAGGCTCGTGCGGGCGTCGTCGTTTTGCAGCATGGGATCGGTGAGCCAGCCCCACTGGCCTTCGATCCAGGTTCCCAGGTATGCGGCGAAGACCACCCACAGCGCCACGACGCTCAGCCAGTGCAGAAACCCACGCGGCCTCAGATCCCGCAAGATGTGCCGCGGCCCCCGGTGGGGCAACAGGTCGTCCCAGCGCGCCAGTGACCGCCCCGCAGCCCGGAGGGCTGCCAAACAAGAGCGGCCCCGCAGTCCGAAGGGCCGGCGAAACCAGGCGGGCAGCCGGTGTTCGCGGGGCTCAGGTCTCCAGGTCAATTGATCGCCCATCGGTCGCTCCTGCCGCTCACTCTGACCGCGGCGTCGATTGCGCCGGCTGCTGCGCGCGTTGCAGCAGGTGAGCGAGGCTGGTCCGTGCGTGCGCAAATTCGGGCTTGATCTGAAGCGCCCTGCGGTAGTGGCCGGCGGCCTCCTCAAACTTGCCCTGCGCCGAGAGGGCTATACCCAGGTTGTAGTGCCCCCCCGCGTGGTCGGGCTCCTGCTCAACCAGCAGGCGAAACTGCTCCTGTGCCGCCTGAGGCTTCCCCTGTGCCAGGAGGGCCGTGCCGAAGTTGTTGCGGACCATCGCCGCGCCGGGTGTGATCGCCAGCGCCTCTTGATAGCGGCTGACCGCCTCCTCGAGCCGCCCTTGGGCCCGTAGGACGTTGCCCAGGTTGTAGTGGGCGGTGGAAAAGTCGGGCTTGAGGCGAATCGCGGTGAGGTGGTGCTGGACGGCGTCGTCGAGCCTTCCCTGCAACTTGAGCGCGGTGCCCAAGTTGTTGTGGACCAACGCCGAGTCGGGATCCAACTCCAGAGCGCGGCGGTAGGAGGCGACGGCCTCCTCGAGCCGCCCTTGGCTCATCAGGGCACTGCCGAGGTTGTTGTGGGCAAGGACGGCATCGGGCTGAAGCCGCAGCGCATGACGATAGCACGCGATCGCGTCTGGGAGCATCTGGCGGGATTGGAGCGCTTCGCCCAGGTTGTTGTGCGCAGCCGCAAAGTCGGGCTTGATCCCGATCGCCTGATGGTAATGGTCGATCGCCTCCAAGATTCGCCCCTCAGCCGAGAGCGCAATCGCGAGGTTGTTGTGTGCGGCCCAGGCGTCGGGGTTTTTCCGGAGGGTGTCGCGCCACAGCGTCTGCGGGCTCCGGTAGACACCGGCACGCTGCCACGTCACAGACGATAACGCCGCCATCACCACCAC
>JADFKZ010000111.1 GCA_022564665.1 Planctomycetota bacterium | reverse complement strand
GCGAAGTCGTAGCCCATGTCGATCAAGTAGCCGTCATCCCCGAAGGGGGTGTCGCGGCTCCACAGACCGTAGCCGGTCTGATTGTTGTGCCGGTGGTCGGCGAGCATCGCTTCGTGGACGCCCACGAGCGCCACATGGGCGTCATAGAAGAGCGTGACCGGCTGCGAGGTCAGGGCTTGGTTGAAGTAGTACGGCTCACAGTCGAGGGGCTTGCCGCAGGCCTCCCACGTCTCGCAGGCGGTGTTGCACTCGACCTCGACGTTTTGGAGCCAATGGTGCTCGAGCATGTGGGTCTTGAGGGTCGGGTACCTGCTCTGCGACATGGAGGGGACCCTGAAGCCGCTGGGAAGGGACCAGGGCTCCTGAAATCCGCGCTGGGCCGCAGGCCGGTTCGGATCATCAGGCCGGAAGACCTCGGGGCTGTACATCGCCGCCGGTGACCAGCAGTAGCTGGACCAGACGGGGACGCTGCAGGCCTCACCAACGACCATCTCGCCCGGGTCGTCCATGTACGGCTCCGCGGCGGCCAGGCTCAGCCGGTCCTTGGGGGCGTAGAAGACCGGGTCGTGGACCTTGCCGCCCAGATAGCTGTGGATCGGCTTGATGTTGGGGAAGCGGAACCAGCCGAAGTACGAGGCGCCACCGCTGAAGTTGATCGCCTGAATGGCCCAGTGGAGGCCGGCGTAGTTCATGCTGTAGCTCCACATCCAGCCCTCGGACCCCCAGCCCCACATGATGGGAGGATGGACTTCGAAGCGGTCGGGGACGTCGTTGCCGCCATCCGGGGCGCCGTAGACCTGAGCGTTGTAGTTGGCCATGCTGCCGTAGGTGCCGATGGTGTCACGGACGGGGGTGAACTGGCGATCCTGCCAGTCGGCCGCGTAGCTGTGCATCGCCACGCCCAGCTGGCGGAGATTGCTCCTCGAGACGCTGACCCTGGCGTTGTCACGGGCGTTGCCCACCGCTGGCAGCAGGATGCCGATGAGCAGGGCGATGATCGCGATGACCACCAGCAGCTCAATGATCGTAAACCCTCTTGCACGATGTCTTGTCATGGCATGAGGTCCTTTCTGCGGCGCGTTGCACACCGCGATGGCGCAGCGGGAGCACGAGGCTTGGGAGCAAACATGTCGGGCCGGCGGGCGCAAAGGACAAGCGCCGGCTTCTCACAAGACGTGCTTAGGCGGGAAGAGGCAAGCTCCTGCCACGCACAGGTGTCGGGCAGGCCCAAAAAGAGATGACGGCCAGGCCTGCTGAAAAACTGTGAGCCATGCCCGGATCGCATGGCCCGGTTGGCCGCTATGTGCACTATATCGTCCCGGTGGCCCGGAGCCGCTGAATGACCAAAAAGGCTTCTTCCGCCAATTCCGGGATGGAGGCAGGTGTGACCGCCGCACGCCGCACGTGCGTCACCTTGAACCCTGATTCAAGGTCTCTGCCAACCACCCAAGATGCCCAAAGCGGGTCTCAGGCGGCGGGTGCGGTCTGCGGCAAAGCCTTCCGCAGCAGGCGTAGCCAGTTGCCGTGGCAGAAGCCTTTGATGTCCTGGTCGGACCAGCCGGCGTCGCGGAGACCCTCGGCCAGCGCGGCGAGGTCGCGATGGTGCTCAAGCCCCTCGGGCATCTGGCGCGGCGAGAAGCCGCCGTCGGCATCGGAGCCGAGACCGACTCCGCGGCGGTGGCCCATCAGCTCGCTGATGTGCTGGAGATGCTCGACGCAGGTCGCGATCGTCGCGCGACCGTCCCTGGTGAGGAATCGCGAGAAGAGGTTGAGGCCGATGACACCGCCTCGGTCGCCGATCGCCCGGATCTGGTCATCGCCCAGATGACGCTGGTCATCGGCGACCAGCTCGCGGCAGTTTGAGTGGGTGGCCACGATCGGCCCGGTTGCGACCCCAAACAGATCGTCAAACGCCTCATCCGCAAGGTGGGAGGCGTCATGGACGATGCCCGCTTCATCAAGCGCGCTGACAAGCTCCCTGCCCAGCGCCGAGAGCGGCCCCGGTGACGCGTTGCCGCCGGCGTAGCGCGTGCCCGCGGCCCAGGTCAGCCCCACGATCCGCACCCCGTCGTCAAACCAGCGGCCGACGTCCCCGGGATCGCGGATCGGGTCGGCGCCTTCCATCAGAAGAACGATCCTTGGCAGCGGTGTGTCGCGTGCGAGATCTTCGCGACACCGTGCGATCGTGATCTCGCCGCCGGCTTGAAAGTCGCGGTACACCGCAAGCTGTCGCTGGCCCGCCACCCACGCGGCCTCGCGATCGTCGGACGAAGGGTAGCTGCATGGAGTGTCATCGTTTCGCGGGCTGGTGTAGAGTGTCCCAAAGACGATCTCCGCCCGCGCTTCGCGAAGCGCGGGAAGGCTTACACATCCCAGTCCGGGATCAGGGCAAGGCACCCGCAGGTCACGGCCGGAAAGGGCCAGGTACGCGAGGTCCAGATGGGCGTCGATCCAATGCATCAAGCGCAATAGGCTATAGCACCATGGGCACGCCGGGCGCACAGGACGAGGAGTTCGTCTCCGAGCCGATAACGCCGGAGCCCGGGTCGTTTGCGACCGAGCTCATGGCGCGGGGCCTGGCAGCGCTTCCCGCGGCGTTCACCTGGCGGAACCGCCGGTACGAGATTGTCGAATGTCTTGAGCATGAGAAGCAAAGCGCCCCGGAGGGCGGCCGCGAGGGGGCAGAGCGATACCTGCGTCGTCAGGTTTTCGTCGTACGGCTGGATACCGGCCAGAGGGCGACGCTGTACATCCAGCGGCAGGCGCCCCGCGGGTCCTCGCCGAGGGCGTCGCGACGCCGCTGGTTGCCGCCCTTCGGGCGGGTACCGGCCGCGGCGAAGCGCCGCTGGTTTCTCTATTCCATACAGCCGCACCCGCCCCGCTGAGCCGATGGCGGTCGGCGTGCCGGCCCTTTTGCCCGGGACCGGATCGCGGACTACCGTAGGTTCAGATGTTGTTGGCGATACCTCCAGTTGCGGTTTCCGCCGTCCGCCGCCTTGGCGACCGGGAGACGATTCGGCGTCTCATCGGGGTGGGTGTGGCCATCTGCGCCGCCGCGATCCTGGGAGTCGCCGCCTACCTGAAGCCCTCGCCCGACGGTCTGGGCACCCACACCCAGTTGTTCATGCCCGAATGCGGCTGGATCATGCTCATGGACCTGCCCTGTCCGACCTGCGGGATGACCACCGCCTTTGCGCACGCCGCCGAGGGCCATCTTGTTGCGTCACTGGCAACGCAGCCGCTGGGAGGGATTCTTGCGATCGCCACCGCGATCGCGCTCTTGAGTGGTCTGTACGTCGCCGCGACGGGATCGCAGGTGGCTGTGCTTTTTGGGCGTTTATGCACCCGTCGCGCCGCCTGGATTCTCAGCGCGGTCGCGGTTGGCGCATGGATCTACAAGATTCTTCTGTATCGGGGGATACTCGGATGATCATTCGGCGACTTGCACGGTGTGTGCTGTTCCTCGGCGCAGCAGCCGCTCCGGCCACGCTCGGTGGATGCGGGATGGGCCAGCTGCTGGGCGGGATGATGCAGAACTATGAGTACAACTTGCTCATCGAGAGACATCCCGCTTACGTCGGGTTGGAGAACAAGACCGTCGCGGTCGTGGTGAGCGCCGATCTCGCCACGCTCCATGAGCACCCGCAGCTTGCACTGACGATTGCGGCCAACGTCTCTCGCGGCATCCGCCGCAACGTGCCGGGGACGAGCGTGCTCCCGGCCGCGGTCGTCGCCGACTGGCAGTTCCGCACCTCTCATTGGGAGGCGATGCCCTACGGCGACTTGGCCGAGGGGCTCAAGGTCGATCGTGTCGTGTTCATTGACCTGGCCGAATACCGCCTCCATCCCTACGGCAACCAATGGCTCTGGGAGGGTGTGTGTGCCGCTGAGATCGGTGTGATCGAACGCGATGGCATCGATCCCGACAGCTATGTCGAGTCCTTCAGCGTCGAGTCCCTCTTCCCGCGCGAAAAGGGGGTCGGCCGTGACGGCGCCAACCGCGTCCAGATCGAGACTGGCCTGCTCGCCCAGTTCATCGAAAAGACGGTGTGGCTGTTCTACAAGCACCTTGAGCCGAAATACCCTGACAAGTACCGCGCGCCCCCGGCGTAAGAAAACCCAAAACGCCAAAGCCCAAGACCCAAAACCAAAAACCCAAAACCAAAACCAAAAGCGCGAAACCTCACCTCCATGCCCCCTCTTTCTCCCGCACCCCGACTCTGGCTTCTGGTCGCGGTCGCCGCCGCCGCCCTCATCCTTGGATCGTGCAACATTCTGGGTCCGGCGAGCTACCTCGCTTTCGGGGGGCCAAAGGTGGAGGCGCAGTACCAGCTTCTCGACCGCCCGACGGTCGTGTTTGTCGACGACCAGAGCGATGCGATCCCGCTGCATGCCACCCGTGTCCGGCGCACGATCGCCGACAAGATCTCTACCGAGCTGATGGCCAGGGATCTGGTGACCAACGTGATCAGCTCACGTGACGCGATGGCGCTCGCCCGCCAGCGTGACCGTGAAGGCCAGCTCCTGGCGATCGGCGACATCGGGGACGCGGCGGGGGCCGAGCAGGTGATCTATGTACAGCTGGTGAGCTTTCTCGGCTCGCCCGACGGCTACACGCCGAAGCCGACCGCGTCCTGCCGGGTCAAGGTCATCGACGTGGTGAGACGGACGCGCGTGTTTCCCGCCCCCGATGCCGAGAGGGCGTGGCACGAGGTTACGGTGGTCGTGCCCGCCATCAACGTGGAGCAATACCGAACGTCCTCGGGACGGCGGCAAATCGAGCAGATGCTTGCCCTGCTGACCGCAGACCAGGTCGCCAAGCTTTTTTACCGCCACGTCCGCGACGAGATTGGAAGCAGGTTGCGGCCACGGTGAAGATCCTGCACCTGATCGACCCCGGGGCGGCCGAGGGCGGATCGTGTACGCTGCGGGTGCTCTGGGAGGTGCTGTGTCGGCTCGGTGGTGCGCACGATGTGCTTCTCATCGGGACCGCCCGGCACCGAGAGCTGGCCGCACGGTGCGGTCTGAAGGTGGTGGGGTCTCTCGGTGCTTCCGTGCGCCATGGGGCGCTGGGCCGCACCGCGCTGGGGCGGTTTCTGCGTGCCAGCGAGACCGCCGCCGTCGGCTACGACCTGGTCCATGCCTGGTCGCTGAGAGGAGCGGCGCTGGCGGGCCTGGCGATGCGCGGGCGACGCGTGGTGGCCAGCGTTCTGGGGCCACCTGTCATGGGGCGGGCGGCGGGTCTGCCGCCGCGGGCGCTGGGCCGGATCAGCGCCCGCGTGGGGCGGGTGCTTGTGGCCGCGCCGGCACTACGCGACACCTGCGAGGCGGCGGGAATCGATGGGGCGCTTCTTTCGGTCGTGCGACCGGGGGTGGACCACACGGCGATCGACCCCAGCGACCGGGCTGCGCTTCGGCGCCGCTGGGATGTCGACGAGAACAGCTTGGTCGTCGGGCTGCTCGGTGAGCCGGCCAACAACTGTGATGCGAGGACCGCCGTCACGGCCATTTCACGGGTCGCCTTGTCGGGCAAGGATGTGAGGCTTTTGGTACACCCGGACGCGATCGCGCGAACCGGCGTGCGGGCGTGGCTCGGAAAGCTCGCGATAAGCGGGGTGCTTCTCGTGGATGACGAGGTGGCCCAACCGTGGCGGGTCGCAAGCGGCCTCGACGCGGCGCTGATCATCACCCGCTATCCGTCAAGCGTCCTGCCGGTGGTGTGGGCGATGGCGGCCGGGGTGCCGGTGATGGTCGAGGCCACCGCCGCCATGAGGCAGATCGTTCCCAGCGCCCTGAGCGGCTTGCTCTTTGCGCCGGGTGATGTCAACGCCGTCAGTGAGTACATCCTGCGGCTCTTCGATGATGTCGCCGCCGGGCGGATCAGGCCCGCGTTCGGCGATCGTGTGGCAAAGAGCTTTTCCGCCGACGCCTATGCCGAGCATCTCGGCGACGTCTACCACCAGCTCGCGGGCGGCGAGAAGAATACCGGCACCTGTCCGGGGGCGAAACGACGCGGAGCACCGCTGAGGGTCGGCTAGCTGATTCGAGCGCTGCGTAGCGGCCTCGCGGTGACTTTCATGGGCGCTCCGCACGGCCCTCCGGGCCGACACTCGCTTTCGTGCGCCGCCGCGAATTCATTCGAGGCGGCTGACCGGATGTTGCCTCGCTCTGGCGGCCACGCGGCCTATCAAAAAGGCCCCTACGCTTTGACGCAATCTATGCGCTAGTACAACGGCGCGAGCAAGTCGTGCGCTGCGTCGTGGTAGAGGCTCTGAAGCAGATCCGCGGGCAGCGATTTTCCCGCCAGCGTCGGGGCGTCAAGCTCGTCGTAGCGGTCCGGCTCCAGCAGAGCCAGGTCGGGGTCGGCGATCGCCGAGGGTCCGTGGTAGTCGGTCTCGAAGAGGGTTCGCAGCGACCAGTACCGGCTCGCGTAGAGCTCGAACGCCTCCTTGGCCGAGCCCGCCCGGTTGAGGACCTCCTGCTCACCGGTGCTCGCTTTCAGATGCTCGTCGTCGGCAAGCGTATCGGATCCGAAGAGGATTCGCCCCTGCCAGCGGCGAAAGAACGACACCAGCTCATCGCGTGAATGTCTGCTGAGCTCGCGCACCATCCACTTGGCGGCGCTGGTGTCCAGATAGAGGTTGTCGTGGCGTTGTAGCAAATCCGACAGGAACGAGAGGTTCTCCGGCCACCCAGCCATGTGCGCCGCGATCCAGGGAACGTCGAACCGCTGAAGCAGCGCCTCCAGCGGCTCATACTGCGCGGCCTTGCTGCCGTAGACCGATGCCCGGGCGTACTTTGTGGCAAACCAGGTGTCGGGGTCCGCAATGTGGGTCATGAAGATCATGCCCATATCTGCCGCGACCTTCATCGCCTCCAGACGTGCCGGGGAGTCGAGGCGGAGCAGATCGGGGTCGCCGACTTCGCGGCCGTAATCGATGCCGCGCGGGGCCGCCCAGAACTTGGCAATACGCACGCCCAGGGCGCCGAAACGCTTGAGCCGCTGGACGTAGCCGGGGCCGTGATGGAAGAGGCGGTCGGCGCTGGTGTAGTCTGGGACCGCGATAAAGCGGACCGAGTCGCCGAGTACCTCGCGGACCGCCTCGATTCTCTCCAGTTGGGTCATCGAGTAGATGAGGCCGACCCCATACAGCCGGGCCGCTCGCTGGTGGATCACCGCCGACCTCGGACCGTTGATGTGGGTGTGAACGTCTATGATCTCGCTCGGTGGTGATGCCAGCTTCGCCGCCTCCAGCTGATAGTCCAGACCGAGCCTGTTGGCGGCTCGCTCGGACGGTCCGGCTGCGGGCGGCTGCGGGTTCGTCGCGCGTGGCGAGGTCATAATGGGCTGATGATAGACGCAAGTCGCCGACATCGGATCGCGTTGGCCCACGACTGGCTCGTCGGTCTGCGTGGTGGAGAGCTGGTGCTGGACCGGCTGGCACGACTCTACGGTCCGACCGATGTCTATACGCTTGTTCGTGACGGCCGGCCGATCACGGACGCGATCGCGTCCTGTCACGTGCTGACGTCACCGCTGCAGCGGTTTCCCGGCGCGGCGGGGCGATGGCGACGGCACTATCTGCCGCTCATGCCGTGGGCGGTGGGGCGGTTGCGAGTCGCGGCGTGCGACCTGCTGATCTCGACGAGCTCGGCGGTGATGAAGTCGATCAGGCCGCCGCCGGGCACGCCGCACCTGTGTTACTGTCATTCGCCGGCCCGATACATCTGGTCGCAACCAGACGCCTATGCGTCCGGGTCCGGCGGACGTCTGCGGTCGATGGGTCTGAGGGCGGTTGCGCGTGCATTTCAGCATTGGGACCGGGCGTCGGCGGACCGCGTCACCAGGTTCCTGGCAAACAGCAGCCATACCGCCGGTGCCATACGCCGGTGCTACGGCCGCGAGGCACATGTCGTTCATCCGCCGGTCCGCACCGCGTTCTTTGCGCGCGATGAGCGGGTTGGACGCGAGCGATGGCTGCTCGTGGTGGCGGCGCTGGAGCCCTACAAGCGAACCGATCTGGTCATTGAGGCAGCCAATCGGACCGGGTTCCACGTCAAGATCGCTGGCGACGGCACGCAGTTGCGGGCGCTTCAGGCGGCGGCGGGGCCGACGGTCCAGATGCTCGGTCGGGTCGATGACAGAACGCTGCGGGATCTGTACCGCAGGGCGCGGGCGCTCCTGTTCGTCCAGGTCGAGGATTTTGGGCTTACCGCGGTGGAGGCGCAGGCAACGGGTTGTCCGGTGGTCGCGCTGGCGGCCGGCGGCGCGCTGGAGACGGTGACGCCATCCACCGGTGTGCTTTTCAGCGAACAAGACGCGGAGTCGCTGATCGAGGCGGTTGCGGAATTGGATCGGATGTCGATCGACCCGGCCGCATGTCGACAAAACGCAGAGCGGTTCAGCCCGGAAATCTTCGATCGCAAGATACGACATCACGTCGAGGTGCTGCTCGGGGAGAGCGATTCCTGATTGATGATTCGGCCGCTGACAGCGGACAGCGTTTATTCTGAGTGGCCGTTGAGAACGCCGCCATGACGCACCATGCCGACGTACAAGCCGCAGTCCGACTCCAGATCGACATGACGGATCAGCTCGCAGTCGAGAAAGGCCGCGGCCCGCTGGACGATCGGGCTTCCGCTTGGCGCGGTTGTGGTGCGGATGCTGAAGAAGGGATCGTCGCCCTGCGCTGGGGTGGTGGCAAACTTTCTTGCCAGCAACTTGTCGTTGGCGCTGATTTGGCAGAGGGCAAAAACGCGGCTATCCCGGATCAATGGGGCGATCGGTGAGCCCTTAACAATCGCGATCATCACCATCGGCGGGTTGGTTGCGCACTGTTGGACCCACTCGACGAGGACGCCCGTGCGCCTCCCGTCATACGCGGCGGTCAGAAGGAACTGGCCATGGGGGATCTGGCGGATTGCCTGGGCGATGCTTGATTCCATGGCGTGGTCGAGGCTGCTACGTGGCCGCTGAGGTCCCCTGGCGTGGCTGGGATGCGGTCCCGGGCCACCCCGGGCCGGGAGACCACTGTTTTCTTCGGCGCCGAAGTGCCGTGCCATTACCGCTAGGGGGAGACCTCGATTTTTTTTGAGTCGGAGGGGTGCTCCTCAAACGCCGAGGCACACGGGGTTTAGCTGGGGTGGAGGGGGGTCGACATTGCCTCGGCGGGGTGATTCGTGTCGAAAAATGGTAAATAGTGTTGCAAAGTGGGTGGTGGTGGGTTAAGTTCCGACACCTTCCCACCGAGGCAGGGATGCGTGCTTTTCACCGGCAAACACCCGTTCACCATAGATGCGAAGCATCGCCTGGCGATCCCCGCCAAGATTCGAGCGATGCTCGACCCGCACCGGGTCGGGACCGCCTTCTACATCACCCTGGGGGTCAACAACGCCTTGTGGCTGTGGCCGCCGCGGACCTTCGAGCGTATGGCAGGCCACATCGAGGCGACGCTGGCCCCCGCACCGGCGTTGATGGATTTCGACGAGATCACCTTTCCCGAGGCGGAACGGCTCGAGCTGGACGCCGCGGGACGCATACGAGTGCCGGAGGAAATGCTCGCCGCCGCTGGTCTGGGCACCAGGGTGGTGGTCATCGGGATGCGGAACCATCTGGAGATCTGGGACCCGGACAGGTGGCAGAAGTATGTGGAGAAAAAGACCGCAATGCGCGCCGAGATCGCCCAACGCGCTCGACCCCTGCTGGGTCGATACACGCCCCCGCCCGGCGAGCCGGACGGCTAGCCCGCTACGGAGCGATCAGGCGAGGCGCCCGATCAGCGGCGGCGGATGAATTCGCCGCCGCGTACCAGAGCGAGTGTGCGGCCGGAGGCCGCTACGGAGCGCTCGAAACAGTGTTGATCCGTTTGACCA
>JADFKZ010000110.1 GCA_022564665.1 Planctomycetota bacterium | reverse complement strand
ACTGCCACCAGGTCTGGTTGAGTGAGGACGGGCAATTCGCCTACGTCAACGACGAAACCGACGGCATCAACGAGACCGTGGTCTTCGACGTCTCCGATCTGGCCAACCCGCAGCTCGTGAGCACATACGACTCCGGCGTCACGGCGACGGATCACAACCTCTACGTCAAAGGTAACTTCATCTTTGAGGCCGAGTACCACGCGGGTCTTCGAATCTTTTGTACCGTAGATGATCCGATCAACCCGGTCCAGGTCGGGTGGTTCGACACCTATCCCGCGAACAACACTGGCGGCACCTCCGGGGCGTGGGGCGTCTATCCCTTCTTCCCCAGCGGCACGGTGATCATCAGCGACACCAACTCAGGACTGTTCGTCGTCGACCCCTCGGCGGCTCTGGCGGCGTGCCCCGTGCCGTGCCCGTGGGATTGCCAGGCGGTTCCCAGCGGCGCCGTCGATGTCCCTGACCTGCTGGCGTTGCTTGGTGCGTGGGGTGGTCCGCAGACGCCGGGCACCACGTGTGACCTTGATGGAAGCGGCGCCATCGCGGTGCCCGACCTGCTTGCGCTGCTGGCGGCGTGGGGGCCGTGTCAGTAACGGACGGGTGTGTGGCCGTTGCCTGGGTAGCTGGCCGATCTGTCCATTGGGAAGACCCCCGGTCAACTCTCTCGAGCCAAGTCGAGAATGGTCCGCCGGACATGCTCCTCGAGGTTCGGCCAAATCATCACGACGTTGGCAAGGTCTGCGGTCATCGCCTTGACACAACCTTGACATAGTCGATGCCGTGATTGTGTAGCGGTTCTCTGTTCATGTCCGTTTTCGATATCATGAACGAGGGTGGGGTGGCCGAGTGGTTGAAGGCGCCGGTCTTGAAAACCGGTAGAGGGCTTGTCTCTCTCGCGGGTTCGAATCCCGCCCCCACCGTTGGGTTGCCGTTGCCTGACGGAAGACGAAGGTCCGTATAGCTGCTGGGGTGGCGGACGCGCGAGCCTGTGCCGGCCGGGGCCTGCGAAATCGGCCCGGATCACGGGATCGACTTGGCCCGGCCGGGCGGTCATCGTAGGATCGGATGTGCTCCATAAAAGAGCAGGAGCGTGCGTTATGCTTTTTCTCACAAGACTCCGGTGTTTCCGAGCAGCGCTCGCGTGCGCGGGCCTGCTGGGCGCCACAAGCATTCTCAGCGGCTGCCACGGCGCTCTCTTCGGATCCGGCCTCGGCGCGTTGGCCGGCCAGGCGTTTGGAGGCAACACCGAATCGACGCTGGCCGGAGCACTCACCGGCGCCATCATCGGGGCCACAGCGGAAAACCCGTCCTATTACTACGGGCATCCGCCTTACGCCTACTACCACTATCCCTACACGCACCACACCGTCCACGTCTACTACGGCCCGTACGGTTACCACGGCCAGCACCCCCCCCACCTTCACAACTCCCATCACCCCCACTGAGCCGCTCAGGTCGGCGGCAAGATGACGTACGATGTCCGGCACGATGGCCGCTGCCCCCGGCCCAACTGACGTCGTCGTCACCGGCGGTGGTGTGAGCCTGCCTGGATCACTGACCACGCCGAGGGAGTGCCGCGGTACCGTCGTCTTCGCGCATGGGAGCGGCAGCAGCCGTCTCAGCAGCCGCAACATCGCCGTGGCCCAGTCGCTCGCCGATCGTGGGTGCGCGACGCTGCTCTTTGACCTGCTGACGCCCGGGGAGGCGAGCGATCGCACAAACGTCTTTGATATCGTTCTGCTGGGTGATCGGGTACTCGATGCGACGAACTGGCTCGCCGGACGGCGCGAGCTCGGCGGGCTTCCGGTCGGTTACTTCGGCGCGAGCACCGGGGCGGCCGCGGCCCTTGTGGCGGCGGCCAGACTCGGCGATCAGGTGTCGGCGGTCGTCTCCCGGGGTGGCCGACCCGATCTCGCCGGCGACGCGCTTCGCCGCGTCACCGCGCCAACGCTTTTTCTGGTCGGCTCGTATGATGGCGAGGTCCTTCGACTCAACCGCCAGGCCCGAGAAAAGCTCAAGTCCCCAAGCGAGCTGAAGGTGATCGAAGGCGCCGGCCATCTCTTCGAGGAGCCCGGCACTCTCGAGCAGGTCGCCGAGGCTGCCGGCTCGTGGTTTGTCCAACACTTCGCCGCCCGCACAGGTCAAGGCGATGAGCCCGCCGGCGGCCCAGAGAAACCTGGACGCTCTCCCGTTGCCGGACCCTCGTAAGACTCAGCCTCCAAGCGGGGCGCGTCTGGGCTCGCCCGGTCGGCGGGGGTAGCCCGCGGGTGTGTGGCCGGTCTTCTCGATGGAGACGATCGTGCCTGTCCGCGTACGGGTGGCCTCGACCACCCGGCATCGCAGGCGAGCCAGTGCCTGCTTCGCCTCGACGATCTCCTGGGGTGCCTTGCGACCCTTAATTGCCAGCACGTGCCCGCCAACGCGCACCAGCGGAGTTGTCAGTTCCAGCAAGACCGCCATCCTGCCCACCGCGCGGGCGACCACGAGGTCGTACCGCTCGCGGTGGTTACGGTGGTC
The DNA here is from genome assembly GCA_022564665.1 of Planctomycetota bacterium. Taxonomy (GTDB): domain Bacteria; phylum Planctomycetota; class Phycisphaerae; order Phycisphaerales; family SM1A02; genus JADFKZ01. The sequence continues at coordinate 7,479 of JADFKZ010000110.1, read as the reverse complement.
GTGGCCGATCGTTTCTGCACGCTCGTTGATCACCTCGACGTTGGAAAGCGCCAGCACGCTGATGAGCCCCTCAAGAAAAGCGGCCTTCTTTCCCGTCGCTTCCAGGAGCCTGAAGTGGACCTGCGGCATCGTGATCGCCAACGGTATGCCCGGAAGGCCGGCGCCGCTGCCGACATCGATCACACGCTTCGCCCCCGCGGCGATCACGTAGGGCAGCAGCGTGAGACTGTCGAGAACGTGCTTGCACCACGCCTCATCAGGCTTGGTGATCGCTGTCAGGTTGAAACGTCTGTTGGCATCAAGCACAAGCCCGAGGAACAGTCCCAGCCGCTCGAGGTCGCCGGGGTCGAAGGCGATCCCAAGCTCCTCGGCCGCCTGGCAGAAATCTTCGGGGGCGTCAAGCCGTTTCGGGTGACCGACGGTCATCTGCGGTGCGGCGCTCACAAGAAGAATGGTAGGGCCGGCTGTACCAGCCGAGAAAAAGGCGAAGGTTCACCGCAGAGAGCCGCAGAGAAGAATAGGGTTCAGGGTTCGGGGTTCAGTATTGGCAGCTCGCCGCTTTCCCGAACCCCGGTGTTTTTCGTTGGGTGGCTGGGGTTGAGCCCCGATCGCATCGGGCCGAGGGCCCGATCATGGCGTTGTCGGACGAAACGGCACTATTGCCCTTCATCGACCCCGTCGAACTCGAACGCCTCGCGGGCGAGGTACCGAGAGCGCCGCATGGCGATGCTCAGGAGCAGCCCCACCATGACCCACGCAGAGACCAAGCTCGATCCGCCGTAGCTGACGAAGGGAAGCGTCATACCCGTGATCGGTATGACGCCGATCGTCATGCCCGTATTAATCGTCATCTGGGAAAAAAGCATCGAGACGATCCCCACCGGTAGGAGCCGGCCGAAGGGATCTTTGCACTGGGTGGCAATGAGCAGCCCGCTGCCGCACAGAAGACCGAACAGACCCCAGGTGACGACCGCCCCTAAGACGCCCCAGCGGGTGCAGATGACGGCGAAGATCATGTCGTTGTGGTCTTCCGGCAGATGGTTGTGGCTGACCAGAGCCGCCGACTTGTTCCGTCCCGAGCCGATGAGGCCTCCCGCCCCCACCAGCGTCATCGCCCGCGCCCGCTGGAAGCCGATGGAGTCGTCGTAGCGCGTGTCGCCGGTCACCTGCGCGAGCATCGCCTTGATCCGGTCCTTCTGGTGGGACTTTAAGAGCGGGTACATCGCGGGGGCCATTGAGGTTCCCAGGACGATGATCAACGCCAGATGCCGCAGCTTGGCTCCGGCGGCGATCAGCATCGCAAAGAGCGTGGGAAGAAACAGAAGCGCCGAGCCGAGGTCGGGCTCGACGAGGATCAGGATCATGGGCAGGAACGTCAGCCCCAAGGGCAGCAGGAGTCCCCGGAGTCGGCGATAGTTGCTGCGAAAGCGAAGATAGTTGGCCAGGGCGAGCACATAGGCGATCTTCGCCAGTTCCGACGGTTGCAGGTCCGTCACCGCCAGGTTGATCCATCGCCGGGCGCCGTTTCGTGGGTAGACGATCGCCTCCGGTATCCAGGGGATCAGTACAAAGATGAGCAACAGGCCGACCCCTCCCAGGAGCGGGTAGCTCAGTCGCTGGGTCCACCGGTAGTGCGGCAACACCACGGCGGCGGCGGCGGAGAGCCCCACCAGCAGGTTGAGAAGGTGCTTCAGGGCATAGTCGGGCTCGTTCGGCCTGGGCACGGCACCGATCGTGACGATCCCCAGGATGCTCAGGAGCAGCGCCGCCCCGACGCAGATCCAGCCGATGTTGCCGACATCGATACGGGTGCGACGCGCCGCACCCCGGTTGGTGACGATGCGGGCGATCGGTCGGCCCCGGCAGCGAAACCCCACCGTGACCTGGGTCATGGATCCGCCTCGGGCAGATACCCCTCCGCCATCAGGGCGCGGATTATTTCGTTGGCGATCGGTCCGGCGATTCGGCCCCCGGATCCGCCATTTTCGACCACCACCGCGATCGCGTACTGTGGCCGGCCTCGTCCTGGCGGCTCTCCGGGCCGGGCGGGCTCGTCCTCCTTTCCGACGAGTCCGACGAACCAGGCGTGTGCGGGTTCGACTGAAGACTCGCGGGCCACACCATCACAGGCGATGTCGATCGGCAGTGGAGGCGCCTGCGCCGTGCCCGTCTTGGCCCAGACCGTAACCCCGGTGACCTTGATGATTCTCTCGATCGCGCCTGAGGTGTAGCGGATGTGGTGGCCCGTCCCCTGCTCTTGTGACACCGAGCGTCGCAGCCCTTCGAGGATCGTCTCGACCAGATGCTCATCAAGCTCGGGTTCCTCCCGGGTCATACGCTGGGAATCGGTGCGCGAGTCGCCCCGGGGGTCGTCGGTCACCAGCGTGACCCTGCGGGCGATTCCACCGCGCGCGATCTGGGCGTAAGCGTTGGCGGCATGCAGTGGTGTCCACGTCACCGGTCCCTGCCCGATCCCCATGCTGATGGTGGCGAACCGCAGGGATCCGAATCGCTGGGCGATCCGCGAGGTGTGTCGAAAATCAGGAAGCCGCCCCAGCCACCGCCCGATTGCCCGCTCGTCGAGCGGCGCAGCGAGACCGATGTCGATGGGGCGGCCCAACCCGAAACGGCGGTACCATTTCACCAGCCGCTCGGGCCCGAGCCTGTCCGCGAGCGAGTAGAAAAAAATGTTGCAGGACTGGGCGATCGCCTCCCGGGCCTCCAACGCCCCGTGGACGTTGTATTTCGGAGCGCGGAAAATCCAGCAGCGGAGCCGGTCCTTGCGATCCGGAAAGAAGTGGCCGGTGCACTGGATTGGCTCGGTGAGCCCCAGCGCGCCCTCCGAGACCGCGGCGGCCAATACCAGCGGCTTGATGATCGATCCGGGTGGGTAGATCGCCTCGGCGGCTCGATTCACAAAGGGCCGGTATGCGTCGCGGCAGGGTTCGGGAAGCTCCCGGCTCGAGGCGACGGTCGGCGTGGAGACTAGGGCCAGGATCTCGGCCGTCTGTACGTCGAGGACGACCGCGGCGCTTGCGAGAAGCTGGCCCTCCGGCAGGATGGTCTGACCGGGCGTGCCGGCGGCGGTCCAGCCGGCCTGCCATTGTCGGGCCACGGCCAGACCGAACTGGGGTGACAGGATCGCCTGGATCCGCGCCTGTAACGCAATATCCAGTGTCAGATGGAGATCGCGGCCGGGCACACTTGCCTGGGGCAGCGTCTCGCCGGTGTCGAGCCGCTGGCGGATAAGGCCACGGTGCCCACGGAGGTGGTCCTCGTAGACGCGCTCCAGACCGCGCGACCCCACAGCATCACCGATGCGATAACCGCCGAGGTCGACGATCAGACCGTGTCGGTCATTGAAGGGCCGCCGTTGGATATCGGCCTCCCAGATCTCGTCTCGCATGGCCCCCAGGATGTGATCGGCGACTCCGTTCACGGATATCGTGATCGGTTCCTCGCTGCGCACCGGTCTGGGCAGTGACGAGCGATCGAGGGTGACGACGGCAGTGGACCACGGGTAGACGCGTCGGTGCGAGTTCTGAACCTCGATTGCTCCTTTGAACCGCTCACCAAGACGCCGAAAGGCGAAGGCGATCTCGCTGGGCACCCTCGCCATGATCACGTGCGGCTGACGCTGCTCTCGGATCGGGCGCGGCTGAAACTCCTCGCCGGCGCCCAGGCCGAACTCGATCTGGTGGCGAAGCTGACGGTCCCACACCACCGCTGCCGTGGACTGCACATGCTTCTTGATCTCGTCGAGACGGCGATCGAGCTGGGCCTGCTGGAGACCGCCGAGATTCCTCAGCTCGACCCAGAAGGACTCCAGGTCTCGCTCGTATCCGGGGAGGAACTCCGCGACGGCTGCGTTACGTTGCTCGGGGTCCAGCAAGGGCCATGTGCGCCGGTAGACCGATCTGGCGCGGTTCGCGGCCCGCCGCAGCGCCCACGCGCCGCTGATGTAGCGGAAGTCCACGGCAACGTCGAAGCTCGAGCGGTCGATCGCCAGGACGCGTCCGCGACGGTCCAGGATCCTGCCCCGTACCGTGGGCAGGATGGTTTCCAGGCTTAGCCGGCGCTCGGCCGTGACCCGGTGCTCCGCCCCGTGGACCACCGCCAGCCGGAACAGTTGACCGCTGAGCCCGAGGATGACCGCCGCGGCAGATGCCACCAGCAGCAGCAGGCGGCGGTGGAACATCTTGCCGATGAGCTTGGCCTTTGGTCGCATCCTTGCGTGGCCGCAGGGGGCTCGCCGGGGCGTCTGGCGAGCCACACAATCCGTTCAACCGGTCAGGGCACCGGCGAGAGTCTACCACGTCCGGGCGACTTCGTGTCTCCGGGAGGCGATCAGCTGTCAGAGGAAGAAGGCGAAGATTCACCGCGGAGGGCTGCAGGGGGTCGCAGAGAAGAGCGGAGGGTTCAGGGTTCAGGAAGAGGGCTGTCAGCTGTCGGTACGCTCCGGGTGGCTGGGTCTGAGTCCCGATTCCAACGGGATGGAGCCCCGGTCTTGGCGTCGCCGGACCAACCGTGGCGTCGTTAGACAGAGCCTAGACATTGAACAGGAACCGCATGACATCGCCGTCGCGGAGCCGGTAGTGCTTGCCCTCGCTGCGAAGCCTGCCCGCGGCCTTGATCGCTTTTTCGCTTTGGTGTTGCTCCAGATCCTCGACGTTGTAGCACTCGGCCCGAATGAAGCCGCGTTGCATGTCAGAGTGGACGATCCCCGCCGCCTCGGGAGCCGAGGCCTCGGCGGGCGCGGTCCAGGCGCGTATCTCCTTGGGGCTGGTGGTATAGAAGACCACCATCCCCAGCAGGCGGTTGACGGCACGGGCCAGCGGACCGATCGCCGGCTCGCTCAGGTCCAGGGCCTCGATCATCTGGATCCGGTCGGGCTCGGCCAGCTCAGCCAGCTCGGCCTCCAGCTTTGCCGAGAGGGCGATCGACTCGCCGCCGGCTTCGGCGGCATGGTCGGCGACCCGCCGGGAGGCCTCGGGCGCTCCGGCCAGATCATTCTCCCCGACGTTGGCTACGTAGAGCACGGGTTTGGCGCTGATGAGCCCGTAGCTGCGAAGGATTGTGGCGTCGCCGGGGTTGAGCTCGCCGATTGACCGCGCGGGGCGGCCGTCGTTGAGCGCCTCGAGCACGCGCGTGAGGAGGGCACATCTGGCCTTGGCGTCGGGATCACCTGCCCGCGCCGGCCGGGCCGCCCGATCAACCGCCGGCTCGACCAGGGCCAGGTCCGCGAGGATCAGCTCCTCGTCAAGCGTCCTGATGTCGCCGACGGGGTCCGTCCGGCGGCCGGCCCGCTCGCCGGCGCTTTCGAAGCAGCGGATGACATGACAGATGGCGTCCACCTCACGGGCGGCTGCAAGTAGGCCGCCGGTCTTGGAGCCGCCCTTGCCAACATCGATGCCGGGAATATCGACAAAGGTCAACATCGCCGGTGTCACCTTGCGGGACTCGACGTGACGGGCCACGACCGCAAGCCGTGGATCCGGGATGGTTGCGACGCCGATGCCGGGCTTGGGCCCGTGGCCGGCCCCGGTGCGGGCCTTGTCGCCGACGAGCGCCTCAAAAAGCGTCGTCATTCCAGCACCGGGAAGACCAATGATCCCACACTCCATCACCGTGCCCCGTTAAGGACGCCCCGCAGCCCGGAGGGCTGCCAAACAAGAGCGGCCCCGCAGCCCGGAGGGCTGCCAAATAAGAGCGGCAAGGACGCCGCGACGCCGCGACGCAATGGTAGCGTCATGCGTCTAGTGAGAATCGGCCCCATGTCACGTCCAGGACAATGGTCTGGGCCAGCATCGAGAGGTATTGCCGGCGGGGGACCTCGACGCAGCCGAATTGCGTCAGGTGCTTGTTGTGGAACTGCGTATCCAGGAGCACAAAGCCACGGTGCCGCAGCCAGCGAACGAGGTGGACGAGACAGACCTTCGATGAGTTGTCGCCTCCGAATTCGACACGGGTGAACATCGACTCCCCGAAGAAGCCGCCGCCGATGTGGACACCGTAGAGTCCGCCCACGAGCCGGCCCTCGAGCCAGGCTTCGATCGAGTGGGCGCCGGCGAGGTTGTACAGGCCGACGTAGGACTCGATGATCTGCTCGTCGATCCAACTGAGATCCTCGTCCCTTCGTGGCGCAGCACAGGCCCGGATGACCTCGTCAAACGCCGTGTCGCAGCGGATCTCGAACCGCCCGCGCCGGACCTCGCGCTTCAGATTCCTGGGCGTGTGAAATTTCTCCAGCGGCATGATCGCCCGCGGGTCGGGGCTGAACCACTCGATCTGCCCCGTCAGAGGATCGGCCATGGGGAACCAGCCCCGCCGGTAGGCCCAAAGCAACTGGCTGGCTGTCAACGGGTTGCGCGAATGGTCCTGTGGCAGCGGTGCGTCCATGATCCGGCATTACCTGGGGTTCAACCCGCGACAAACCGCCCTGAGGAAAGAGACAATATAGTCTGATTTGGCTATAGCTCGGAGGCGGTAGATCTGCTTTAGTAGCGTTGAACAGCACCTGAGCCGGACCCCCGATCCGGACGCCAATTCAGACCCCCCACACGCCTACGTCGGTGGTACCACCTTACACCCCGACGTAGGCAATTTTCTTGGTCCGATCCAGTTGCTGACGGCGGCCCGGGCTCCTTCGTCATGCCCCCACGGGGGCATGCGGTATGATCCACGCCCCCTAGGGAAGCCGGTCTCCCCGATGAAGTACCGCCGTCTCGGCATGTGGGGTCTGAAGCTCTCGGAGATAGGCTTTGGTTCCTGGCTGATCCTCAACCGGAAGGATCAGGACCTCGCCACAACCCTCTACCGCGTCGCCTACGAGGCCGGGATCAACTTCTTTGACACCGCCAACGTCTACGGCGGGGGCCGTACCGAGGTCCTCGTGGGACGGGCCCTGGCCCCATTTCGGCGCGACTCCTACGTGCTCGCCACCAAGGTCTACTGGCCGTTTGAGAAGGACTGGCCCTTTCCAGGGGCCAACGATCGCGGGCTGAGCAGAAAGCACGTCTTTGAGCAGTGTCACAGCTCGTTGAAGCGGCTGGGCACGGAATACCTCGACGTATATCAGTGCCATCGCTTTGACGAGCACACCCCCTTGCTGGAGACCTGCCGGAGCTTTAACGACCTGATCGACCAGGGCAAAGTGCTCTACTGGGGCGTCAGCGAGTGGACGGCGGAGCAAATCACTGAAGCCGTCACGATCTGCGACGATCACTCCTGGCATCGGCCGGTGAGCAACCAGCCGCTGTACAACATGTTGGAGCGACACTGGGAGGCGGAGGTCTTCCCCACGTGCGCCCGGCTCGGCCTGGGGATTGTCGGCTTCTCGCCGCTTGCCGAGGGTGTGCTCACCGGCAAGTACAACAATGGTGTCCCACCGGACAGCCGGGCGGCTCATCAGCAGGAGGGCGAATTTGTCCGTCCCCGGTTGACCCGCGAGAACCTGGCCAGGATCAAGAACCTCGCCGA
>JADFKZ010000109.1:7126-10023 GCA_022564665.1 Planctomycetota bacterium | reverse complement strand
GCGGTGGGCGTGACCATGCGGGGGGTGGGGGGGGTGTCTGCGAGATCTACACCGATGTCGACGGCGTGTACACAGCTGATCCGAGGTACGTGTCAACGGCCCGCAAGCTCAATACCATCAGCTACGAGGAGATGCTTGAGCTCGCCTCGCTGGGAGCCCGCGTGCTTCAGAGCCGCGCGGTTGTCTTCGGGCAGAAGTACGACGTGCCGATTCACGTCCGCCATTGCGACACGCCGGATGAAGGGACGATGATCACCAGGGAGACCCCCGAGATGGAACAGATCGCGATCGTCGGCTGCGCGCTCACGCCCGACCTTGGTCGGGTGAGCCTTCGCCATGTGCCCAATACCGACGGGATGCAGGCGACCATCTTCAGGCACATCGCCGCCGCCGGGGTGCTCGTCGACGACATCGTCCAGACTGAGCACGGCTCGACGGCGACCCTCTCATTCACCGTCGATCACCAGGACCTCGCCGAGGTGAAGGTCGCCGCCGATCGAGCGCTCAAGGAGATCGGTGCCGGTGAGCTGGGGGTCGAGATCGGCCTGGCGAAGGTCTCGGCGGTCGGTCTGGGGATGCGGACCCACAGCGGCGTCGCAGCGAAAATGTTTGAGATCCTGGGCAACGCCGGAATCCACATCGCCAACATTACGACCTCCGAGATCAAGATCTCCTGCATCGTCCCCAAGGAGCAGGGCCACCGCGCATTGCAGCTGGTCCATGACGGCTTCGGGCTCCATGAGAAGAAAGACGCTGTCGGCTGTCAGCTGTCGGGGGCACGAAGGGGACCCACCGGAACGTAGGAGGTTCGTCCCGGCAGGATGCCGGGTATCCCGAGGGGCGGAGCCCAAAGGGCGCAGCCCCGAAGGCCTCAGCCGCGCAGGCCCACAGCCGCGCCCGGCAGGACGCCAAGCGGCGCGAGAACACGGATGCCAAGCGGCTGACAGAAAAAGACGCTGTCGGCTGTCAGCTATCGGCTGGCGGCCGGAATGAGGTCGGCTGCTGAAAGTTGGCAGTTGACGGCTTCCCTGCATCGGGCGACCGCCTCCGAAAGAGGAACCATCTGGGCCTTCTGGCGGCCCGCCGCGCGGAGCGTCAGCTCGACGGAGTCCCGGGCCATGGTCTTTTCACTGATCGTCAGGCGAATAGGGCAGCCCACCAGGTCGGCATCCTTGAACTTGACGCCGGGGCGCTCGGGTCGATCGTCGATCAAGACATCCAGACCCGCCGCCCCCAGTTGCCCAGCCAAATCCCCACAAGTTTTACATAACGCGGCGTCGAGCCTGATCGGCACGATCTGGACCAGGAAGGGTGCGATCGCCGGCGGCCAGATGATCCCGTCATCGTCGTGGCTGGTCTCGATCGCCGCGGCCAGGATCCGACCGGGGCCGATCCCGTAGCAGCCCATGACGACCGGACGCCTCTTCTGGGTTTCGTCGAGGACGGAGAACCCCATCGCCTCGGAGTACTTCGTCCCAAGCTTGAAGACGTGGCCGACCTCGATGCCGCGGACGGCGCGGAGCGTCGTCCCGTCGTTCTTGGGAGAAGGATCGCCATCGACGGCCTTTCGGATGTCGGCGACCCTCACCAGATCACCCTGTAGCGCATCACCGACATCGCGCCGCCAGTCGAAGTTGCGAACGTGGTAGTCGACCCGGTCCGCCCCGGTGACCCAGGCGCGGCCCTGGGCGGCATCGGGGTCGACGACCATACGCGCCAGCGGAATCGAGTTGACGACTGCTGGCGACACAAAGCCGATGGCGAACCCCGCTGCGCGTGCGGGCACATCGTCGGCCAGATGGACAGGCACGCCCAGGACATCCCTGAGCTTGCCCTCGTTGAGGTCGTGCTCGCCGCGGAGGACGGCGAGCACCCACCCATCGTCACTGCGGCAGACAAGCGTCTTGAGCATTTCGGCGGGCGTGATCTCCAGGAACGCCGCCACGTCGTCTATGCCCGACAGCCCCGGCGTGTGGACCTCGTCCAGGGCGGTGGCGGGACCACCGTCATAGCTCCAGGGGCGGTCACCGATCCCGCACTTGTCGATGTTGGCCGCGTAGTCGCCCCGCTGGGACTTGAGGATCGTGTCCTCGCCGCTGTCGCAGAGAACCATGAACTCGTGGGAGGCGGAGCCGCCGATGGGGCCCGACTCCGCTTCCACCACCTCGTACCGCAGCCCGCAGCGATCGAAGATCCGGCAGTACGCGTCGTACATCCGGTCATAGCCCTCGTTAAGCCCGCCCGGCCCGTCGACTGCGAGGTGGAAGGAGTAGGCGTCCTTCATGATGAACTCGCGGCTGCGGAGGACTCCGGCACGCGGGCGGGGCTCGTCGCGGTACTTGGTCTGGATCTGGTAGAGGCTCAGCGGCAACTGGCGGTAGGACTCGACGTAGGCCCCCAAAGCCTCGGTAATCACCTCCTCGTGGGTTGGGGCCAGGGCCTGTCTTTGGCCGCGACGGTCCACCAGCTGGAAGAGAAGGTCGCCATACTCGACGTCTCGTCCCGTGCGGCTCAGGAGGTCGATGGGCTCCACGGCGGGCATGAGGAGTTCTGCCGCGCCCACCGCGTCCATCTCCTGGCGGATGATCCCGATCACCTTGTTCAGCGCCCGCCAGCCCAGCGGCAGGTAGGTGTAGATGCCCGCCGATAGCTGCCGGATCAGACCCGCCCGCAGCATGAGTCGGTGCGAGGGGACCTCTGCCTCCGCCGGGTCCTGCCGAAGGGTCGGGATGAGCGTCTTGGTCCACCAGGTTGGCATGGGAGCGGCCATCTTAGAGCTGTTTCGATCGCTCCGTAGCGGCCTCGCGGCATCGCGGCGTCGCGGCGTCCTTGCCGCTCTTGTTCGGCAGCCCTTCTGGCTGCGGGGCCGCTCTTGTTCGGCAGCCCTCCGGGCTGCA
>JADFKZ010000109.1:0-7116 GCA_022564665.1 Planctomycetota bacterium | reverse complement strand
CACTCGCTTCGTGGGCTTCTCGCGGCCTATTGAAAAGGCCGCCGCGCTTGGACGCAAACTACGTCCGCCCCGGTGCTGCCGTGGGCCCGCCGCCTGAACTGGGAGCGAGCCCGCACCCGCCGGCCGCCGACACGGGCCAAGCTTTATCGTGAAGCTCTTACACCCCCGCTCATGACCACGTAAACGCCGATATCCGGCCTTATGGTGCAGTGGATGGTGCAGTCAGCGCACAAAAAAGGCCCGACGGAGCGGGCCGTGTGATCCTCTGTCGGCGAGCTTCACTCCGCCTCGATCGCTCCCGCGAACTCCGCCGGGGTCGGCTCCACGTAATGCGCTCGGCTCACCACCTGGCCGTGCCCCATCCACGCAAGGTACGTCGGCTCGGCGACGCCGGCCTCTTTCCAGGCGTTCTCCCGGGAGGCTCTCAAGGCGTTGAATGGGTCGCGGAACCGCGGCACGCCGGAGGCCTCGAAGATCTGGTAGAGCCGGTGGTAGATGTTGGAGCCGCCGACATCGCCGGCCACGACGGTCTGCTGTCCAGCCGGAGCCGCGTCGTACGCTTCCAGCAGGATCGTCTCCAGCCGCTTGACGATCGGCACCAGCCGATACCGGCCGGTCTTCGACGCGACCAGCCGGAGCCGGCCGGCCTCCAAATCGACGCCGATCTTGTGGTCGATGCCTTCCGCGTCACGTTGAACGCCGGACCAGAGCAGCTCGAGCGCTTCGGTCTTCCGCAGGCCGGCGAGCCGGGTCAGGCCCAAAAGTGCCCGCCAGCCAACGTGCGGGGCTGCCGCCGAGAGCTGCTCAAACTCCGCCATCGGGACGAAGTGCCCCGGCTTCGCTGGAAGCGTGCTCCCGGTGAAGTCTCGGAACGGGTTCAGCTCCACGAGATCAAACGTCACCGCCCAGCCGAAAACGCACTTCGCCACCCGTAGATGCTGTCGGATGGTTTGCTCGGCCAGGCCCGCGGCCTCGAGCTCATCCAGCCACCGATCGGCATCGGTCTCGCTGATAGTGCCGATCCTCCGGTCTTCTCCGAAGTGACGGACCATCTTGTCAAGGGTGGCCCGGGCCTGCCTGATCGTCGCTGGCGAGAGCTTCCGGTATCGCTTGTGCCGCCTGCCGGCGACCAGATCGGACTCCGGCGAACGTGCCCGCCGCTCCAGATACAACGCCTCAAGCTCGCCGAGAGTGACCCGCCCGGTCCGGCCGACGGGGATCCGCCCGCCGAGCTTGGCGGACTTGCGGTCCCTCATCCGCTTGGCGTGCTCTTTCGTGCACTGGCCCAGGCACTCGGTCTGGAATCGGACCCGGCCGGACTCGGTGATCTCCCGGGTCTGCCACTTGAGGTACCAGTACGTGACGGTCTTGGTCTTGAGCTTGCGGCGGCGTTTCAGCAGCCACACGCTCGCCTGTTGTTCTTGCATCGCTTTGGTCTCCAGAGAATCCCCGCCGCCGACGCGGACCAAAGCGATTCAATACACGCCGACGGGCGGGGTTGTTTGGGGGTCGCTTCGGTCTTCGCTTTGGTCACCAACAGACTACCACGGAAGCCCAAAACCTCAATCAAAAAATGGTGCAGTCGTGGTGCAGTTGACTACCAAAAGCGGCCTGTATCCGGCACGACCCATCGGCGTTTTTGGTGGCGTGCGTGCGGTTTCGGCCTATGAACGGACGACCCCCCGCTTTACATAATAGTTCTAATCGGACCTTGGGCCCGGCAATTCAACGCCCGGCGGCCTCGACCGCCTCCTCGATCGCCTGATCGATCCGTTCAACGGCACGGGGGGCAAGGGCCGGCTCGAGGTGGGACTGAATCGCCCGTCGCAGACCCCGCGGATCCGCCGGTGGCTTGACCGGGCTCAAGCCACGCGCCTGCTCAGGTAGCAGCTCCCGATAGCTCAGACGGTCGGGAAGCCACGGCAGACAGCCCGCCAGCAACGCCTCCACCACCCCAATGCCGAAGAACTCGTGACGCGCCGTCGACAGCACCCAGTCGCACCTGACCAGGTGCTCCCAGTAGCGACCACGGTCGGGCTCGTAGCCGATGTGGTCGATCCGATCGGCGAAACGACGCTCAAACTCCGCCAGCGCCGGCGGGCACTCAGGAAACCGCCAGCCCAGGATCGTCCAGCGGAGGTCCAGAGAATCGCTGAAACGCCCGGCAATCTCCAGAAGCTCCTGTGGCCCCTTGTCATGCTCCCACCGGTGCGGCCAGACGACGTTGACGGTGTTATGTAAAGCGGGGCCGCTGTCAGCCCCGTCGATCTTGGCCGCGATCGCCGACTTCAGCTCCGCGGGCGGCGGCTCCACCGGCGGCCAGATGACCCGGCTGGTTTCCGCGACCTGCCTCTCCCAATCGCCAAGCTGAACCGCCGCCGCCCTGCGAAGAATCGACTTCAGCCCCCCGAGCAGAGACTCCTTGTTCCACAGGCTGTTGAAGATAACGAGATCCGCGGCCAGGACGCTCGTGAGGTTCGTGACCGCAAAGTGCACGTCACGTTCCTGGTCAACCTTGGGGTTGCCGGACGATGGGTACGCGGCCTGGTTCTCGTGCATGTACAGGACGATCGGCGTCTCGCGCCAACCTGCAGGCAGAAGCCCTCGGAGATCGGCGGCACCGAGAAGTGACGTGGCGACGATCACATCGATGGGCTCATCGAAGGCCCCGCGCGACCGTGCCAGGTCGATGAGCTCGACGGCGGCCAGACGCATCCGCCACTTCCAGCCCCGACCGGGACGCGTGAACCACCGCCACCGGTGGCGGGACCAACGGCTCAGTGACTCCCGTACGCAGCGGTGGGAACCGGTGTCGTACGGCTCCAAGGCCAGCACTTCCAGCGATCGACCGTCTCCATTCATCGTGCAGCCAAAATTCTATGGCGACCTCGGCTTCGTGGATACACTCTTTCCATGACGACCGGTTCGACGCCGACGCCGATCGCGCCCACCGAGGGGCCGCAGCTCGCGGCGATGGTACCCCTCTGCGCCGTCTTTCGACGTTTCCTGCGATCACAGAACTTAAAGTACACCCCCGAGCGGGCAGACGTCCTCAACGCCATCATTGAACGGGCCGGCGTGTTCGAGGTGGAGGAGCTGTTCGTCGAGATACGGAGTCGGGGCCAGCGGGTGTCAAAGGCGACGATCTACCGCACCACCAAGCTCCTCCAGGAAGCCGGGATCATCAGCCCGGCGCTCTTCGATTCCAAGCAGACCCACTACCAGCTCATCTACGGCAAAACCCCGCGCGATCACATGGTCTGCATGAAGACCGCCAAGGCAATCGAGTTCTCCAACGAAGAGCTGGTCGTGCTGAGGAACCGGATCTGCGAGCAGTACGGCTGGGAGCCGGTCGGCCATCGCTTCCAGATCTTTGCAATCAGTCCCCAGGGGCGTGCGCAGGAAGAAGAGGGTGAGTGATAGGAAGGGTCGGCTGTGCCGGCCGCCGAAAAAGGCGAAGATTCACCGCCTAGAGTCGCAGAGGACCGCGGAGAAAAGAGCAGGGTTCAGGGTTCAGCAGATCGTCCCGAACCCCGAACCCCCAACCCCAATTTCCTTCGGATAACCGTCACCTGTTCGTCGATTCCCTCCAGCCGTGAGGCGAGCGCGCCGGTTGCGGTGATCGTGACCCGCCGGGAGGTCTCCCCCGTGTGATCCATGCGCACCTCGATCCGCCGCTGGGGCAGCGCTTCGGAGATCCGGCTGGGCCATTCCACGGCAACGACGGTATCCCGGCTGGCAAGAAGCTCCTCCCACCCGATGGATTCAAGGTCATCGGCGCCCGTGAGTCGGAAGGCATCGACATGCACCAGCGTCAACCCCCTCGGGGTGGCGTGACTCCGGCAGATGATGAAGCTGGGACTCGCAACGGCCTGCGGCTCGAGCCCCAGACCTCCCGCCAGACCCCTGACGAAGCAGGTCTTGCCGCATCCAAGCGGGCCCTCGATACAGATCACGTCACCTCCGGCCAGCCGCCGGCCCAGAACCGTTGCCAGCTCGATCGTCTCCGCCTCGCTCCGGCAGCGACGCTCGATCCTCATGGTGATCGATGCTCCCACCCCAGCTCGGTGGCGTCGAGGTTCCGGCCGCCGGACCGCACAACGACAAGGGGGGCGCCGGGCTCTCGCCGGCAGACTTCTCCCGCCGCGGTCACCGGGATCCCCTCAAGAGTCGATGGGACCTCGCCGGTGGCGACGAAGCACAGCTCGTAGTCCTCACCCTCACTGAGCGCCTGACGCCATGGTGCACCGGACCGGCAGGGAATCCTCTCAGCGTCGAAGACGATCTGCACTCCGGAGCGCTCGGCCAGATGCGATGCGTCGCGACCGAGGCCGTCACTGAGATCAATCATCGCGTGCAGCCTTTGCCCGAGCGTTTCGGCAAGCAGGCGGGCCTCCGCGAGCCGGGGCTCGAAAAGCAGGTGGTGACCCAGTCCATCATCGGCCCGGGTGCCGCCCAGCACGCCCGTCACATAGACTCTATCGCCGACGCGAGCTCCCGCCCGCCTGATCGGACCCAGCCCCGTCGGCTCCGCCATTATGGCAACGGAACAGACCAGGGGTCCGGCGACCTGGCGGTAAATCGCGATGTCGCCGCCGATGAGCGGGCAGTCATAGTGTTCGGCGGTCTCCCTGACCGCGTCGAACAGCTCGGTGGCACGTCGCTCTCCGAGCGCCACCGGCAGCGTCGCGGCCACAAGGGACACCAGCGGCCGGGCAGCCATCGCGGCGACGTCACTCAAGCACCGGGTGATCGCCTTGCGGCCCACCAGCGAAAGCGGCGTCACCGCCTCGTCGTAATGGCACCCGGCCACAACCTGGTCGATGGCAACCAGAATCGACCTCCCCCCCACCGACACCATGGCCATGTCGTCACCGGGTGGGATGGGAACCTCCGCCGAGGGGGCGGTCGCCGTCGCGTAGATGTGTTTGAGCAGCTCCAACTCGTTCATTTGATGCGCAAAAGTCTACTCCCCAGCGGGCGCAAGAAACACCGAAGGTGCTTTCGCCTCAAGAGGTTGCCGCGGCCGGCGGCGACCTGGCACACATCGCCACGCCGCGGGCACCCACGCCACCGGCCGCCGCACATGCCACTTTTCAAGCTTCCCCCGACTTGACACCCGATATTCTGGTAGGATCGGGGTTGAAGTCAGGCCGACGTCCGTGGAGAGGTCATGGATGAACTGCTCCGCGTCTCACCGTCAGGTTCAGATGGGCATAGAGGCCCGCGATCCGGCCCCTCTAAAGCCATCGGATTTCCAGCCGGCATATGACCGGCGTTGTATGAAACGCGAATTGTTGCTCTTGACCAAGGCGGTGGCTTTGTCGACCGCCAACTGATGGATGCTGTCCCGGTGACGCCGGCGGCACAACCCGCAGCGTACCACACCAGATCGCACCACTTTCCAACTTCGTCCTTTCTCCTTTCTTCTTTCTCCTCCTTCGCCGCCTCGGTCAACGCTGGGGCGGCGAGTTGCTTTTGAAAGGCTCTCGGCTCTCGGCTCTCGGCAAGAGAAGGCGGCCAGCACACCTCCGGCTGACGGCCGACAGCCTCTTTCTCCGACTCTTCTCTGGCTGACAGCTGACAGCTCATAGCTGACAGCCGACAGCCTCTTTTCTCCCCCCATCACCGGATCTCACGAGATGAGCGACATGATCAGCCGGACATGACGATCCGTTGCTCCCTGGTGGGCCTTGATCACGGCGCGTCCGCCGTCGGCCAGCTCTCGGCGTCGGGCCGGGCTTTCCAGCAGCTGCCGCAGCACCGCCGGCAGATCGGCGCTTTCGGTCTGGATAATACCGTCGCCTGCCTTGAGCGCCTCAACGGTGTCGGCAAAGTCGGCCACAGCGGGACCCACGACCGTGGCCTTTCCAAGGGCAACAGGCTCCATCATGTCCGACCCGTGCAGGTTGCCAAACGTCCGCCCCACCACGACCACGTCGGCGATCGCATAGGCCAAGCGAAGCTCGCCGATGGTGTCCAGGAGAAACCGGCCC
This sequence comes from Planctomycetota bacterium, assembly GCA_022564665.1. GTDB lineage: Bacteria > Planctomycetota > Phycisphaerae > Phycisphaerales > SM1A02 > JADFKZ01. The sequence continues at coordinate 1,120 of JADFKZ010000109.1, read as the reverse complement.
GTCTCGCTCCCGCGCTCCCCGCGGCTGCGACGGACACACCCCGGTAGCGCCGTCGCCGCCCTGTCGAACCATTCGGGGCGCCGCGGCGCGCACAACAGCTGCACCCCCTCGCCCACCGCCTTCACGAGCAGCTCGTGCTCCCCCGGAGCCGTCGACCCCGCCACGACCAGCGGCTTGGCTCGATCGATGCCCATCTGGCGGGCAAGCTCATCCGCCCCCTCGACGTGGTCGGCAATCTCGGCCGTGTCCCACTTCATCGTGCCCGTGGCGTATACGCGATCCCCGGGCACGCCCAGACGGCGGAACCGCCGGGCATAGTGATTCTGCTGCGCTGCTGCGAACGCCAGCCGGCCAAAGCTCGGTCTGATCAAGGGACCGAGCAGCCGGTACGCTCTGTAGCTGCGTTGGGTCAGCCGGCCGTTGACCACGCACACCGGAATCCGGCGTCTGCTGCAGGCCAGGGTGAAGCTCGGCCACACTTCAAGCTCCACAAGAACCACCACATCCGGTCTGACCGCATCCAGAAAACGTTTGACCGCAAAGGACAAGTCCAGCGGATAACGGACAACACGATGGTCAGAGCCGAACAGGCGGCTCGCTCTCTCGAAGCCGGTGTCGGTCGTGGCGGCAACCACGATCCCGGCGCCGTCAGCGCGCTCGGCCAACCGCCGGATGAGCATTCGGATCGCGTTGACCTCGCCGACCGACACCGCATGCAACAGGATCCGTTTCCTTTCGGCAGCGGCGAAGGGTGCGACACGCCCGAACCGCCCCGCCCAGTCGGTCCGAATCTTGCCGGTTCGAACCATCCGAAAGAGCCAGACCGGCGACGTCACGAGGGCCACGAGCAGGTAGACCGCATCGATCAGAAAAGTCATGAGCGTTGAGTGTAGCCGCAGGCGACCGCCGGGCTGCCAAACAAGAGCGGCCCCGCGGCCCAGAGGGCCGCCAGACAACAGCGGCCCCGCAGCCCGAAGGGCTGCCAAATAAGAGCGGCAAGGACGCCGCGACGCCGCGACGTGGCGAGGCCGCTGCGGAGCGCTCAAGACAGCAACCGATCAGCGGCGGCGAATTCAATTCGCCGCCGCGTACCAGCGCGAGTGTCGGCCCGGCGGGCCGT
>JADFKZ010000108.1 GCA_022564665.1 Planctomycetota bacterium | reverse complement strand
GATAGCCATTTGTCAGCCGGTCGTGCCACACTATCGGGTGCCGGTGTTCAAGCTGTTGGGTGCCCAGCCGGGCATTGAGCTATCAGTTTTTGCGGGCCCGGGGGAGGGCAGTCTCGAATCGGCCGGCGGGGAGGAACATTTCCTCCATGTCCGGGCAGCAATCAGCAGCTATCGGGTCGGGCGTGCTCAGATGTACTACCAGCGTGCGCAAATAGAGGTGGTGGATCCTGAGCGTTTCGATCTGGTTATCCTGCCTTGGAACACCCGCTTGCTGACCCTCGGCGCAGGCCTCCGCAGGGCCCGGCGCCGAGAGCTGCCCATCGCGTTGTGGGGCCATGGGTATTCCAAGCGGCAGCGCCGACCGATGAGGTGGCTGCGCAACCGGATGGCTCGAATGGCCGACGCGGTGCTGCTGTACAGCCACGGCGTGGCTCGCCGGCTGATTGAGGAGTTCGGGTTTGATCCACGGTGCGTCTTCGTGGCCCAGAATGCCCTTGACCAGGCTCAGATCAAGGAAGCGGTGCGGCGGTGGACCAGCGACCCCAAGGCCTTGCCCACCTTTCAGCGCAAGCACGACGTCGACCCTGCTCAGACGGTAATTTTTGTCTCGCGGTTGGAGCCGCAGAACCGTGTGGAGATGCTGATCCGAGGGATGCAATGCCTGCAACGGAGCCGGCCGGCCGCCAAAATGGTCATCGTCGGCCAGGGCTCACAGCGTTCGGCGCTAGAGACTCTGGCCGCTGAGCTCGGTCAGGCCGACCGCGTCATCTTCACAGGAGCGATCTACGAGGAGTCGCAGCTCGCCCCGTGGATGCTCAGCGCCACGTTGTTCTGCTACCCCGTGAACATCGGCTTGAGCCTCTTGCACGCCTTCGGCTTCGGCCTGCCCGTGGTCACCAGCGACGATATCCCCTCACATAACCCAGAGATCGAAGCGCTGGAGCCGGGTGTGAACGGCCTGTTGTACCGCGATGGCGACGTGCAGCACATGGTCGCCCAGTGGCTCAGGCTCATGGATGATCCGGTCATGCGGGACCGCCTTGGCGCCAACGCGCGCCGGCAGGTCAGCGAGAACTATTCCCTGGCCAAGATGGTGCAGGGCTTCCTCGACCTGACCAGCATCGTGGATGGCGAGAGACGGGTCGTGCAGCCGATCGCGCAAGACCTTGCGGCCAACCAATCGCCAGAAGATTGTGTGTCGTGATTGCTGTCGCGCCAAAGCGCCGCGAGGATCGTTGCCCTCCTGGGTGCGGCCGACTACTATCGGCTGCTCCGGGCGGAGGACTTCGCATGCCAACGCCATCGCTGATCCCCCCGCACGGGGGACACCTGGTCAATCGCATCGTTGATGCGGTGCGGTCGCGGACCCTCGCCGAGGAGGCGGCGGCGCTGCCGTCGGTTGAGCTGAGCCCCAAGCAGGCGTGCGACCTGGAGATGATCGGGATCGGTGCCTTCAGCCCGCTGGTGGGGTTCGCCGGCGCCGACGACTTTGCGTCCATATGCAAACGCCTGCGGCTGGCAGACGGGACCTTGTGGCCGATCCCGATCACGCTGGCCGTCAACGACACGATCAGGGCCACGCTGGCCGTCGGCGGCCGGGCGAGCCTGCGGCATTCCGACGGCACGATCCTCGCCGTCATCGATATCCAGGAGATCTATCCGCACGACAGGAAGCTGGAGTTACCCAACGTCTTTGGGACCGAGGACGACACGCATCCCGGCGTCAAGGACGTTCTGAAGGAGGGCGACTGGCTGGTGGGGGGGCCTATCGACGTGTTGAGGGTCGCCGCAGTCAGTGAGGGCGACGAGCGCTTCGAGGAGTTCCGTCTGCCGCCGGCGGCCACGCGGGAGGCCTTCGGTGAGAAGGGATGGAAGACCATCACCGCCTTTCAGACGCGCAACCCGATCCACCGGGCGCATGAGTATCTGACCAAGTGCGCTCTTGAGATCTGCGACGGCCTGCTCATCCACCCGCTCGTCGGCCAGACCCAGCCCGACGATATCCCCGCCGATGTCCGCATGGCCTGCTACAAGACGCTGATCGACGGGTACTACACGGCGGATCGCACCATGCTGTCGGTGATGCCCGGGGCAATGCGCTACGCCGGGCCAAGGGAGGCGATCCTCCACGCGCTTGTCCGCAGGAACTACGGGTGCTCCCATTTCATCGTGGGTCGCGATCACGCGGGGGTGGGCGACTACTACGGCACCTACGACGCCCAGACGATTTTCGACACGTTTGATCCCGGCGAGATCGGAATCGTGCCCCTGAAGTTTGATCACGCGGCCTGGTGCAATTCCTGCGAGGCCATGACCAGTGCCAAGACCTGCCCCCACGGGCCCGAGCAGAAGGTCTTCTTGTCAGGCACGAAGGTGCGGCAGATGCTCAAGGAGGGCAAGCGGCCGCCACCGGAGTTCACGCGTCCGGAGGTGGCGGATGTCCTGCTGAGGTGGGCGAGCAAGCAGGTCCCGGCGGCCCGGTAGCACATACGACATGGCCAAGCAGGTCGCGACCAACATCACCTGGCATGAGGGCGCCGTCTCCCGGGCCGAGCGTCAGCGGAACCTGGGGCAGAAGGGGGTGACGGTGTGGATGACCGGGCTCCCCGCAAGCGGCAAGAGCACGATCGCGGTGGCACTCGAGCAGGTGCTGATCCAGCGGAACAAGCACGCCTACGTGCTCGACGGTGACAACGTCCGCCACGGCCTGAACAAGGACCTGGGGTTCTCCGCCGAGGACCGAGCCGAAAACATCCGTCGGATCGGCGAGGTTGCCAAGCTCTTTGCCGATTCCGGGCTCATTGTGATCACGAGCTTCATCAGCCCCTACGTCAGCGATCGTGACCTGGCCCGGAAACTCCACGACGATGCGGGCGTTCCCTTCCTGGAGGTCTATGTCGAGGTGCCGCTGGCGGTGGCGGAGAAACGCGACCCCAAGGGCCTCTACAAGAAAGCCAGGGCGGGCCAGATCAAGGGGTTCACGGGGATCGACGACCCCTACGAGCCGCCGCCGAAGCCGGAGCTTGTCGTCGCCACCGATCGGCTCTCGGAGGGCGAGTCGGTCCGGAAGGTGCTTGGGCTCCTCGAGGAGCGCGGCTTGCTGAACCCGAGCTAGAAAGTGCTACGCAGCCGAGAGCGCTACCGCGTTTGCCGGATCAAGGAGCCGGCTGTGTTTGCCTGCGTCCGACCTCGAATGGGTTCCAGCGACGCATGTCGGTAGCAAGGTTGGCAAACGGCTCGATACCCGAGGAGCCGTCCAGGAGAGCCACGGGGAGGATTCCTTTGCCCGACCGATCCACAGGCTGCCCCGCTTCCGTAGCCTGGCCGACGAAATCGATCGTGCCGCCGGGCTCGATCCTCCATTGCTGGAGCGTCCAATCTCCATTGTCGTCGGGCAGGAAAGGCGGTCGCAGCTCGCAGAACCCGCCGACGGTATCGTCCCCGCCGACCTTGGTGGCGGGAGCGAAGAGGATCAGCCGGGAGGGGTTCTTCACGTGGGACAGCCGCGTGGCCGCGATCGAGTCGTTGCCGGCGGTGTTCCAGGGATGAAAGGGCGTGACCGCGCTGCCCCCGTGGGTGGTGTCTCCCCCTACGAAGATAGAGTTCATCCCGAACGCGGGCCGCTCGCTGATGCCGCCGCTATCCGGGTCCCCCGCTGGACCGAGTACGGGCGGCGCCTGGTCATGCTTCGCCTGGAGGCGGGTGAGCAGGCCGGCGTCGCGAAGGTCCACGTAGAACGTCTGCCAGGCGTTGTCCACGTAGGGCGCCAGCCGCCAGACGTAGGAGCTTCGATCGCAGATCTGTCCGTCACATTGATCCAACTCGGTGCCGTCGGGCAGCCTGGCGGTGATATCGAGCTTCACCAAAAACTCTTGGTCAAGATACCCCGGCATCAGACGCTGGTTGTGGTCGGCCGAGTAGCTGGCGTAGGCCAGCGTCATCTGCCGAAGCGCGCTGAGCGACTCGGCACGGCTCGCCGACGCGCGGACCCCTCTCAGGGAGACCGCCACGAAGCTCACCAGGAGCATGATCAGACTGATCGAGACCAGCAGCTCCAGAAGCGTGAACGCTTTCTTATCGATTCTCATGGCAAGCTCCCGGCTCAGCCGCCTCCGAACCGGCGGATGTCGTCGTATTCTTGGACCACTCTCGGCGTGTTGAGGTCGGAGTTGCTGTTGGTCACGATGTTCTCCACGGGAGCGGTCGGCGTGCCGGGGCCGTCGAACTTGGAAAAGAAGATGCCATCGGGGCCCGCCGAGATCAGCACGTAGGCCCCGCGGGCCGTGCCGGTGAGCGGGTCATTCGGCGCGCCGAAAGCGGGATGTCGGATGGTCTGGCCGAAGGTGGCGTTGGCGGCCGCCGAGGTGTTGAATATGCTGACCGACTGATCCTTGCCCAGCTCGCCGAGGGCCGTCGATGTCGTGTAGGGCGTCATGGACGTGGTGAGAAACTGGGGCTGCCCGGGACCGCTGCCGGCGACGAGCGGCCCCGTCGTCCGGGCGCGACGGACATAGATGATCGGCTGCCCCCAGGCGTCGAGGAGGTCGGGAAGGCACTGACCCGATTCGTTACAGTCTGCATCCAAGCTGGGACAGCACTCCACATCTTGGGTGTTCGCGACCATCTGCCCTTTTGCGATGCGGAATTCGCCGTCGCCGGGTGTGAAGTAGGGCGCGTAGGGCTGGCCGTTTATGACCGGCCCCTCGCCGATGAGCTGTCGGTTGACCTTGATCTGGCCGAGTAGTGTGGCGCCGTTGACGACGATCTCGTCCCAGTCGCCACCGAGGTTGCCGTACTGCGGATCATCGCCTCGGATCACACCGCCCATGAGATCCAATAGTGCGTTCTCCGTTCCGCTGATGGGTGGCGGCCCGGTGCCCCCGGGGTTGGCAAAGACAGACTCGGGGACGACGCCGGGATACCGCCCGTGCTCCATCTGGAAGGAGTCGCAGGCGGCCATGAACGACTGCATCGTCGATTCAGTCTGGGTGTACTTGGCTCTCACCCGCACACCGCGCATCGCGACCAGCAGGATGCCGGCCAGGACGGCGATGATGCCGATCACCACCAGCAGCTCGGTCATCGAGAAGCCTCGCCGTCGGGGCCGCGGGGGTCCTTGGGGTGTCGTGTCGCAGCGGGATGGATTGAAAGAAAGAGCGATCATGAGCGAGTTCCTCGGCAGGTGTCGAACCGACGCGCCGAATCGTCCCCGTCACGCTCATCCGCTCTTGCCCATACGATAGCCCAGGAGCCGCTTCAGTCCAGCACCACCCGCCTTCTTTCTTATGGGCGAGGCTGGCGGGACTCCGTGGGCAGCCCGTGGGCGGCGAGGAGAAAGGGCTCGAGGTACCGCTCGGTGAAGAGGCTCACCCCCGAGGCCGTGCTCTGGCGGTCCACACCCCAGATACACGCCTGGAGTGTGATGTACTCCACGTCCAGCTGAACCTGCAGGACCCCCTGGATCACGAACGCGGCGGGAAGACGGTTGGCAAAGTATGCCGAGACCGCGTTGACCTCGGGATGGCCGATCGAGATCGTGGGGCGCTCCATCAGCTCCCGGGCGTTGAGATACCACAGGTCGGTCAGGACCAGAGGCACCAGGGGCTCGCCCTCGAGATCCTCCGGCCGCCAGCTCAGGATCTTCCGGTGGAGGGTGTTGCCCAGCGGTCGGTCGCCCACCTCCGCCCGGAGATGGGCGCCGACCACGATCGGGATGAGATGCTGGGGATCGAGGTCCGGATTGCTCGCGTTGGGAAGATGCGTAGACATTGTCGGTTGGTCACCTTCTCCGGCTTACCTGCAGCATACATCCCGAGGCGGCGGTGGGGGAGGGCGGGGCTTGGGGCTGGACTTCGCGCCGATCCGTGTCAAGCTGCCTGTGAAGAACTTTGGTGGGGAGGCAGGACAAAAGACCGGCGCTGTGTCGCACCGCGTCGGCGAAAGACAGGCGGGTTCATGCGGAAGCGATCAGCGTTTACCATTATCGAGATCCTCATCGTCTCGGCGATCCTCCTCGTCCTCGCGGGGATCGTGTATCCGCTGGTTGCCGAGCTGCCACGGAACGCCCAGACGGTCACCATGACCGGCGTTGTCAGGCTCATCCGCCAGAAGATCCTCTATCACGCCGCCGTTGCGGACGTTCCTCTCTCCAGGGAGGGTTACCCCAACACGATCGATCCGGCGTGGTTTGGCAACGGGCTGCTCCCGCAAAACGTTTGGACCAAGAGGCCGCTGAAGATCCAGACCGTCCACGGCTCAAAGGACCGGATGGTTCCCAACCACAAGACCTTCAAGCCCCCTCGCAGCAACGGGGTCGGGCAACACACCGCCTGGTACAACGCGGCCACGGGCGCGTTCGTCGCCCTGGTGCCGAAGATCGGCTCGGAGGCAGACATGCGCGGGATGTTCAACCTCGTCAACGGCCACAACAGCTGGCCAGAAGGCGAGCTGACAGCTGACGGCTGACAGCTGCCAACATTCCTCATCCGCGGGTCACATTGCCGCCAGCCGTTGCGCCGTATCCTGCTCGATCAGCTCGTCGATCAAGGGCTGCATCCGCCCGGGCATGATCTCCGAGAGGTTGAATGACTTGCCGAGTCGGTGATCGACGACCAGGTTGTCCTTGAACCGATAGGTTCGGATCTTCTCGGCCCGCTTTCCCGAGCCGATCATGGAAGATCGCGCCTCCGCCCGCTCGGCATCGGCGGCGGCCTTCTGCTGCTCGTAGATCCGGGCCTTCAGCAGCCGCCAGGCCTTCTCGCGGTTCTGGGCCTGGCTCTTGGTGTCCTGCATCCTGACCTCTATCCCGGTGGGCTGGTGGATCAGGTGCACGGCGGTGGCCACCTTGTTCACGTTCTGGCCGCCGGGGCCCTGAGCGGTGGTGATCGACTCCTTGACTTCGCCGGGATCCAGGTCGATCTGGATGTCCAGGGGCTCCGGCAGAACGGCCACAGTCGCGGTGGAGGTGTGGATCCGACCTTGCGCCTCCGTAGCAGGGACCCGCTTGACCTGGTGGGTTCCGCCCTCGTAGCCCAGCTCGGCCCACGCTCCCTGACCGGTGATCCGGAGAATCGCCGACTTGCAGCCGCCTTGCTCGGAGCCCGAAAACTGCATCTCCTGCACCGTCCAGCCCTTCTCGGCGGCAAACCGCCGGTACATGGAGACCAGCTCGCCGGCCCAGATCGCCGCCTCGTCGCCACCGACCCCGGCCCGAACCTCCAGGATGAAGGACGCCACCTCGCGGTCGACAGCGGTTGCGAAATGTCGCTTTGCGGTCTCCAGCGTTCCCCCGGACCGGGCCAGAAGCTCGGGAAGCTCCTGGCGGGCCAGCTCCACCAGCTCTTCATCGGACCCGTCGGCGATGACACTCTCAAGCTCCTTTACCTGCCGCATCTGCGACCGGTAGTCCCGGTACTTCCCGACCGGCAGCTCGATCGCCGCCCGCTTCTGCGAGAGCTCCCGAACCCGACGGTGATCCGCCTGCGTCTCGGGCAGGAGCAGCTGCTGGAGGATCTCCTGGTACTGGGTGTCGAGCTCCTGGAGCTTTTGGATGAAATTGTCTGAGTCGTTGCTGGTCATGGCGGAGGAACGGAGAGCCCATTGCAGCGCAGCGAATAGCCGCTGCCGGCCTCTGTGGCGGCCGGGCACGCGCCGCGAGCCTACTTGGGGGCTTTCTTCTTGCCCTTGAAGTATTCGCCGGCGTATTTCCTCTGGAACTTCTCCACCCGGCCGGCGGTATCGACAAAGGACTTCTGACCCGTGTAGAAGGGATGCGACCCCGACCAGATCTCCACGTGGAGCTCAGGCACGGTGGCCCCGGTTGTCATGACGACCTCGCCGCGGAAGTAGACCTTCGCCTCGGGGTAGTATTTGGGATGGATTTTCTCTTTCATGACGCTGAACCGGGGGCCGAAACCATAGGGTATCCGCCTCCGGCGAAGATGCCAAGACGACTTGGCCGATGATCTTCGATGAGCCGGCACTCCAGGGGCAACGGTTCCTCGGCGCGCCGGCGACCTGCTGATGACTTGCCAATTGCCCCAGTGAGGGCTATAGAGCCCCGTCTTCCCCGATAGCTCAATTGGTAGAGCGAGCGGCTGTTAACCGCTAGGTTGCTGGTTCGAGTCCAGCTCGGGGAGTTGCCTGGGCCTGGGCGTTCGCCGAGGCCCGGTCGCTACGCGACCCGCCCGCCTGGCGGCGGACCTGGCACCTTGCCGACGCGAGCCCGGGTCGGGGAGTTGCGCTCCGAGACCAACCCTCTTGGAAATACCGGCCCGCGAGCCACGGGAGCCTGCCAAAACGGGGTGTTCGGGGTTGCAATGGGAGGTCGGCGCGGCATAGTGTCACCATGGTGGTGAGGGGTGGGGGGTGGGGAAAGAGCGTGTCGCAATCCTTGCCGGCAATCCTGCTCCTGGTGCTCCTGCTCGCCGCCGCGGAGGTCCGTGCGGGGGGGTGGGTGACGTACTCCAACGAGACCTCACTGCGGCTGGTCACCAGCGATTCGGAGGTCGGCTCCACGGACGTCCAGGAGAAGGACTTCGCCTGGGGCGATGTGGACAAGGACGGTGACGACGACCTGATCGTCGTCCGCAAGACCCCGTTCACCAACCCCGGGGGCAAGCGAAACGTCCTGTACATGAACGAGAAGATCGCCGACGGCCAGGCGATCGACGGCGTTCTCGTGGACCGCACGAGCCAGTACATCCCGGACTTCATGGATCTGACCAACGATCGCGATGTGGTCCTGGCCGATGTCAACGGTGACACCTGGCTGGACATCGTTACCTCCACCACCCTCGGCGGTCTGGGCAACCCCAAGTCGATCACCCATCCCCGGGTCTACATCAACCTGGGCAACGATGCCGGCGGCAACTGGCTGGGGTTTGACTTCGACGACGTCGATCGGATTCCCACCATGCCGTTCGAGCCGCGGTTCTGCGGCGTGGCTGCCGGGGACGTGGACAACGACAACGACCTGGACCTGTACTTTGTGGATTACGAACGCGGGGAGCCCGACCGCCAGGGCGACCTCAACGACCGCCTGCTGATCAACGACGGGAGCGGCTACTTTACCGACGAGAGCGGTCCGCCGCGGATCACGGCGGAGATGCTGGAATCGGACTTCGGCGTGAACGTGGTGATCGCGGACATGAACGGCGATGGCTGGAACGACATCGTCAAATGCGAAAACGGTCCCGTGAAGGTGATCTACAACGACGGCACCGGTTCGTTCGACAGGATCGAGGAGATCTACGATAGAGCGGCGTACCACATCGACGTCGGCCATCTTAACAGCGACGGCATGCTGGATATCGTTGTTATCGACGATGGCACCGACCGGTTCCTTCTGAACCAGGGCAACGGTGGCAACGGCTTGGCAAACTTCACCGAGACCGTACTGCCCGACATCGGAAACGATCTCGGGGGCAACTGCCTCATCGTGGATCTGAACAACGACGGCTTCAACGACGTGATCATGACCGATGTCGACGTGGATATTCCCGGGTGCATCCGGGTGACCGAACTGCTCAGGAATGACGGCAACTCGCCCAACGTCACCTTCACGTCAGACTCCGCCAACATCCCGTCCAATATGCTCACGGGCGTCCACGACGTGGCGGTCTTCGACCTCGACGGCGACGGCCTGAAGGACCTGATCTTCGGCCGCTGCACCGGCACCCAGGTCTGGATCAACACGCCCGAGCCGGTCGGCGTCGTCATCAGCTACCCCGTGGGTCTGCCCGAGTTGCTCGTCCCCGATACGCCCACCGACATCCAGGTTTCGATGGCGCCCTTCGGTGACACGGTCCTCCCCGGAAGCCCCGAGATCCACGTCTCGCTCAACGATGACGTGTTTGAGACGACCGCGCTGGTGGAGATCGGGGCCGACCTCTACCTCGCCACCCTTCCCGCCGCGGCGTGCGGAGACCGCTTTGACTTTTACTTCAGCGTCCAGCTCACCGGTGGCCTCTCCTTCACCGACCCGGAGGCGGCCCCGGTGTTGACGTACAGGGCTGTCGTCAGCGAGGGGCGCGGAGTCTTCTTCCGTGACGAGATGGAGGGCGATGTCTC
>JADFKZ010000107.1 GCA_022564665.1 Planctomycetota bacterium | reverse complement strand
ACCTACAAGGCGGTTCGGATCGTGGAATTGACGCACGCGCGGATCGTTGAAGATCCCAGCCATTCGTTGCGCCGCTGCGTAGTCATCCCTGGCCAGAATATCGATCCACACTATGAAGATGCTGACGTCAGCGGAGGGGTACGCCTTCACCACCGACTCATTGACGGCAATTGCACCCGCGACGCAAGCGCCGCATGTGGCAGAAACGATCGCCACCACCCGCGGCTTGTCTCGATCCGCGTTGAATCGCTCAATCAGGGGCTCGAGCGAGTTGTCGAGTGATATCATCCCCCCCTCATCGCGGATCGCCGGCTCATCCGAAAGAGTCGCCACACGAGTTGATGACCCGCAGCCGGTTGTTGCCGTGAGCCAGATAGCAATGAGAACGAGGAGTACGCTGGGAACACGATGGATCGGCATGGTCGGTTTCCTTGTCCGACATTCCCCATATGACTTCGCCCGGCGACACAGCCGAGCTATCCGAGTACGAGTGTAACGGCCCTCCCCCCCACGATATTCAAGCCCAGATTCTAAATTTCGCGCTTGGAGTGAGTTGGTCAGGCCTTGGCCGGACTCGCTTGGGATTGGGCAGGCTCAAAACCTGCCCTACGGCTGATCTGGCAGGTTCAAAGCCTGCCCTACGCCGGGCCGAAGGTTCGATGGCAGACGATTCACAACCGGCATCTCGGCACCGCCCCCGGCGATCGCGCCAACAGTCACGACTGATTGTGGGGGGGAATCCTCGGGTTACCACTCACGGCTATCTTGATGCCACGATGCCTTGATGCCACGATGCCATCTGTTTGACGCGCTCGCCTTCGGCTCGCGGCCAAGAAACTGTTTCCCAACCCATCCAGCCGTTTGAGCTTGTTCGCGCAGAGCAGGCACGCGGCGAGATCATGAAATGCCTGAAAGTGCTCGCTACACTTTTCGAAGCACAGCGTGACTTGACGGCAATGGCCGAACCATGCCAGCGTGCGTTCGGCGACGTAGCCCCGTCGCCCCAGCCCGCTGCCGTGCTCGGAGCCGCGCGGACAGAGCAATGGCTCAATGCCCATCGCCATGATCGCGCTGATGATCCATGGGAAGCCGTAACCGCGGTCGCCGATCAGGGCGTGCGGCTTGCGGCGAGGCCGGCCGCGCAAAGACCTTGAATCGGCGGCATGCCATGTACCAGCTCAACCGCCGGTTGATCGTCACAAACATTCGCCGGTGTGGTCTTCACGACAAGCGGGATGCCGTCGGTATCGGTGATCACATGACGCTTGCAGCCTTTTGTCGTCCGATCCGTGGGGTTTGGTCCGGTATGGCTTGGCCAAGAACAGCTCGGACGGAAGCCGAATCGATGACCGCGTACGACAGATCGACTTCGCCGAGTTTGCCGAGTCGAGTCAACAGGCGTCGATGCACATTTCGGCGAGCAACTGCAGAACCCGGATGTACTTCCGCACGCCGATCGACTCGCCGTGGAGCTCCTCCAGCTGCGTGCGCAAGGCGCCGAAGACCGGCGGAAGATCCCAGTGGCGGTAGACGTTCACCACGCCGTCTTTGTGCAGGCGGGAGACTTCAAGGGCCTCCAGCGCCTCGCCCAGTACATACTCAGATGCCCTTTCAGCCTCGCAGGCATGATCCGCGTGACTGACCAGGGCCAGGTGATCTACCAGGCTCAGAAGAACGCTCAGCAACGCTTGCCCAAGCCAGCCAGCAAAACCTCTTGGGGGACATCAGCCGCAACTTCCAGGTCTTGGATCCCCTGGACTTCATCGCCCAGATCACCCAGCACATACCCCACCACGCAAGAAATCTTCTCCGCTCCTACGGCTTCTATTATCCAATAAGAGTCGCGGCCTGCGCGCCAAGGCCGCCGTAGAAGCTGCCGGCATCCTCCAGGTTGACCGCTCGACCACGCCCGGGGCCAGGCAAGCCCGCCGACGCCGGCCAGCCCTTGCCTGCCCCGGTGACGGCTTCACGCCACGCCCGCGGCCTCGATCGCCTGCCCGCCTGAAATCAGGTTTCCTATCATTGGACTAGCCCTCCGTTGGTCGGGATTGTTGATCGCGGTTGGGTATCGCACCGTCAAGCCACGGGATTCCAACCGCGCTCTGAGGGTCCACACACCAGAGGTTGTCATGTGTGCCTCAGGTCAACCACTCTAGCGACGGTCCTCCGCCAGGCTCTCCGGCCGGCCTCTCGAAATCAAACGGCCTATCAGCGCTCCCAGCACCCTCGCCCCCCAGGGCGAGGGTGCTGATGTTCGGGCGGACACCACGGAGATGTGGGCCGTAAGGTCCGGCTGAGCGCGGCCTTCCCTACTTCACCGTGACCGGAACTGGGCAGTTGACGATCAGCGGTGGTTGCAGGGGGCTGTCCAGCCGAAGACCGGCCGGCCCCTCCGTCTCGATCGCGAGCCCGTCATCGATCAGGTCGGCCAGGTGGCTCAGGCGTTCGATGAAGCCGTCCTCGTTGCCCGTGGCGTCAATGGCGAACTGCAGGCAGTCCACGCCTTTGTCGTCCATCTGGAAAGGATCAAAGGCAGCCGGGTCGGCGGGGTCGAAGCCGGGGATTCCGGAGCCGGCTACCGGTACCGCGCCCTCCCCGACATTGCGGTCGGGAATAAAGAACACACCATCACCATCACAATCGAAGAAGATCCAGCTGATGTGCCACATCGGCGTATAGTGGCTCGATCCCCCGGTATACGAGGTGATTCCCTGTTGGTACCGGTTCGGACCGCCCTCGTTGAGACGTCCACCGTTCGAGAACTGGGCGATTCTTCCCACGGCATCGTTTTCGCCGAAGCGGCCCAGGTTGCTCAACTTTGGCGCGTGAATGACGCCCATGAAGCCTGCGGGAGGCGGCTTCGACGCGTCAAAGACCGTGTAGTACGGGATCTTGCCGGGCTTAAAGAAGGCCTTGTGCAGCTTCATGGTGACAGTCATGGCGTTAAGGTCTAAATCGACCACCTGTCCGCCCTTGTATCGATCGAGCGGGGCCTCCACCGAGCAGTCTGCACCGTTGGTCGGACCGTTGCCGACGAAGAACGGAGACGGCGGGTTGCTTCGGATGAGATCATCGCATCCCCCCTCATCAACGAGGAGCTGCTGTCCGTTGCCGTCGCCCCACTTGACAAAGGGGACGTTGACCGTGATCTCCTTGCCGTCGAAAATGATTCTCTTGAGCGGCGAATAGTTTTCGTTGCCAACGGGACCCAGCACTTCACTCGTGTCCCCGTCCCCGTCTTCGTCGTCGACGTCGAAGCGGACCACGAGACCTGGATCTTCGAAGAAGATCCAGTTGACGCCATCGAAGATCGCGTTTTCGACAGCTCCGTCCGGGGCCTCTTCCAAGGCATCGGCATGTAGGGTGCCGAACATCTCCGCGAAGTCCTTGTCACTCGCGTCTGTTATGACAAACAGAACCTCTGCCCCCGTCGAGAGAATCATGCCGCTGAGAAGCGGCTGGGTAATGGTCCCTCTTGCTGCCCCGGGAACGAGATCGACGACGCTGGCGGGTCCATGGTTTTCGATCTCCAACCCTCCCCCCCCGATCGCTGGCGAGGCGATACCGGTCACAATTGCGGTGCCGACCGACACCAGCAGAGCCTTGTCAATGTTCTTGAACATTTTTTGCTTCTCCATATGTACGAATCCCCTGCGCTCCACAATCCGCATGCGGAGCAACTGCTTAGCAGATACCGGTAACCGCTGCGGAAATACATTTTTTGGGGGAATAACATGCAGGACGCGGCGCGAGGATGGCCATAAGGACCTACCTGTCTACTTTGTCTTCGTGTACGTAAACGCGGGCGCAGATCAGCCTGCCGGGCGGACCGGTGGGCCAAGCCTGACCGGTGAGCCCGTCGCCGTCGAGCGCGCGCCGCCTGCCTGACACACGCCGTGGACAGCTGATAGGACGATCGATTTCGCGTCGGTATCGTCAGGCGGGTTGCGAGGCGGTCCTGCGGACGTTCCGATGGCTGGGTGAGGGTTGCCTGGGGCGTCGAGGCTGTGTGCGGCGGCTCGGACGCCAAGACCGGGTGTCCCTGCTACAAACTCCGCAATCGCCGCCCAACAACGAATTGCGCGATCGCCCCGCTGAACGGTAGGCGCCGATAGACTGTGGCCCGGATCACTTGGTGTGGAGGTGAAACGGACATGACATTCGGTATCTGATCGGATCTTCGTGTACTCATGGTCAACCGAGCACGGCTGGCTGCAGAAAACGCGGCCCTCCGCCATCAACTCACCGTGCTCCAGCGCTCAACCCGCCGCCCCAAGCCTGCCCGCCTGAAATCAAGTTTCCTATCATTCACGCGCCTGAGTCTCGAGAGGAATGCCATGCGCCGTCGCCGCCGGCTCGTGCTGTGGATCATGCTGGTGGTCATCGCGGCCCTGGTTGCGGTCGCGGCGCGACCAGCCGTGCACCTGATCAAGACCGCGTATCGCGATCGCCCCACGATGGTCCCGCCGCCCGCGGGCACCGTCGATGACGCCAGCCGCCTGAACCAGACGGATGTCGCCCAGATCGTGACGCTGGCCGACGTTGCCGGGGACACCTTCGCCGCCCAGCGCGAGCTGGCGGCGCTCATCGGCAAGGCGCGGCGCGAAGGTCTGCGGATCTCGATCGCCGGGGCGCGTCACACCATGGGCGGTCACACGATCTATCCCGGCGGCATCGCGCTTGACATGCGCGGGTTCAACGCGATGCAGCTGGACGACTCGGGGATCCTGCGGGTGGGGGCCGGCGCGATGTGGTCCGAGGTGATCGAGTACCTCGACCCTCGCGGCTTCTCGGTGGCGATCATGCAATCCAACAACGCGTTCACCGTGGGCGGCTCGGTGAGCGCCAACTGCCACGGGTGGCAGCACAACCGGCCGCCGATCGCCTCGACGGTGGAGGCGTTCCTCCTGCTCAAGGCCGACGGCACCACCGTGCGCTGCAGCCGCGAGAAGAATGCCGAGCTGTTCTCGCTGGCGCTGGGCGGTTACGGCCTCTTCGGCGTCATCCTCGAGGTCGAGCTTCGCGTCGTACCCAACGAGCGTTACAGGGTCGATCGCCATGTCATGCCCGCCGATGCGTTCCCGGCGCAGTTCGCTTCGATCGCAGTTGGTGCCGCCGACGCCGCGATGGCGTTCGGCCGCCTCTCGGTGGCCGCCGACGCGTTCCTGGAGCACGCGATCACCTCGGTGTTCGTGCGGGACCCGGCGGGCGATGGAGCACTTCCCCCGTTGCACGAGCCGGGGCTGCGCTCGCTGACGCGAACCGTTTTCCGGGGCTCGGTGGGCAGCGAGTACGGCAAGAAGCTTCGCTGGGATCTGGAGAAGACCTTCGGGCAGCATCTGGCGGGTCGTCACTTCTCGCGCAACCAGCTGCTCAACGAGCCTGTGGACTATCTCAGCCGCTCCGACGCGACGACCGACATCGTGCATGAGTACTTCGTTCCGCCGGAGCAGTTCACGTCGTTCCTGGAACAGCTCAGACGCATCATTCCCGAGCACGGGGGTGATCTGCTCAACGCGACGGTGCGCCACGTCCTCGCCGACGACGACACGTTCCTTCGCTACGCCGACCGCGAGCTGCTCGCGATCGTGATGCTCTTCAGCCAGGAGCGCACGCCCGAAGGCGAGGCGGCGATGGAGGCCATGACACGCGACCTCATCGACGCCTCGCTTGCCTGCGAGGGCCGCTACTACCTGCCGTATCGGCTCCACGCGATGCCCGAGCAGTTCCACGCCGCGTACCCGCAGGCGCGGGCCTTCTTCGAGCTCAAGCGCAAGCACGATCCCGACGAGATCTTCCAGAACCGGTTCTACACGACCTACGGGCGATAATTCCTCTGGGTGCCACGCCTGGCCCGCAGGGACAGGCGTGTCTTTGACTCATCGGAAACGGCGCCACACTCCGCGCCGGTCGGGCTGACGTCGTATGGGTCCAATTCTCAGCCGAAAACATCAAGCTGCCCTCCGATGGTGGTAGCCAAGCAGGCCACCAAGCCGATCACGACGGTGAATGGATCCCTCGCGTCCCTCCACACCTTGACCTCGTCCTGTTCCAGAACTCAGCCTAACGCCAACTCGTGCATCTGCAAGCACCTGAGTGGCCCGTGGACAGCGTGTGGTCAGCCGAGTGCCGGACTTCTGGCACGATAGAGTGCCAGCATGCTGAACACTCCGTTGCAGATGATGCTCGTGGCGCTCGCTGGCTGGGTTAACGAGCAGCAGCTCGCGGTCATCGAGTACCTCAAGGAAGAAAACCGCGTGCTGCGCGAGCAGGTCGGCCGGAGGCGACTCCGATTCACAGATGACCAGCGACGCCGGCTTGCTGCGAAGGGAAAGGCGCTGGGACGCCGGGTCCTTGGCGAGCTGGGCACGATCGTCACGCCGGACACAATCCTCCGCTGGTACCGCCGACTCGTGGCCAGGAAGTACGACGGCAGCGGGAAGCGACGGCCGGGGCGCCCACGGGTGATGGACGCGATTCGTGCGTTGACCGCCCGGATGGCGCTTGAGAATGAGCGGTGGGGCCATACGCGAAGCGTCGGAGAGCTGACGACGCTGGGCCACACCGTCTCGCGATCGACGGTTCGGCGGATCCTGAAGGAGCAGGGGATTGACCCGGCTCCCAAACGCTCGAAGCGGATGCCGTGGAGCACGTTCCTGAAAGCGCATTGGGAGGCGATTGCAGCAGCTGACTTTTTCACCGTCGAGGTCTTGAGCCGCGTTGGCCTCATCCGGTACGTCGTGTGCTTCGTAATCGATCTGCCGACGCGAAAGGTCGAGATCGCCGGGATCGCTCCGATCCCAGACGGGCTGTGGATGGAGCAGGTGGCGCGGAACCTGATCGACGACTTCAGTGGCTTCCTGCGAGAGAAGCGATTCCTCATACACGACCGAGATCCCCTGTTCACACGGAAGTTCCGCGAGCTGCTCCAAAGTGCTAGCGTCACCTCGGTACGGCTGCCGCCGCGAAGCCCGAATCTGAATGCGTACGCCGAGCGATTCGTGCTCTCGATCAAATCTGAGTGCCTGAATCGATTGGTGATCCTCGGCGAGCGGAATCTGAGGCGAGCGATCGCGGAGTACGTGGAGCACTATCACCTCGAGCGAACGCACCAAGGACTGGACAACAGGCTGATCGACGGGGTTCCAGAACACGGATCAGGCACGGTCGCGCGACGCGAACGACTCGGCGGAATCCTCAGCCATTACTACCGAGAAGCGGCATGAACGCTCGACCGAGTTGTGGAACAGGACGCGCAGCGGGCCCGATGGCGACCGTGCTCGTCTACCCGGCTCGAACCGGCGACTCGTGGAGCCTCAAGTGCGCCACTCGGCTTGCCGACGGGATCAACCGCCAGGGGCTCCTGAGGGCCTCCGTTGCCGGGAACGCCATCGAGTTCGAGATCCAGCCTGCCCGCGACCAGCAGAGGGTCCTCTGGAGTGGCGCCAGATCCATCCGGCAACTCGTGCGTGCACATCCCCCTGACGCAGAATATGTGCTTCTCGCCGACTACATCGTGACGGCCGGCTCCGGCAATCCCAGCCTGGTGCATACGTTCCTGCTCGATTCCGACGGCGGCTGGGTCATCGTGGACTACCAGAACTCGCACCACGAGGACTTCAACATGATCCGGCCCGCATCGCCCGAGGAGTGCTGTGACCTGTCGGTCGTCCGGCTCGCGGGGTACCTGGACTCTTGAGACCGGCGGCGCAAGCGCCTAGCCTGCAGTCTGATTGCGGATATATTAGTCTTGTAATCATTGCATCGGCCGTACCCTTGGCCCGTGGGAGGAAGCACCATGTCGTGGCTATCGGACAATTCGGGATCATGTCTGCCGGTCATGCCTGCCATGGCGGTCATGGTCGGCGTGCTGGGGCTCACCGCGGCGGTGGCCGCCCAGGTGCCGGGGCCGGGGTCGGGGTCGTCGGAGTCCTGCGCCATCCGGTTCGTTGACGCCCGGGCCGCGGCCGGGATCGACTTCCAGCACTACGGCGAACGTCACCGCTGGTGCGAGATCGGGCCGCAGGTGCGCGGTGTCGCCACCAACGAGGAGATCCCCGCGGCGCTCTTCATCAAGCCGTTCGAGTTCGCCAACCGGCACCTGATCCGCATGAACGGGTCGGGCGCCGCCTGGCTGGACTTCGACGGCGACGAGGACTGGGATCTCTATCTGGTCAACGGCGCAGGTGGCAAAGAAACCACCAACGCCCTCTACCGGAACGAGGGCGACGGAACCTTCACCCCGATGCTCCGCGAGTGCGGCGCGCTGGATCCGGGTGAAGGGATGGCGGTCTCCGTGGCCGACTACGACAACGACGGCCGGCCGGACCTCTTCGTGACCAACTTCGGCGGTTTCGTGCTCCTGCACAACGAGCAGGGCGAGCGTTTCACGGACGTGACGCGCGAAGCATTTCCCGACGGTGTCGCGAAGATCTGGTACGGCGGCTCGGCCTGGGGCGACTTCGACGGTGACGGCAACCTGGATCTGTACGTCTGCGGGTACGTCGATCTGGCCCGGCGCCGGAGCAACACCGACGTGCGGTTCCCCATGGATTTCGAGGGGTTCGGGAACATCCTGTACCGGAACAACGGCGACGGAACCTTCAGCGACGTCACCGCGAGCGCCGGGGTCATGGACGGCTTCCGCAAGTCCATGCAGGCCCTGGTCGCGGACTTCAACGGCGACCATCGGCCGGACATCCTGGTGGCCAACGACACCGATCCCAGCGGGCTCTACCTGAACCGGGGTGACGGAACCTTCAAGCAGTTCTCCGGGCCGTCGGGCGTCAGCAGCACGGACGGATCGATGGGCATCGCGTACGGCGACTACACCGGCGACGGGATGATGGATCTGTACATCAGCAACTACAGCGGCGAGGCGGATCTCCTGCTCACCATGGTCGACAACGTCTCCAGCAACGATGGTTCATTGAGAAACGCCATCTTCGAGGCGGACTTCCGGTCGCCGGTGGTGCTCCAGCGGACGTGGGCCAAGGTGGGCTGGGGGACCGGGTTCTTCGACCCGGACGACGACGGTGACCTGGATCTCTTCGTCGCCGGCGGCCACCTCAACTCCGTGACCGCCGACAATCGCGACGAGAACCTGCTGTTCGAGAACATCGGGCAGGGACGCTTCCGCGACGTGAGCCGCGAGTCGGGGATCCTCGCCCCCGGCAAGCGCATTCACCGCAGCGCGATCTTCGGCGACTATGACCGGGACGGGCGCATCGACATCTACGTTGTGAACAATGGCGAGGAGGCGTACCGCTCGGATTCCGACCGCACCGGCGTGCTGCTGCGCAACGTTTCGCAGACGGGCAACCATTACCTCGGCATTCGCCTCCAGGGGACCCGGAGCAACCGCGACGCCCTGGGCACGAAGCTGTCACTCACGGTGGAAGGGGTGACCCAGGTCCGCGAGCACGTCAGCGGGGCCGGCTACTTCTCGGCGAACGCGCCGGAGATCCATTTCGGCCTCGGCGCTGCGGACCGGATCGAGTCACTGGAGATCCGCTGGCCCGCCGGCACGACCCAGGTCTACACCGACCTCCAGGTGGACCGCACCTACCGCTTCATCGAGGGCCGGCCGCAGCCCGTTCTTGTCCGTTGAGCGCGCGGCGAGCTGGTCATGATCAACAAGCGCCGCCTGGGGCGCATCCGGCTGCGCGACTGACTACTGACTCCTTGTCTGCGTCCTCAGGCATCCCGTCGTGTTCCAATACTCGGTCGAGCGATCATGCCGCTTCTCGATAGTAATGACTGAGGAGCCCGCCGAGTCGTTCGCGTCGGGCGACCGTGCCTGATCCGTGTTCTGGAACGCCCTCGATCAGCCGATTGTCCAATCCCTGATGTGTCCGCTCGGTGTGGTAGTGCTCGACGTACTCCTGGATCGCTCGACGAAGATGCCGTTCGCCGATTGGCACGATGCGATCCAGGCACTCGGATTTGATCGAGAGCACGAATCGCTCGGCGAAGGCGTTCAGATTCGGGCTTCGCGGCGGCAGCCTGACCGAGGTGACGCCGGCACTTTGCAGCAACTCGTGGAATCCTCGTGTGAACAGGGGATCTCGGTCGTGGATCAAGTGCGTCTTTCCTCGA
>JADFKZ010000012.1 GCA_022564665.1 Planctomycetota bacterium | reverse complement strand
GAACTCGTAGCTGCCGTAGTTGTCGGAGTCGCCCCACTTCGTGGAGATTTCCGAAAAGACCCGGCAGCGGCTGAGGTTTTCATGCATCTGAGCGACCGCTTCCCGAGCTGACATGATCTTGGATCGCTTGGCTCGCCCGATCACCGACACTTGTTCGTCGTGGCGGATTCGGATGTCATCGAGATCGATCCCCTCAGGCGTGTTGCAGGTGATGTCGGCAAGGATCTTGGTCATCGGCCACGCCCGGTCCCGCAGCTCGCTGTAAAGGGCGAGTTGGATCCTGCTGTCCCTGGCCTGGGCGAGCTGGTGCCGTAGCTCGGACTCGGGAAGCCTGAGGTTGAGCAAGCCCAGCCGCAGCCCGCTGAGAAGCAGCGGCCCGAGCATGGCCAGAAGAAGGCACGCGGCGACGACCTTGACGGTGGTGTTGGCGTCTGAGAGCCGCTCGGTGATGGCAACGAGCCGCGACGGCGTCTGGAGAGGGGCGGAGGAGCGGAGCCGGGTCAGCGGGGCAAGCGGGCCCTGGGCTGCAAGCAACGCGCCGACGGCGACGGCGTAGTCGCGCCACCACGCCGTCTCCGCGGCGGCGGGCGCCTCGATCCGCGCCTGGAGAGCTACAAGCGTCTCGGTGGGCCCGAAGAACGCGCCTGAAGGATGCGCGATCTGACGCAGCCGGCCGGCCGCGTCCCCGGCGAGTGACTCCGTGAAGGCCGCGGTGTGGCCGACGTTCAGCGCGGTCTCGGCGAGCATGCCGCGCACGCTCTCGGCCCACGACGCCGCGGTCGAGGCGTTGCAGCGGCCCGCCCTCAGGACGACGCCGTTTACGTGTGCCAGCGCCACCGCGACCGACCCATCACCGGCGTCGAGCCACAGCAAGGCCTCGGTGGGACGCGCCCCGTTGAAGAGCGCCGCCAGGGCGACGACATCCGGGGTGAAGGTGATGGGCTGGCTGATCGGAGGCATCTCGACAGCAACGGTCTCGGGCCAGGCGACGATGATGCCGCTGCGGCTCGTCTCGCCGGCGGCGGCGGGCAGGACCGCGTGGGCCAGCCGATGGGCGCAGGCGGTGGGGAAGTTGGCTTCCGCCTGGAGCGAAAGCGCTTGGTCAAGCTGCTGGGGCTCGGCCTCGGGCAGGGTGCAGGTGCGGCAGATGACCGCGACGGAGGGCAGCACACCGATGACCCGCGAGACGTTGAGGGACTCGAGCCACGGGCCGACGGCGTCGGTCTGAGCCGCGTCGAATTCCCGCCATGCGGTGATCTTGGGGCGGCCGACGCCGGTGGCGGCGACGAGGCCCCGAACGCGCCCGGCGGCGCGGTGGAGCACGGCCACGTTGGTGGCGTCGGGTTGATCGGTCTGAAGGCGGGTCATTGCTCTCTGTACTGAAGGATCTTCACCGGCAACG
Source organism: Planctomycetota bacterium (assembly GCA_022564665.1). GTDB lineage: Bacteria > Planctomycetota > Phycisphaerae > Phycisphaerales > SM1A02 > JADFKZ01. The sequence goes on along the minus strand of JADFKZ010000012.1, from coordinate 31,723 downwards.
TAGAACGATCGACGACTGCAATGATTTCAGCTTCGATTCCGCCGCCCGCCGATCGGCCCCTGGAGGTGATCGTGTAGACGGTGCTGAAGGTGTCCATGATCTGTGCCAGGTACTCCAGGGTTCCGGTATCGTCGCGGAGGGCAGGGATCTCCAGGCCCAAGTCAACCATGCTGGTGATTCCGTTGGGGCGATTCCGGAGAAAGACGATCTCGTCGGCCAGGTGCTCCTTCCCCACAAGAATCCGGCGGAGGAGATCCTCGCTGACGGTGTTTATGTTGAGCTTCCCCGGCATCCGGACCCCCGGATCATCCATCGTCGTCTCGGCAAACACGGCCCGGAGCTGATCGGGCGTCAGGAGAGGTATAGGTCCGCTGGACTGGCTGCCGGTACGCGCCGCCCCCTGTTGCCGGGAATTCCCCCTGGTCATACCGGGTTGTTCGCTGTCACCTGCGGTCTCGGGCTGCCGCAGGGATGTGGTCAGGAGCTGGTCGAGCCGGTTTTTGCGGTCGTTGCCGAAGGTGACAAGCGCCTGGGCCACTTGCTCGTTCACGCCCAGGCGAAGCTGGAGCTGCTCGGCGGTCGCGGTGCGGAGCCACAGTCGCTCCAACCCCGACAACGCAGGCCCGCCGCGGACGGAGTGGGCGGTGAGAAGCCCGCTCCACGCCGCATCGAGCTCCTGGTCGGGTTCGTCCGGTGGCCAGGTGCGGTCTCCGTCGTCCTCGGCGCCGTCGAGCCGGTTGTTGAGGTTCCAGTCCTCACCGCGGAGGTGCTCGGGCCAGATCCCCGCCACCAGCTCGAGCTCGCCGAGCGACCGAAAGGCCCCATTGCGGGGCTCATAGGGCGGCGTGAGGTATTGGTAGTAGTCGCGCTCGGCGCCCAGGGTCCGCACCTCGTCGTCGGCGTCGACCCAGTCTCGAATTGCGTCGACAACATCGGGTGTCATGTCGGGGATGGCGGCCAGCAGCCTGGGGTCGTTGGCGGCGGCGTTGATGTTGATCTTGGAGTGTTCATCCATCGGCCCTTGCCAGCCCTGACCCTCGGTGTGGTGTTGAATGTCGTAGCTCGCGATGAAGCGGCCGGCGACCTCGAAGCGGCTGTAGCTGACGTACGCCATCTCCCGGATCATGGCCTTGGCGTCATCGGGCACGGGGGTCTCGGTGTGGCTGGCCATCACGGCGATCGTGTACTCCACACCGCCCCGCGCCGCCCACCGTGCCTGCACCCGACCCAGCCGCTCGCGCCCGAGCATCGCCTGCCTGTATCCCAGAAGCTGTATGGCGCTGAGGACCAGCGCGGCCACGCCCACTGCCCACATGACCACCAGCACCACGGAACCCTTCCGAGCGTGTTGTATCGTGTGGGGTCTCATCGGTCTTGCTGCAGCGTCGCGCCCCGGCCGGGCCTTGGTGGGACTTTGGGGGCCGGCTCGCCCCGGCCGCCCGCGGCTGGCGGTGGCTGGCTGCCGCCTGGGAAACCGGGAGCGGTGCCGCCGTCGGAGGAGCCTGGTCCGCCTCCAGGACCCGCGGTGCCGCCTGCGTCTGAGTCGGCGCCGCCCGCTCCGGCCTCCTCGTCGGCAAGCTGATCGGCAGACGGGGGTACACGATCGATCGCGATCACCGTTCGCAGGACGGCGGTCGGCGCGTCGTAGGCGTCGGTGCCGGGGAGGTACCCGCTGGCCACGACCATCACCTTCAGCGCCCACGGCAGACCGTCGGTGTCCGAATCCCATTCCTCGAACCACTGGAACCCGTCATAGGCCTCGATGGACACGGCGATGATTCCCTCCACCAGCGGCGTCGCGACGCCACCGCCGAGCGGATACTCGTCCGGGACGGGGTCGCGGCGCTGCCAAAGGACCGGTCCTGCCTCGTCCTCCTCGATGCGGAACTGCGTCTCGTAGGCCATCCCTTCGCCTATGAAGTCGAGCTCGCGAACCGGCCGCAGGCGGGTGTTGAAGAGCAGGATGCTGTCGCGGTCGAGCAGCCCCAGCGTGCTCGGACCCGCCCTGTCGGTGACCTGGAGCCGGGTGAAGAACAGGTCATCGGCGCGGAGGACCGACACGATCTCGCGCCGCAGCGCCGCCAGCGCCGCATCGGCGCGCAGGCAGGCGGTCAGGTGTCGCGCGCTGAGCGACTTGACCGCGCCGAGCTGATGGAGGCTCAGCGTCACCGCGCCCAAGAGCATCGCGATGATCAGGCCCGCCACAACGAGCTCGATGAGCGTGAAGCCCCTTCTGTGAGCGGCTCGGCGTCGATGTCCTCGCGCCGCATGGCGTCCTACCGGGCGCGGCTGGGGCCGGGCGCGGCTGGGACCGGGGTGTGTCGCTTCGTTATTCATCGCCGTAGTACCTCGCGAGGCGGTCGATCGGCTCCAGCGGGGCGCGGGGCTGGAAGGGATCGCCCCGGCGCTCGGCGATGTAGGTCATGGCGTGCGCCTCGCGGACACCGGGGCCGTGCCGCCAGCGCACGGTGGCGGTGACGAGAAAGGGTTTGCCCAGGCCGATGTCGTCGATGTTGAGATCGAACTCGAACTCCTCAAAAGGAGCGTCAAAGCCGCCGTGGGTCGCGTGGATCTTGGAGTAGTCGATGGGGCCTTCCATGAGCACCATCGACAGCAGCTCATCGAGGAGCCAGGCGGCGACGAGCTTCTTGCTTCCCTCGGCCTGGATGGCCGTTGACCGGCTCGCCAGCGTCAGGATTGTCGCAAGCGCGATCGCCAGCATGAGACCCCCGAGGATCGCGTCCATCAGGGCAACGCCGCGTCTGGGTTGAGTGCGGGAGGCGGCCATCACCAGTCCTCCTGGCGGAGGCCCGCCGCGTCGAGGTCGATGGGGACTCGTACGCCGGTTTGATCGGACGCGCTGGTGAGCAGGTAAGGGACCAGCGCGTGGGCCGGCAGGACGAGGGTTCTCGTCGCCCCGTCATCCGCCATAAGCATGATCTCCAACGCAGGGCGATCCTTGCCGGGCGCGGTTGCAAGCGGCCAGATGCGGATATCCACCGGCTCGCCGTCGGCTCGAACGAAGACGCCGTTTTCGCCGATCAGTGGAGGGAGCTTGACCGGGCGCACGAAGGGATCGGGCCACCAGTCGGCGGGCTTGTCGGGATCGGCCTCGTTGATATCAAGGGTCATGAGCACGAGCCAGTTGCGGTCGGTGTCGTGCCAGATGCCCGCCGGGCGGTTCGACAGCGAGTCCCGTTGGGCGTACATGGTCAGCATGTCGGCGACCTCAGCAACGGCCAGCGCCATCAGACGCTTCTCATGGCCGCCGAGACGGGGCACGATCATCGCCGAGAGGATTGCCAGCACCGCAACCACCACGACCAGCTCGATCAGTGTGAAGGCGTAGGGTGATGTTCGTGAACTATTTGGCGTCGCAACTCTCATTTCATTTCTCTGCGCACTTAGCCTCTGCGGTGAGTACTCCTAGTTGATGATGTCGTCGTCGGTCCCCACCCTACCGTCGGGGCCGGCCGAGACGATGTCGAAGTCGTAGTTCTCCGTGCCCGGGACCCGGATGATGTAAGGGCTGTCCCAGGGATCAAGAAGATCGTTGGACTTCTTAAAGTAGGGACCCTCGGGCCCGCCACCCTCTTCGGCGGGCACGAGCAGGATCGCGAGATCGAAATCGTCGGAGAGGTTTCCGCCGCTGTCGAGGATGAACATCTCGACTGCCGACGCGATCGCCTTGACCTCGCTGTCGGCCTTGTTTTCCTTGGCCCACTGCAGCCGGCCCAGAAGACGCGGCGCGATCGCCGCCGCCAGGATGGCGATGATCGTGACCACCACGATGATCTCGATGAGCGTGAAGGCCCGCCGTCTCCGGCGGAGGCGCCGGTGATGAGCACGCTGGTGCCGCTCGGCGGCGTTGAAGAGGTCCTGACAGTTGATGTGAGCAGAAGCGTTCATTGGACCACCGATTGAAGTTCGAGAAGGGGAAGCAGGATGGCGGAGAGCACGAACGCGCCCAGGACGGCCATGATCAGAATGAGCACGGGTGGCAGGGCGCGCGTGAACAGCTTGATCGAGCTGGAGACCTGGCGATCGAAGGCACCGGCGGCGTGCATGAGCATCTGCTCGAGCCGGCCCGACCGCTCGCCCAGGTTCACCACCTGTACCAGCAGCGGGGGAAACAGCCCCGATCGCTCCAGCGGCTCGGCCAGGGCCGCTCCGGCGGTGACCTTGGTCTGCACCTCATCGATGGAGTGCATCATTGCGGCGTTGCCCAAGGTGTCGCGGGTAATGCGCAGTGCGTCGAGGATGGGGATGCCCGCCGCCACCAGCGTCCCCAGCGTGCGTGTGAACCTCGCCACCGCCACGTCGCGGAGCAACCGCCCCAGGACCGGCCAGCGGAGCTTGAGCGTGTCGACACGGAGCCGGTTGCTGGGAACGCGCACCCACATGCGCCAGGAGACCCACCCGGCGGCTGCGCCCAGGAGCAGGTAATACCAGTACGCCGAGAGCAGGTCCGCGATGCCCATGAGGATCCGCGTGGGAAGCGGCATCACCATCTCGCCGGCCAGTGGCGCGATCAGACGCGGAATGAGAACGGTTATGAAGATGACGGCGCTGGCCAGGACCAGGGTGGCCACGATCAGCGGGTAGAGGGTCGCTCCGAGCACCTCGCGCCGCAGATCCAGCGATCGCTCCAGGAGATCGGCGAGCTGATGGAGGACGTCGGTCATGTTGCCGGAGGCGTCGGCGGCGCGAAGCATCCCGACAAGCAGGTTATCAAAGGGGTGGCCATATTCCTCCGCGGCCTGGTAGAGCGGGGTGCCCGCCTCGACCCGCTCGATGAAGTGGTCGAGGATCGCCGACATCGAGCGGCCCGCGCTCTGGCGGCGCATTGTCCGCAGTGCCTGCATGATGGGCAGACCCGCTTCCAGCGCGGTGGCAAGCTGCCGGATCAGGCTTGCCATCTCCGCCCGGCTGATCGCGGGTCGGCTTCGCCGCGAGAGACGGAGCCGCGGCAGCGCCGCAAGGAGCGTTCCCGCCGCGCCGGCCTCCCCCGGCGTGGTGGTCGCGGCCGGCGTGGTGGGGGCGAGAGCGGCGTTATCGGTCGCGACGAGAACCACCGCCGTCGGCGTTTCACCCCGCTCGCTGAGCAGCCGGACGGCCGCCACCCGGTCCGCCGCGGTGACCATGCCATCGCGAAGACGACCCTGGGCGGTCAGGCTCTGGTAACGGAAGGAGGGCATACGCCGGTCAAACGACGCTGTCCTCCGTATCTTGCGTCGACCGCAGCACTTCTTCGATTGTGGTGAGCCCCTCGGCGGCCTTCTTCAGGCCGTCGACCCGCATTGACATGAAGGAGTCGTCCAGCAGGGCCGTCAACTCCGATGCGCTTCGGTTATCGGAGATCGCCTTCCGCAGGGCGGGGTTGATCCAGATCAGCTCGAAAAAGCCGAGCCTCCCGTAGTAGCCGCTGTCAGAGCACCGCGAGCACCCGCGGCCCCGCCAGACCTTGCCGTCAAAGAGATCCAGCTCCCCGGCCGACAGCCGGGGCCGAACATCCTCGGGCATCGGGACCTGCTCGGCGCAGTAGGGGCACACCCGCCTGCCCAGCCGCTGGGCGAGCGCTCCTTCCAGGACCGAGGCCATCAGGTAGGGCTCGGCCCCCATGTCGATGAGTCTTCCGATGGAGCTGACGGCGTCATTGGTGTGCAGCGTGGAGAAGATCAGGTGGCCGGTGAGGGCCGAGCGGATGGCGATCTCTGCGGTCTCGGCGTCGCGGATCTCGCCGACGAAGATGATGTCGGGATCCTGCCGCAAGATGTGCCGAAGGCCGGTGGCGAAGGTGAGCCCGCGTTTGGGGTTGACGGGGATCTGGTTGATCCCCGGCAGCTCGTACTCCACCGGATCCTCGATGGTGATGATCTTCTTGCGCGGGTCGTAGAGCTTGCTCAGCGCGGCATAGAGCGTCGTGGTCTTGCCGCTGCCGGTGGGCCCGGTGACCAGGACCAGCCCGTGGGGCTTTGCAATGAGCCGGTCGATCATCTCCCGGAGGCTCTGGCGCATCCCCAGCGACTCGAAGTCCAGCCGCAGGGCGGTCTTGTCCAAGATCCGCATGACGACCGACTCGCCGTAGAGTGTGGGGACGGTGGAGACGCGGAGATCGACCTTGCGGCCCTCGAAGCGGAGCGTGATGTGCCCGTCCTGGGGGACGTATCGCTCGGCGATGTTCATCCCCGCCATGATCTTGATGCGCCCGATGAGGGCCGGCTGCAGGTGCTTGGGCGGCGGCGACTGCTCGATCAGCACGCCGTCGATGCGGGATTTGACCTTCAGCTCGTTCTCAAAGGGCTCGATGTGCAAGTCGCTGGCCCGCGACTGGATGGCCTCCAGGAGCAGCAGGTTGACGAGGTTGATGAGGTTGGGCTGCTCGGCCATCCGGTGTATGTCATCCGCGTCGATGGCGTCGAGGTTGTGCTCCATGTCGGCGCCGGACTCGCCGGACTCGTCGGCGAGGCGCTCGGCCATCCGCGCCGCGGTGATGCCGTAGTGCGTCTGGATAAGGTCGGCAAAAGCCTTGGGCTCGAGGCCGACCCGGGTCAGGGGATAGCCGGTAAGGGTGGACACCTCGTCGACAGCGGAGATGTCCAACGGCTCGACCATGGCGGCGACGAGGTGGTCCTCGGCGATTCTCAGCGGCACCACCCGCAGCCGCACTGCCACCTCGGGGCTGATCAGGGCGACTGCATCCGCAGACGCTTCGGGGGGCTCCTCGAGCCACCGGATTCCCAGGGCGGCGCACCGCTGCCGTATCGAGCCCGTCTCACCGTTGTAGCGGGCGTCAGAGTCAGCGTCCTGGGTGTGATCGGGCATGGTCGGGCGATCTATAACTGTTTCGAGCGCTCCGTAGCGGCCTCGCGGTGACTTTCTTGAGCGCTCCGTACGGCCCTGCGGGCCGACACTCGCTTTCGTACGCCGCCGCGAATTCATTCGCGGCGGCTGACCGGACGGTGCCTCGCTCTGGCGGCTAGCGGGCCGATTCAATCGGCCGCTGCGCTGTCACGCAACCGGCGGTCTCTCCAGGCTCCTTCGTCAATCGGGCTGACCGCCGTTAGCTGCATTATTCATCACCGCAGAGGTGCAAGAGAGCTGAAATCAAAGATGTCAGGGGCGGGTCCAGCCGTGATGCGAGATGACGCTGTGTGCTCACCCGCGTCCAGCTACGCCCGTTGCAAATAGCTGTCCTGAGTTTTCTCCGCGTCCTGGGCGTCTCTGCGGTGAATCATTCGAGTTAGTTACCGGGAGGCTTTTCCGGACGTTTCTTGCCGGTGCCGGGAGTCCCCTTGGGCGAGCCCGCGCCGAAGTCCTTGCCCCCGATCAGCGAGCGCCCCGCCTTCGCCTTTCTCCTGCCCGCGGTTGTTGCCGCGATACTCTGACGCTCCTCGGGTGAGAGGTAGCGGCCGCTCCCGGGCAACATCGCGAACTGCTCGGGCGTGAGCAGAGCCTTGAGCTGATCAATGTACCTGACGTCGAGGTCCCGTCTCTTGGCGAACTCGTCCACCAGCGGGTCGGGCAGCGGCTGGGGCCGTCGGCCCGCGGTCTGGGACGCCGCAAGCGCGGCCTTGTTCTTGAGGTTCTCCGGCTCGTATCGTCTGGTGGCCTCGATCAGGCGCAGGTTGAACCCGTCGAGCTGGTTGAGATACTCCCGGTGGAGGGCCTTCACTGCCTCCAGCGTCTCGGGCTCGAGGGTGTTGATCCTCTCGGCCGCCTCGAAGAGCCGCTGGAGCTGGGTCCTGCGGAAGATGCGGACATAGGTCTTCTGCCGGACCTTGTTCAGGAACTCGGCTCCCAGATCCTCTGGTAGCGCCTCGGTGACGGCGTTTGCGTACTCCTCGTTGATGTCCCTGACCGCCTTGCGCAGCTCCACTTGCCGCTGGGCCACGCGGATGCCGATGTCCGCCGAGCCCTCATTCTGGATCGCCAGCAGCAGGTCGTCCTGGGAGCTGTTGAAGTACGCCTCGCGCTGCCTCAGCGCGTTATCCAGCCGCACTTCGTACTCTTGAAGCAGGGGTTTGAGCGCCTCGAGCTGCGGTGGCGGAAAGTTCATCTGTTTGACCATGAGCAGCAGGTCGAGGTTCTCGGCGGCGAGCCGACCGTTGCTGAGGTATTTCAGACGATAGAGCCGCCGATCGAAGGCGGGCCACGCCTCCGTCTGCTCGTCGTTGAGAATGGCCTTGAGGTTTTCGTTAAACGTCTCGACCAGGTCCCTGCTCTCGTAGCGCCACTCGTTCATGGCCCCAAAGACGACCCGCAGGATCTGTCCGGGATCGGGTGCGCCGTCGGCAGGAATCTCCCCCCGCATGTTCATCATGTTCTGGCGGAACCCGTCGATGCCGGTGCGGAAGTCCTCCTGGTAGTCATCATAAAGGGTCTCCAGGATCAGCTTCTGGGAGTCGTCCAGTTCGAGCATCGTCACCGCCAACTGAACGTCACGGGTGGTGAAGCCCGGGCGAAAGGCGTCCTGGAACCCGCCGGCGAGACCGAACTGGGCAGACGCGGGTGTGGTGAGGGCAACCGCCGCAGCCAGGGCGAGCGGCCACGATCTCGATCCGAGCCGACGCAGAGTACTCTTTGAAGCGCGCATCAACATGCTCTCCTTTGCGAGGCCTGCCGGCCTCCAATGCCGCCGCGGGAGGGTCCCCGCGCGCTGGTGGGTGGGGTTTTCTACAGCTGTCAAACGGGCCACCGGCCCGACTATGGCAGAAAATCCCCGATTCGGGGGGATTTATGCCGCCTGGGAAAACGCGAGGATCCGGGGTTCGGGGTTCACGGTTCAGCAAGAAAGCGTAAAACCGAACCCCAAACCCCGATCCCCGAACCACCACACGCTATGGCCGCTCCCCGGAGGTCGTCCGCTGCTCGATCCGCCTCTCGGGCATGGTCTGGACAATCCGGTCGACGAAGATCCCGGGGGTATGCACCCGTTCGGGGTCGATCTCGCCGAGCTCGACGAGGACCTCGACCTCGGCCACGGTGACCTTGCCGCAGGTGGCGATCATGGGGTTGAAGTTGCGGGCGGTCATGCGGTAGACGAGGTTGCCGGCGGGGTCGGCGGTATGGGCCTTCACAAGTGACAGGTCCGTGACGATGCCGCGCTCCAGGATGTAGGTCCTGCCGTCGAACTCCTTGTGCTCCTTGCCCTCGGCGACCACGGTCCCGGCGCCGGTGGGCGTGTAGAAGCCGGGGATCCCCGCCCCGCCCGCACGCAGACGCTCGGCGAGGGTGCCCTGGGGGGAGAACTCGATCTGAAGCTCCCTGGCGATGAACTGCCGCTCGAACTCGGCGTTCTCACCCACGTAGGAGCTGATCATCTTCTTGACCTGCCTGGTCTTGAGCAGCAGGCCGAGCCCCCAGTCATCGACGCCGGCGTTGTTGGAGACAACCGTGAGATCCTTCACTCCGCTCTCGCGGAGCGCGATGATCAGCTTCTCAGGGATCCCGCAGAGGCCGAAGCCGCCTGCGGCGATGGTCATGCCGTCAAAGAGGAGACCCTCCAGCGCGGCGGTGGGGGTGTCGTAGATCTTGGTAATCACCTCGGGGGGAGTATACGGCTGAAAGCGCTGGTTTCGGGGTTCAGGGGTCGGAGGTCGGGGGTCTGCGCTTTCCCGAACCCTGAACCCTTTCCTCTACTACGAATACCGCAGCCACTTCAAGAGCTGCCACGGCGACGGGGGCTTGCCGTACATCAGGACGCCGACGCGGAAGATCTTGGCCGCCGTCCAGACCATGCCGACCACACAGACGTAGCCCCAGGCGATCGTGGCCGGGATCTGCCAGACGGGGACCGGCTCGTCGGCGGCGATTCGAAGGATCATCACGAAGGGGATGGCCGGAGGGATGTAGCTGAAGGCCGTACCGATCCCGCCGTTGGGATCCTGGCTGATGGGCATCCACAGGATCAGCGGGATCATCGCGATCAACATGACGGGCATGATCAGCGTGTTCGCCTCCCGGATGTCGGTGACGGCGCTGCCGACCCCGGCCATGATCGAGGCGATCATGAAGAACGCCATGAAGAAGTAGATCACGAGGTACACAAGGTCTGCGAGGTTGATGAGGTTCAGCAGGGCGAATGACACCAAGCTGGTGATCGCCAGCCCGGAATAGATCACCATGATCAGCAGCCCGACGAAGCCGTGGCCGAGGATCTTTCCGGCCATGAGCTGGAACGGGCTCACTGCACTCAGCAGGACCTCCATCACCCGGTTCGATTTCTCCTCGATCGTGGACATCATCAAGTGCTGAGACGACGTCATCACGGCGATCCACAGCAGCATCATGAAGGCCATCGGGATCATCTGGGCGCGGATCTTGCGGAGCGTGGCGCTCTCCTGAACCTCCTCGCCGCCGGCGAGCAGGCGGCGCGTGCTTGATCGGGGGCGGCGGAGCATGGCCATCGCGGTGTCGGGGTCCAGATCGGCGCGCTCGGCGCGAACCCGGACGATGGCCTCGCCGATGCGGCGCTCGATGAAGCCGGTGTGATCAGCGTCGAGCTCCTCCCCGACGAACAGATCGAACTCCGGCCGGTCACGCTCCCGGACCGAGGGGTTGGGGGTTTCCAGGACGTCGGCCGGGATGACGGCGATGGCGAGCAGGTCGTCGGAGAGAAGCCGGCCCCGCAGGGCTTCGATCATCGAGTCGGACGCGTCGGTGACGCCCTCGATCGTGACGTTCACATCGCCCCGGCCGAAGCCCATCTTGAACTTGGAGGCCGAGGCCGGAGGCGTCGAGCCGCCGGTCAGCTCCTCGGCCAGGTCCTGGATCTGCTGTCTTTGTTGCTGCTCGTCCCGCCCGATCCGCGCGGAGTTGAACTCGACCCTGGCCGCCTCGATCGTCTCTCCGGATGGATCGACCACCGCGATGGTGCCTTCCAGCGGCGGCTCCTGGTGGCCCTCCATGACCGCGACCATCAGCACCATGACCGCGACGATCAGGACCGGGATGCCGACGATCGCCAGCAGGAAAATCTTGCGGAAAACGGTCTGCTTGAACTCGCGCCAGGCGATGATCACGACCTTAGACACGGGTGAGGTCCTCCCGCGCCTGCGCGGCCGCTTCCGCCCCCTGGTCCTGCCCGACGAGCTGGATGAAAACCTCCTCCAGCGACAGCCGCCGCAACTCAATTGATCGAACCCGGTGCCTCTCCAGGACCCGCTTCATCACGGTCTGGGGGTTGGCGTCGGGCCGCAGCTCGAGTTCCTGTGCTGAGCCCTCGCGCATCCGCCGGACCGACTGGAGTCCCTCGATCCCGTCGGCTTCGATCCTGCCGTCGAGCGGATCCGCCACGATCGTGTGAGGATCGAAACGATGGTGTATCTCCTGGAGCGAGGCATCGAGCAGCTTCACACCGTGGTTGATCAGGAAGATGCGGTCGCAGATCTGCTCGGCCTGGTGGAGGATGTGCGTCGAGAAGATGATCGTCTTGCCCTGGTCGTTCAGCTCGCGGATCAACCGGTTGAGCAGTTCCGTGTTGACCGGATCGAGGCCCGAGAAGGGTTCGTCGAGAATGAGCAGTTCCGGATCATGCAGGATCGCGGCGACGAACTGCACCTTCTGCTGCATGCCCTTGGAGAGCTCCTCGCATTTCTTTCGCTCTACGCCGGGAAGCGCCAGACGCCCGAGCCAGCCGCGGACGTCGGCCGCAAGGCCGCGCCGCGGCATCCCCTTGAGCCGCCCGATGTACTGGAGGAACTCGCCCACGCGCATCTTGCGGTAGAGCCCGCGCTCCTCGGGCAGGTAGCCGATCCGGTCCTTGGATTGCAGAGCGTTGCCGCCCAGGACCCCAACCGACCCCGAGTCGGGGTAGATGATCGACATGATCATCCGCAGCGTCGTGGTCTTGCCGGCGCCGTTGGGCCCCAGAAAACCGCACAGGCTTCCGGTGGGGACGACCAGATCGAGATCCCTCACGGCGCGGGTTGTGCCGAAGGACTTGCTTGCCGAACAAAGCTGGATCGCGGGCCGGGCCATCGAAGGAAGCCCCCATCATCGCTGAACAGGCGCGTCCCTGCTCCCCCAGAGCATCGCAACCAGCCGCCCCCGGCCCGTCAACCGGCTAATCAGACCGAGGTTGGAGAGTCCAAGGGCTGATTTTGGGCCCTTGAGGTGGAGAAAGTGAGGCTTCACCCGTTCATCCGGATATATTGTAGAATGGGATCGCCGCCCCGGCCTAGGATGTGGCCAACCCATCTGCAAGAGGGATGATATGACGACCTCGTCGAACCTCGGCTATCCACGAATCGGGCCCAACCGTGAGCTGAAGCGAGCGCTGGAGGGCTATTGGACACGCAGGATTTCAAGGACCGAGCTTCAGCGGGTGGCTGCGACACTCCGAGCGGGGGGCTGGCAGCGTCAGCAGGCGGCGGGCATCGACCACATTCCCTCGAGTGACTTCTCCTACTACGACCACGTGCTGGATACCTGTGCCATGGTCGGGGCCGTCCCCCCGCGGTACGGATTCGCGGGTGACACGGTCGACCTCGACACCTACTTTGCCATGGCCCGCGGCGTTGGGACCCCCGACCGCGACGTTACCGCCATGGAGATGACGAAGTGGTTTGACACAAACTATCACTACATCGTGCCGGAGTTTGAGGCGGGTCAGCGGTTTTCGCTCGCCTCGACAAAGGTCGTCGACGAGTTCAACGAGGCGAAACAGCTGGGCATTCTGACCCGGCCCGTGATTCTCGGCCCCGTCTCCTTCCTCCTGCTGGGCAAGGCGAAGGACTCCAACGTCCGGCGGCTTGACCTGCTGCAGCGGCTTCTTCCGGTCTATGAAGAGGTTCTCACACGGCTCGCCGAAGCGGGGTCCGAGTGGGTTCAGATCGACGAGCCCTGCCTGGCGCTGGACCTCCAGGATGCCGCGCGGGGGGCATACGAAACTGCTTTTGGCCGTCTGCGCCAGGCCGGAGGCAGCCTGAAAATTCTCCTGACGAGCTATTTCGGCGAACTGGGACCCAACCTGGAAACGGCGCTTGGCCTTCCCGTCGACGGAATCCACCTCGATCTGATGCGTGCTCCAGAGCAACTTGATGATGTCCTGAGCCGGCTGCCGCAGTCGATGGCGCTCTCGGCGGGCGTTGTGGACGGCCGCAACGTCTGGCTGAACGATCTGGGCCGCTCGCTTGAGGTTCTTCAGAAGATCGTCGCCGCGATCGGGCATGAGCGGCTCATCGTGGCGCCCTCCTGCTCGATGCTCCACGTGCCCATCGACCTTGCACGTGAGCAGAAGCTCGACCCCGAGATCCGCAACTGGTTGAGCTTTGCCGACCAGAAGCTCCAGGAGCTGGCCGTTCTTGCCCGGGCCATGAGCGAGGGCCGCGACGCGGTCGGCGAACAGATCGAGGACAACCGCCGACGGATCGCCAGTCGCGGCGCGTCGGTCCGCGTCCACCGGCCCGAGGTCAAGAAGAGGGTCGCGGCCCTCGGTCCCGGCGACACGCGGCGCGGAAGCCCCTATGCCCAGCGAAGGCTCGTTCAGCGGGGCAAGCTGCCACTGGCGCCCTTCCCGACCACGACCATCGGCTCTTTTCCCCAGACCTCCGAGGTGCGTGCCAAGCGATCCGCCTTTACGAAGGGTCAGATCGACCGTGAGGCATATGAAGCGTTTCTTGAGCAGGAGATTGGCCGCATCGTCCGCTTCCAGGAGGAGATCGGGATCGATGTCCTGGTTCACGGCGAGCCGGAGCGGAACGACATGGTCCAGTATTTCGGGGAGCGGCTGACCGGGTTTGCCTTCACCGGGCAGGGCTGGGTCCAGAGCTACGGCTCCCGCTACGTCCGCCCGCCAATCATCTACGGGGACGTCGCTCGTCCCGAGCCGATGACGGTCCGCTGGAGCACCTACGCCGCGTCGCTGACCGACAGGCCGGTCAAGGGGATGCTCACCGGACCCATCACCATGCTCCAGTGGTCGTTCGTCCGCGACGATCAGCCGCGGCGGGACACGGCGCGGCAGATCGCCCTGGCCATCCGGGATGAGGTGTGCGACCTGGAGGCGGCGGGGATCGGCCTGGTCCAGATCGACGAGCCTGCGTTCCGTGAAGGGCTGCCGCTGAAGCGAGCCGACTGGCCTGCCTACCTGGCCTGGGCGGTGGAATGCTTCCGGCTGGCGTCGTCGGGCGTCAGCGACGCGACGCAGATACACACCCACATGTGCTACTCGGAGTTCAACGACATCATCTCGGCGATCGGCGAGTTGGACGCGGACGTGATCTCCATCGAGAGCTCGCGCTCGCAGATGGAGTTGCTGGAGGCGTTCGAGAGCTACGACTATCCCAACGAGATCGGCCCCGGCGTCTTCGATATCCACTCGCCTCGTGTTCCCGGGGTCGAGGAGATCAAGCAGCTGCTGTTGAAGGCGACGAAGTATCTCGCGCCGGAAAAGGTGTGGGTCAACCCTGACTGCGGCCTCAAGACCAGGCGGTGGGAGGAAGTGCGCCCGGCGCTCAAGAACATGGTCGAGGCGGCCAAGGCAGTGCGGGCCGAGCTTGTGGGGGTGGGGTAGGAAGAGGCTGTCGGCTGTCGGCCGGAGAATAACGTGGGCGCAATCTCTTGCCGATAGCCATCTGACTCCCGCTGGGTGGCTGAGGCTGAGCGAAGCGAAGCCCCGGTTCGTGGGTCTTGGACGGCGACCTAGAATTGGCGTGCGGTGTCGGGAGGTCGGTCGATGACAAGGAGAGATTCCACTCTAAGGTCGGGCGTTGGCCTGGCCCTCGCACTTGGCCTTGGGGGTTGTCTGGAGCGCTCCGAGCGGATCACCGTCGAGCCTGACGGCACGGTCGGCATCGAGATCCTTTTCAAGACGGAGTCCTTTGAGGAGCTGCACCGGGCCGGTACGGCGCCCGCGCTCGCCGGTGGCTGGCTCACCGAGGAGTGGGTCGAGGAGGACGAAGAGGGCGAGAAGCGGTACCTCCTGCGGGCGGAAACCCTCTTGGGGGCGGACATGCCGCTGCCGGCCAACTTCGCTGTGCCGGGAGATTCCCGTTCCGGTGAGTATCTGCAGTTCCCGACGGCGATCACCATCGAGGACCGCCCCGACGGGATCTACTACCACTTTCATCGAATCTATCCCGCCCGCGAGTGGGCGCGGATCCAGGAATTGCGCGAGCTGCTGCTGGAAGAGAAGCTCAAGGTTCTCAAGGACAAGGAGCACGAGGAGCTTACACGCGCCGATCACATGCTCGTTATCGGTGCCTACGCCGATTTCGAGGTGGCCAAGATGCTCGCCTTCGCCCGCAGGGCACATCTGGAGCTGTCGCCCGATGCTCCCCAGGACGGGTGGCTTGGGGTCCATTCGGCGATCAGCGGGATGAAGGCGAAACTGAGAACCGACCGGGTGGCGAGCCTCCTTGAGATCCAGGAAAAAGATGAGCGGGACGCGGCGATCAAGGACGAGACCGAGCGCTGGGAGGCGGATGCGTTCAAGCTGCTGAAGACCTCGATGCGCGAGTTCTGCGGGTACACCGGTAGCAGGCTGCGGGCGTTCACCGAGCACTACGAGTCGCAGCGGCGGGAGCTTCAGATCACCGGCGACCTCGGCGACGACTCCTTCCAGATCACCGTCGTGATGCCGGGCGAGATCGTCGGCACCAACGCCGATTCGATCTCCCACCGCGAGGCAAAGTGGACCTTCAGCGGTGAGCGATTCCGCGACCGCGATCTCGAGCTGATGGTCAGTTCGCGGCTCGACAGAGATCCCTAGCCTTCGGACGACTTCGTCGTGCTGAATCCGTCGGGCAGCCACCACGAGCCGGCGACAGTCGCCTCCTGGCAACCCGTGATCCGCGGCAGGGTGATGGGGACTCCGTCTGCGCAGAGGGCTCCCAGGACCGCCATGGCCATCGCCTCCCGCGCCTTGGCGGGAACGCCCAGAGCGTCGCTGAGCCTCACCGGCCGGGGAATGCGGTGGCGAAGGGCGTTGACCAGCGCCGCGTTGTGAGTGCCGCCGCCGGCGATGATGACCTCGTCGGCGTCAAGTGAGCCGAGGGCGTTGGCGATGGTCTCGGCAACCGCCGCAACGGCGGTGGCGGCGAGATCCTCCGCGGGAACCCGCCTGCGGTGGGCGGCGACCCACCCTGTCAGCTCGTCACCGCTTCCCAGCGACCGTCGCTCGTCGCATTGTCGGACGAGAAGCGCCGCGAGCGAGGCCAAAGCGCCGCTGTGGGGTCGCCCGCGGGCTGCGGCGCGGCCGCCGGCGTCGTATTCTGCACCCAGGGTCTCGCGGGCCACTTCATCGAGCACGTGGTTGCACGCACAGAGATCGAAGCCATAGACATCTGTCAGCTGCTTGGCGTCCATGCGCTCATGCCGGTTGGCATCCTGCCGGCGCGGCTGGGGGCTGGGGATACCCGCTCTCCTGCCGGGGGGAACCTCGGACTCCTCGGCCGTTCCTTCTTGGCTTGGTGTCTGTGACAGCACCGTCACGTTACAGAACCCCCCGAGGTTGACGATCAGCCGTGCGACCCCGTCCTGGGCGAAGAGCACCCGGTCGGCGAGCGGGGTGATGGGGGCGCCCCGGCCGCCGGCGGCGAGGTCCGACTGTCTCAGATCGCTCACGACGGGGCACCGGAACCGCCGGACTATTGGTGCGGGGTTGAGAAGCTGCCAGGACAGCGGCGGCCGGTGGATGATCGTCTGGCCGTGGACCGCGATCAGATCAAACGGTGCCTGGCGCCCGGCCGCCTCAACGATCGCGTCGACGTACCGTCGGCCGAGCGCTTCACCGAGGGCGGCGAACGCTTGGGCGGGCATCGGCTCCCCGCCCGCCGCCCGCCTCAGGTCGCCGGCAAGCGGGCCGAGAGCGGTCGTCCCGAAGACCACGAGCTTGGCCCGCATGCTCAGGCCCCGCCCGCTGATCGAGGCCGCGGCCACGTCTATGGCGTCGATGCTGGTGCCGCTCATCACACCGACGACCGTCCGCGGATGGGTCTCAAAGGTGCTCAAGGTTCAGATCGTCGCCCGGCGAGCCGAGATCGACAAGACGTCGGCGCACCGAAATCGGGTATGTTTGCCCCCTGGTCCCGAACCCATGACTCCTGATTCCGTGGCCCAATGATCAAACGGGTCCTCGTCACCGGCGGGGCCGGCTTCCTCGGCTCACACCTCTGCGACCGGCTTGTCGCCGCCGGGCAGGATGTGATCTGCGTGGACAACTTCTTCACGAGCCAGATCTCCAATGTCGAGCATCTGCGGGACCGACGCAACTTTGAGCTGATCCGCCACGACGTTACCCACCCGCTTTTCCTGGAGGTGGACGAGATCTACAACCTCGCCTGCCCGGCGGCCCCGGGCCACTATCAGTACAACCCAATCAAGACGATCAAGACGTCGGTGATGGGGGCGATTCACATGCTGGGGCTGGCCAAGCGGGTGCGGGCCAAGATCCTCCACGCCTCGACCAGCGAGGTCTACGGGGACCCCGACGTCCATCCCCAGCCTGAGGAGTATCGCGGCAACGTCAACCCCATCGGCCCGCGTGCCTGCTACGACGAGGGTAAACGGGCGGCCGAGACGCTCATGTTCGACTACCGTCGGCAAAACGGCGTCAACATCCGCGTGGTCCGCATCTTCAACACCTACGGGCCCAGGATGCACCCCTATGACGGACGGGTCGTCAGCAACTTCATCCGCCAGGCGCTGGCGGGCGAGGAGATCACCCTCTATGGCAGCGGGGAGCAGACTCGTTCATTCTGTTACGTCGATGACCTGATCGACGGCATCCTGAAGATGATGGACGCACCGGACGACTTCCCCGGACCCGTCAACCTCGGCAATCCCGAGGAATTCACCATCCGCCAATTGGCAGAGATGGTCAAGGAGTTGACCGGTTCATCCTCTTCGATCGCCATGGCCCGGTCGCATCCGGCGGACGATCCGATGTGCCGCCGGCCGGACATCAATCTGGCGCGTCGGAGGCTCGACTGGGAGCCGAAGGTGCCGCTTCGCGACGGCCTCGAGCGGACGTTGCGTTGGTTCAAGGACATTGACCTGAGCAGGTTCCGGGCGCCCACGCCGAACTACTAGTTTGAGCGCTCCGTAGCGGCCTCCGGCCGCACACTCGCTCTGGCGGCTACGCGGCCGATTCAATCGGCCGCTACGCTTTGATGCAATCTGCGAGCTGTGGGGCTGTCGGCTGATCGCAGGACCGACGATCCACTTCGATCGTAAGTGCCGCCTCTACAGATCCTTCGCTCTATAGCCTGGTCGCTGGGTCGCTCCGGCCAGTGAGAATATACCCGAAAAAATACCGAACAAACCCTTGACATGGTCGATCAGCTGGGCATCCTATCGAACACCGAACATTGACCAACCTTTGGAGCCCACCTATGGTGTCGATTGCCAACAAAGACAACGCCGGGACGACGCAAGTGAACGGAAAACCCAACCGGGGCAGGGCCAAGGCCGTGAGCGAGGACAGGGCACGCCTGGACTCCCTGGAGCGGACGCTGAGCCAGATCGCCAAGACCTTTGGCCAGGGTGCGATCATGCGTCTGGACGCCAAGGCGACGGGGGCGGTCGCGGGGGTTTCCACGGGTGCTCTGAGCCTTGATCTGGCCTTGGGCGGTCAGGGGCTGCCCCGCGGTCGGTGTGCGGAGATCTTCGGGCCTGAGTCTTCAGGCAAGACCACGCTGGCCCTGACCGTGGTCCGAAATGCCCAGAGGGCGGGCGGGGTGGCGGCCTTTATCGACGCCGAGCACGCGCTGGACCCCGGCTGGGTCAAGAAGATCGGCGTCAAGCTTGATGAGATGCTCGTCTCGCAGCCGGATACCGGCGAGCAGGCGCTGGAGATTTGCGAGATGCTCGTCCGCTCGAACGCCGTGGACGTGATCGTGATCGATTCGGTTGCCGCACTGATCCCGAGAGCGGAGATCGAGGGCGAGATGGGCGACGTCCACGTCGGGCTTCAGGCTCGACTGATGAGCCAGGCTCTCCGCAAGCTGACCGGGGCCATCGCTCACAGCAAGTGCGTGGTCATCTTTATCAACCAGTTGCGAGAGAAGATCGGCGTGATGTACGGCTCACCCGAGACCACGCCCGGAGGCAGGGCGCTGAAGTTCTACGCCGCGGTGCGGATCGACATTCGCCGGATCGGCGCGATCAAGGACGGTGATCGCTCGATCGGCAATCGCGTCCGGGCCCGGGTGGTCAAGAACAAGATCGCTCCCCCCTTCCGCGACGCGGAGTTCGACATCATGTTCGACGAGGGGATAAGCGCTTCCGGTGATCTGCTGGATCTGGCCGTGGAGGATGGCGTGATCGCCAAGTCCGGGGCGTGGTTCAGCTACGGGGACGTTCGTCTCGGGCATGGGCGGGAGAACGCCAAGGTCTTTCTCCGCGACAACGCGGATCTGTTTGGCGAAGTGAGAAAGGCCGTGCTCGTGAAGCGGGGGCTTGCCGAGGAGCCGAAGGAGACCGCCGAACCTCTCGAGCGGCCACAGTCGGTGCGGGCGTAGCGCTGCGGCGGTATGATCTGCCGGCAGCTGCGGCTGCGGCTGTGGCGGAACTGGCAGACGCGCTAGATTCAGGTTCTAGTGGGAGTAATTTCCCGTGGAGGTTCGAGTCCTCTCAGCCGCATTATCCGCCCCGCGACGCGGGGCGGCTTTGATATGGGGCGATGCGTGAGGAGCAACCTTGTCAAACGCGGGTTCCTCTCATTGCTGGGCACGCAGTTCCTCGGTGCCGCCAACGACAACATTCTCAAAGGCGTCCTGACCTTCATGGTGATCGCCGGCGGCGTCTGGGAGGGTCGGCTGGGTGCGGGCGGGCAGGGGATCGTGGGGCTGTGCTTCACGTTGCCCTTCATCCTGCTGTCGGGGTACGCCGGTCAGTTCGCTGACCGCAACAGCAAGCGGTTTGTGAGCGTCCTGGTGAAGGTCGTGGAGATCCCGATCGCCGCCGTTGCGCTTCTGGGTTTCTGGATGGGCAATCTGTGGGTGACGCTTGGGGCACTGGTGGCGCTGACCTGCCAGAGCGCCTTCTTCGGACCCGCCAAGTACGGGATGATCCCGGAGCTCGTCAGCTCGCGCGATCTGAGCCGAGCCAACGGCACGATCAACATGATGACCAACATTGCCGTCATCGTGGGAACGCTGGCGGCGGGCATTATCGCCGACCGGTACGACCCGCTTGTCGATGCGGCGGGCCGGCAACCGGAGTCCGCGCTGTGGCTGCCGGGGGCCGTCATGGTGGCGTTGGCGTTGGCGGGGTTGGGTGCGGTCCTTTTTCTCACCGGGCTCGAGCCCGGAGATCGCGGGCTGAAATATGACTGGAATCCCTTTGCAACCTATATCAAGGCAATCCGCGAGATGTCGAAGTCTCCCTTGTTGATGGTGGCGCTGGCGTGGGGCTACTTCTACCTCCTCGCCGGCCTGGCGCTTCTGGTCCTTCCCGAGTACTGGGAGGTGCTCGAGATCAGCCGGGAGATGGCAAGCAGGCTCCTTGGGATCATGGCGATCGCCATTGGGGTCGGCAGCGTGACCGCCGGGCTGGTCTCGGGCCATCGCATCGAGCCGAGGCTGGTCCCCGTAGGGGCCGTAGGGATTACCCTGTTTTTCGTGCTGCTTGGTGTCATCCGGCCCACGTTCTGGAACGTGGCCGGATTCATCGTCGGGGCGGGATTCTTCGCTGGCTTCTACATCATCCCCCTGCAATCGCTCCTGCAGCATCTGTCACCTGACAGTGAGCGGGGCCGGTTCCTCGGGACCGCCAACGCGATCTCGTTTGGTTTTCTGTCGGTGGCCTCGTTGATCTACTGGATCATTCGACCTGCCTTTGGGGACGCCCCACAGCGGATCTTTCTTGTCAGCGCCGGGCTTATGATCCTGGGGGCGGGGTACTTCGTGCTTCGGCTGAGGCGGTCGGTGTTCGCAGTGGGCGACCAGGGCGGGCCTATGCTTTGACGGTGAAGATCTACCTGGACAATAACGCGACCACGCGGCCCGCACCCGAGGTCGTCACAGCGATGATCGAGTCGCTGCGGGAGGGCTGGGCGAATCCCTCCAGCGCCCACCGCGCCGGTCAGGAGGCCCGCTGGCCGATGGAGCTGGCCCGGGAGAGCGTGTGCAAGCTCATCGGATGCCGTGACGGGGAGCTGGTGGTGACCTCGGGGGGTACCGAAGCGGCGAACCTGGCCATCCGCGGCGCGTTGTCGGCCCAGGCCAAGCGCAGCGTTCTCGTCACCAACCGGCTCGAGCACGCCACGGTGCGTGAGCTTGCCGAGACGCTCCAAGACACCGGGACGGAGGTGATCTGGGTGCGATGTGACGCGAGGGGCCTCCTGGATCTGAACGCGCTGGAGGATCTGCTGGACCGCAAGGTCGATCAGGTCGCGCTGGTCTCGGTGATGTGGGTCAACAACGAGACCGGTGTGATCCAGCCGATCGAGGAGATCGGGCGGATGTGCCGAAGCCGGGGTGTGTGGTTTCACACCGATGCCACCCAGGGCGTGGGCAAGATGCCGCTGGAGGTCGCGGGGCTTCCCATCGATCTTGTGACCTTCTCCGCCCACAAGTTCCACGGTCCCAAGGGAATCGGCGGGCTGTACCTCAGAGGTGACATCCGCATCCGACCGCAGGTAATCGGCGGTGGTCAGGAGCGCGGGCGGCGCGGGGGGACGGAGAACCTCTCGGGGATCGTGGGCATGGGGGCCGCGGCGCGGCTTGCGCACACGTGGCTGGCCACCAACGAGCGGACACGGCTCGCCCGCCTTCGAGACTCCTTCGAGCGCAGGATCATCGCCGCCGCAGGCGAGGCGACCGTCAACGGTGCCGATGCCCCGCGTCTGTGGAGCACTTCCAACATCGCCTTCGGAAAGCTGGAGGGCGAGGCGATCCTGTTGCTTCTCTCGGAACGGGGTGTGTACGCCTCGGCGGGAGCCGCGTGCTCCAGCGGCTCTGTGGAGCCGTCACCGGTGCTCGTCGCCATGGGCCTTGCGCCCGCGGCGGTGGCCGCCTCCCTCCGCTTCAGCCTCTCCCGCCACACCACCGAGCAGGAGATCGACGCCGCGATTCCGATCATCGCCCGGGTGGTCGATACGCTCAGGGCGACGCTCGCGTCTGTTTAGAGCGCTCCGTAGCGGCCTCCGGCCGCCACTCGCTCTGGCGGCTACGCGTCCGATTCGATCGGCCGCTACGCTTTGACGCAACCTTTGTTAGCTAGATTCTGTTGATTGCGCTGCGTTTGCAAGGCCGCCGGAGAATGCGAAGATTCACCGCGGAGGGCCGCAGAGCAGCGCGGAGAAAAGAGGGGGGTTCAGGGCTCAGGGTTCAGAAATGGGAGCCCGCCGCTTTCCCGAACCCCTCCAATCACCGATCACTCACCTTCGCCAAGACTCGATCGCCAATATCCCGTCGAAAGTATGCGCCTTGGAAATGTATCTTCCGGCAGGCGGCGTTGGCGAGGTCACGTGCCGACGGCAGGTCCTCGGCCAGCGCGGTGACCCCGAGCACTCGGCCGCCATTGGTCAGGAGCGTGCCGTCGTCGGCGGTGGTTGTCCCGGCGTGGAAGACCCTCACCTCTTCCTGATCGCCGCCCAGCGCCTCCGCGGCCTCGACCCCCGTGATCACCTTGCCCTTTTCGTACGCTCCGGGATAGCCCTCCGAGCACATGACCACACAGCAGGCGGTCCGGTCATCGAAGCGGATGGTGATATCGTTCAGGGACCCGGTCGAGGTTGCCCAGAGGATCTCCAGGAGATCGCCCTCAAGACGCATGAGCAGTGCCTGGCACTCGGGATCGCCGAATCGGCAATTAAACTCCAGGACCTTGGGTCCGGCGGGGGTGAGCATGAGACCGGTGTACAGGACGCCCCGATACGCGATTCCCTCGCGGCGTAGGGCGTCGATTGCGGGAACGATGATCTGCCGCTGAACGGCGTCCATCGCTGCAGCGTCGAGCAGGGGTGTGGGGCAATAGGCACCCATCCCGCCGGTGTTGGGGCCGGTGTCGGCTTCGCCGAGTTGCTTGTGATCCTGGCAGGGGTCGAGCAGCCAGATCGATCGGCCGTCCACGAGTGCCAGCACGCTCACCTCCTGACCCGTGAGCTTCTCCTCGATGAGGATGGTCGCCCCCGCATCGCCGAAGACGCGGCTGACCATGAGCTGCTGGAGGGCCTCCAGGGCCTCGGCAGGCGTCTCGCAGACGAACGCGCCCTTGCCCTCCGCCAGCCCCGCGGCCTTGACCACGCACGGTTCCTCGTGTGCGTGGATGTACGCCCGGGCGGTTTCGGGTTCGCTGAAGATTCGTGCTGCGGCGGTGGGAATCGCGGCGTGTCGCATCAGCTGCTTGGCGAACACCTTGTTCGATTCGATCTGGGCGGCTGCCTTGGAGGGGCCGAAGACCCGCCGGCGGTCGGTCGTGAGCACGTCGGTGATTCCCGCGGCCAGCGGCGCCTCCGGGCCGACCACGACCAGATCGATCTCGTTGCGGTCGCACCATCGCTGCATCATGAAGACGTTGGAGAGATCCACCGGTTGGGGACTGCGCCGTCCCAGACGGCCCAGCCCCGCGTTGGCGGTATCGGTGAGCCACAGTTCGCCCAGCCGGGGCGAGCGGGAAAGCGCATGGGCGATCGCGTGCTCCCGGCCACCGCCGCCGATGAGCAGGACGTTTGCGCGGTCGGGTAGGGAAACCCTCTTCATCAGAGCAAGTGTAGCGACCCTGCCGCTGGGAATGGCCGCCTGTGGTTCAGCCTCGCCGCGATTCGGCCGAGACTAGAGCTGTTGGTCACGTTGAGGCATGGACCGTTCAGGCCAGGGATGATGCCCATGGCGAATCACCAGCCGAGACCCCACCGCCCGATGGCACGCGGCAAGGCCGGACCCAGGGCGGCAACGGACGGGGATCCCTCGATGGGCGACCTTGCCGACTATCAGATACTCAAATGGGCAACCCGCACCATCCGCCTCGGGGGACGCGGCGTGGCGGGGATCATCTTTTGTGATGAGCAGGCAGCTTCGTCGGCGTCGCCGCCCCCCGACAAGCTCAAGACGTTTTTGCTCGTCGACCGCCCCTTCAAGCGATCAGCGTGAGGGGGCAGTGGCCAACGCCGAATGGATTCGGGGTTCGGGGTTCGGGGTTCGGGAAAGGCCGGAAGCCCGAGCCTTGATCCCTTACGGCGACCCACGATCGCCCACGGTCGTTCAAAATGCCGTCCGGCGGCGTCGGCGGCCTCTCTTTCCCTTTCTCGAGCCTGCCATGCCGGGCGTGGCCTCTTGGACGACCGACTTTTCGACGCCCGCGGATGAGCCGTCGTCGGCGTTCAACCTCAAGGCGACAATCTGGTCGCGAATGACGGCGGCCTTTTCGAAGTCCAGACGTTCGGCGGCCTCGAGCATCTCCGCTTCCAGGATCCGTATCAGCTCCTCACGGTCATGCTGTTCCTTCTTGGTGGCCAGACCCACCGCCGCGCGAGCCGTGTCTCGCCCCTTGAGCTCCGTCTCGATCCCGCGGCGGATCGCCTTCTCGATGGTGCGGGCGGTAATTCCGTGCTCCTTGTTGTACGCCAGCTGTATTGCGCGGCGGCGCTGGGTCTCATCAATCGCGCCCCGCATCTGCTCGGTGACGGTGTCGGCGAACATGATGACCTGGGCATTGGCGTTGCGGGCGGCGCGGCCCATTGTCTGGATCAGGCTGGACTCGCTGCGAAGAAAGCCCGACTTGTCGGCGTCAATGATGCACACCAGCGAAACCTCGGGAAGGTCGAGCCCTTCCCGCAACAAGTTCACCCCCACGAGCACGTCAAAGGCACCTTCCCGCAGCTCGCGCAGTATCTGGACGCGCTGGAGCGTGTCGATCTCGCTGTGAAGGTAGCGGACGTTCAGGTCCTGCTCGTGGAGGTACCTCGTGAGGTCCTCGGCGAGACGCTTGGTCAGGACGGTGATCAGGACCCGCTCGCCACGCTTGACCCGTATCCGGGACTGCTCGATCAGATCGGCGACCTGCCCGCTGGTAGGCCTGATGTCAATGGGTGGATCGACGAGGCCGGTCGGTCTGATGATCTGCTCCACGACCTCGCCGCCACAAATCTCAAGCTCATAGTCCCCCGGCGTGGCCGAGACGAAGATCACCTGTGGCACCATCTGCTCGAACTCGTCGAAACGCAGGGGGCGGTTGTCCAAAGCGCTGGGCAGCCGGAATCCATGGTCCACGAGGACCTGCTTGCGGCTTCGGTCGCCGTGATACATCCCCCGCAGTTGGGGCACCGTGACATGCGATTCGTCGACGAACACCAGCCAGTCGTCCGGATCGCGGGCAGGGACGTGGCGGAAGTAATCCAGCAGCGTGTAGGGCTTCTCCCCGGGGGCCCGGCCGTCCAGGTGACGCGAGTAGTTCTCGATGCCCGAGCAGTAGCCGACCTCCTCGATCATCTCCAGGTCGTAGCGGGTTCTGGCCAGAAGACGCTGCGCCTCCAGCAGCTTGCCATCGGCGCGGAGCTGACCGAGACGCTCGTCGAGCTCCGCCCGGATCCCTGCCAGCGCAGGCTCGAGCCGATCGTGGGGCATGAGATAGTGAACGGCAGGAAAGATGAAGACCTGGCGCTCCTCGGCGAGCACCTCGCCGCTGGTGGGGTGGATCAGCTCCAGTCGATCGACGTCGTCGCCGAAGAGCTCGATGCGGACCGCGTAGTGCTCATAGGCGGGATGAACCTCGATCACGTCGCCGCGGACGCGAAACTTCCCGCGGACCAGCTCCACGTCGCTGCGGGTGTAGAGCATCTCGGCCAACGCCAGCAGGATCGCGCGGCGATCAACGCTCTGACCCCTGGTCAGGGTCAGAACGCGATCGTTGTAGTCGGTGGGTGAGCCCAGACCGAAGATGCAGCTGACCGAGGCGACGACAATGACGTCGCTTCGCGAAAGCAGGTTGCTGGTGGCGGCGAGCCGCAGCCGGTCAAGGTTGTCGTTGCGCGAGGCGTCCTTCTCAATATAGATGTCCCGCTGGGCGATGTATGCCTCTGGCTGGTAGTAGTCGTAGTAGCTGACGAAGTAGCTGGTCGCGTTGTCGGGAAAAAGCTCGCGCATCTCCTCGTAGAGCTGGGCAGCCAGCGTTTTATTGTGGCTGATGATCAGGGTGGGCTTGCCCACCTGCGCGATGATGTTGGCCATTGTGAAGGTCTTGCCCGTGCCCGTGGCCCCCAGCAGGCTCTGGTGTCGCCGGGGGGAGCGGATCCCGGCAACCAGCGCCTCGATCGCGGCCGGCTGGTCCCCGGTGGGTTTGTACTCACTTGTGAGGCGGAACCGATTGCCGCAGCTCATTCGCCCATTCTATGCGCCACGACGCGGCGCATGTGCAGGCTTACTTCCTGAGCGGGAACCGGTTGTCGTAAGTCTCGTGGTCCATGAGCCGGTCGAGGGGCGAGGGATCGGCGGTTCGGATCTTCACCAGCCAGCCGGCGCCGTAGGGATCGGAGTTCAAAAGCGAGGGTGTCCGGCTCGCTTCCTCGTTGACCTCGATGATCTCGCCGCCGATGATCGAGATGACGTCGCTGGTGGCCTTGACGGACTCCACCTCGCCTACGGCTTCCCCGGGCATGATTGTGGTGTGCACCGGCCTCATCTCGACGTAGGTGACGTCGGTGAGCTCGTCGGCGGCGTACTGCGTGATGCCGAGAGTTACCACGTCCGCATCGAGATCGACCCATTCGTGGGTTTCGCTGTACCGGCGCTCGCGGGGGCTGGACATCGTCTCAACTCCGCCGTCATCGCTCAAGGGGGCCGGACATGATAATCATTCTCGCCGCCGACGGTGGGCCGACGCCGGCTCTAGGGAGGCCGGCCCAAAGCCGTCGCCAGGGTCGCAAGCGTGGCACTTCACGTTTCTCTGGAAGCTGTTCGCCCGGATTATTTATGGACGTTGTTGCGAGGGCGCAGTAGATGGTCATGAATAATCCAGGCTAGGGCTGCGGAACCCTGCGGCAGAAGTGCCCCGGCCTCAGGCGATTGCGACTCCCAGCTGAGAAGATGGGTAAAATTGTCTCGGATTCCGTTGTGTTTACCGGGCGGTGGGCTATCATGAGCCGTGCCGGGGGGTGTGCCCGGCGGCGACTTTCCAAGGATCTTTCTCCCCTCCGGAAAACGTCGGCCGTACCTGGTCGGCGTTTTCTCTGTGGCCGCCTGCTGTGCGGGAGGGGCGCCTATCTCCACCCGGGGTTTGCGGACCCGCAGTTGGACGTGGTTGTCTTCGTGGGCTAGCCTGCGGTCCTTGTCCCGACTGGTTCCGATGACGTTCGCCACGCCGGTTCGATGGCCATGTTGTTGACCCTCGCCGCCCGATCGCTGCAGGAGCTCGTGTGTCGAAACGGGGCGGGCTCCCTGTCCTTGGTCGACCTGCCCGCATTTGCCATCGAAAAGCTCCAGCTTCGGGGGATCAATGTGCCCTCCTCGATGCTGGCGGGCTGGAGCCTTCAGGACCTTGACACGCTCCGAGACCGGGCTGATAAGGCGGGATGCCCCTGTCTGGTCCTCATCGAGGATGCGCCGCTCAGCTTCAC
Source organism: Planctomycetota bacterium (assembly GCA_022564665.1). GTDB lineage: Bacteria > Planctomycetota > Phycisphaerae > Phycisphaerales > SM1A02 > JADFKZ01. Next base: position 4,221 of record JADFKZ010000012.1, on the reverse strand, counting down.
CGCGCCGGACGAGGGGGAGCCGGACGGGCAGTGTCCGGCGTTGGACAGGATCAAGCGGCTGGCGGAGGCGGCGAACCGGCTCGGGTGTAATGCCCTGGCGATCCGCTGTGACGGCCCCGACACGGACGAGGCGTTCGACCGAACCGCCGAGGAGCTCAAGGACGTCATGCCCGCCGTCGAGCGGTTGGAGCTCAACCTGCTCGTAGCGCCACACGAGGGCCTGACGAAGAGGCCGGAGAGGCTCACCGACCTCCTCAAGCGAATTGGCGGCTTTCGGATCGGTTCGCTTCCGGACTTCGGCCACGCCGCGACCAGCGGTGATCTCGTCGACGAGTTGCGCAAGCTGGTGCCGTATGCGGGTGCGGTGCACGCAACGGTGGAGGAGTTCGACCGGAAGGGCGCGCACAAACGATACGACCTGGCCGAGGGCGTGGCGGCGATTCGCAGCGTGGGGTTCCTCAACACGCTGGCAATCGACTACGTTGGCAAGGGCGATCCCGTCGCCAACATTGAGGCCGCCCGCAAGATTCTCCAACAGGCGATTGACGCCGACCAACGTGAGGCGTGAGCGTGCGCTGCGCACCATGCCGACTTGGCTCGACCAGAAGCGACGCGGCGTGATCATCACCATCGACGGTCCGGCTGGCACCGGCAAATCCACCGTCGCCCGGCTGCTGGCGCGCCATCTGGGGCTTGAGTTTCTCGACACGGGCGCGATGTACCGGGCGGCGGCGCTGCTCGCCATCGAGCAGGGCATTGCTCCCCCAGACGGGCCCGCCCTGGCCCGAGCGGTCGGGCGTGCCGACCTTCATTTCGACTTCGCCGAGGATCCGCCCCGCATGAAAGTGGGAGATCGCGACGTCAGCGTGCGGATCCGGGATCTGGATATCGGCGAGATCGTCTCGGTGGTGGCGTCCCAGGAGCCGCTCCGACGCGTGCTCGTCGAGATGCAGCGGGCGATCGCCCGAGATCATCCCTGTCTGGTCAGCGAGGGCCGGGATCAAGGATCGGTGGTATTTCCAGAGGCAGCGGTTCGGTTCTACCTTGACGCCGATGTCACGGAGCGAGCCCGCCGCCGCGCCGGGCAGCTCGAGGCGGCTGGCATCGAGGTCGATCACGACCGCGTGGTCCGCGAGATTGCCCAACGCGACGAGATGGATTCCGCCCGCGCAGACGGCCCGCTTCTGCGGCCGCCCGGGGCCATCGAGATAGACTCCAGCCGCCGCTCCGCCGAGGAGGTGGTCGAGGAACTGGCCCGGATCGTCCGCGAGCGTCTTGGTCAGGCAGGGTTGGGCAGGTGAGGGTCCTGGAATTTGGTCGCCGCGGACCGACCCATTCCTTTTTTGAGGTCCTGTTGTGGTGGACGGTGGTCCCGATGGTGTTGTCGTTGTTCTTCCGGCTGGTGTATCGGGTGCGCTGGGCCGGCCGGGACCTCATTCCCCGGCGGGGCCCGATTATCTTCGCGGCGAATCATCAATCACACTACGATCCGCTGTTGATCGGATGGCAGGTGGCGGATCGCCCTTTTTTGTCGGTGGCGCAGGCGGGACTCTTTTCGTTTGGGCCGCTTGCCTGGCTGATGCGCCAGGTGGGCGCGATCCCGCTGAAGCGCGGGCGGGGCGATGTGTCAGCGGTGCGGGCTGCCATCGCCCAGCTGAGAGCGGGCGGGTGTGTGCTGATCTTTCCCGAGGGCGGCCGAACCCGCGACGGGGTGATGGCTCCCTTTCATCGGGGCGTGCTTGTGCTCGTACAGAGGACGAAGGCCGTCGTTGTCCCCGTTGCTGTCGACGGCACCTACGACATCTGGCCGATCGGGCGGCGGTTCCCGCGGCTCAGGGGACGGATCGGGGTCCAGGCCGGCCGGCCCATCGCCTCCGATGAGCTCCTCAACGATCCGCCCGAGGTCGCCCTGGAGCGTCTGCGGCGTGCGGTCGAGACCATGCGTCTCGGTCTCCGCAACCGGATGCGCGAGGCGACTGCCGGTCGCTATCCTGCTGACACGTCGGGCGACGCTCCCTATTGGGAGGGCTAACTCACTAGGAGGGATCCAGCCTGCACCCAGTGGCCCGGCCGCAAGCTACGTCGCCGACGATCCGCGAGGTTCAGTATGTCAGTGATCCAGAGTTCGTCCACGACCCGGGGCCTTCCGAGCCCGTCTGGTCGGCGGATTGATCATCGCCGTTGATTTTGCACACACCGCGATGAGGGCCCGCGCGGTCGGTGTGCGAGGATCTTGCCGGCTCGGCCGATCGGTCGTGGTCGTTGCGAGGCTGGCCGTCACGTTCCCCAGGCGGATCGCACCCTCTTGGGGACCTTCCACGAGGCCGACACCGCCACCCGGACGGTCCCTGCGGACCACCCAGGACGGATCGGCCAAGATCAAAGTTCCTATCAGTTAGTCTCCGAGCAATGATTCCAGCTTTCCGAGGCGGGCCTCGACGGCATCGATCCTGGTCCTCTGCTGCTCGATCACGGAAGCCTGATCCTCGATGGTTCGATGCTGCTTCTGCATCTCGTTGAGCAACATGGAACTCAGAAAATGGTACCGCACCGAAAACGGCTTTCCGTCCGCATCGAACTGAACCAGGCCGGGAGCAAGCTTCGCCACCTCCTCGGCAATCAAACCATACTGCTCAGTGTCTTTGCCATTGGCGACCGCTTCCCGGTACTTGAAGGCCACCGGCCTGAAATCCATCAGCACGCTGCTGGCATCCTCCATGTCACGCACCGCCTCCTTGAAACGAATCGAAGAGGCGAGCGTGCCCAACTTGCCATCTGACGTGACAAAGACGGCTTCTCCCGTGACGGGGTTACCGGCGATGCCATGAATAAAGGCGTCGGTGTGGGTTCCTGAACTCCCGATCCGAATCTGTCCGCTCTCACTCGCAAGGCCGGAATTCCCTATGTAGATATTGTTATCGCCGGTGACAAGCTGACTACCCGCGAAGCTGCCCACCGCGATATTGGCGTTGCCGGTGGTGTTGCTGCCCAAGGCGCCCGTTCCAAACGCCGCGTTCCCGTTGCCGGTGTTGCTGAACAAAGCGCTCCTTCCAAACGCCGCGTTCTCGTCGCCGTTGACGCTGCTGAACAAGGCCTGCCTTCCGAACGCCGAGTTGTCGAAGCCCACCTTGTTATTGTGCAAGGCGTTCCCTCCAAACGCCGCGTTCGAGCCGCCGCTGATATTAAAACGCAAGGCTAAGTTTCCAAACGCCGAGTTGTTCAAGCCAGTGGTGTTGGCGGCCAAGGAAGACGCTCCAAACGCGGCGTTCTCGTCGCCGTTGGTGTTGCTGAACAACGCGTTCCCTCCAAACGCCGCGTTCGAGCTGCCGGTGAGGTTGCTGCGCAAGGCGGACCCTCCAAACGCCGCGTTCTCGTCGCCGGTGGTGTTTCTGAACAAGGCGTTGAATCCAAACGCCGAGTTCACGATGCCGGTGGTGTTATTCAGCAGGGCGCTTCCTCCAAACGCCGCGTTCTGGTCGCCGGTGAGGTTGAAGCGCAAGGCGAACGTTCCAAACGCCGAGTTGTCTAAGCCGGTAGTGTTGCTGAACAAGGCGTTGGTTCCAAACGCCGCGTTCGAGCCGCCGGTGGTGTTGTTCAGCAAGGCGTCCTGTCCAAACGCCGAATTCGCGTTGCCGGTGGTGTTGGTGAACAAAGCCCTGAATCCAAAGCCTGAATTTTGTGTGCCTGACATCCTGAGGTTGCCTGCGTTCAGCCCGAGAAAGGTGTTCTCGGTACCAAAGTTGTGTATGAACAGTTGGCTGTCCTTCAAGATGTTGCCGGCGGTCGGCGTGGAATTGGACAATTGCATGTTGCCGCCTGCCACATCGAGCTTGGCCGTCGGCACCGTGGTCCCGATGCCAACGTTGCCTGTATTTGCGCTGACAATGTCGCTTCCCAAAATCGTCCAATCGGCATCGGGCGATCCGGGCAGGCCTCGAGGGCCGGGGTCACCCTGTGCGCCTAGAGGACCGGGGTCACCCTGCGCACCTTGAGCGCCAGTCTCACCCTGCACACCTTGAGGACCGGGGTCACCCTGCACGCCTTGAGCGCCGGTCTCACCTGGCACACCTTGAGCGCCGGGCGCACCCTGCATGCCTTGAGCGCCGGGGTCACCCTGTACGCCTTGAGCACCGGTCTCACCCTGCACGCCTTGAGCGCCCGGCGCACCCTGGAGGCCTTGAGGACCGGCGTCTCCCTGGGCGCCTTGAGCGCCGAGGTCAC